>JAJFBJ010000011.1 GCA_020697375.1 Nitrospira sp. | reverse complement strand
CGGAGACGCATGGGCGTATGTTTCGTGGGAAGAACAGCAGGCAGCACTCGCTTCTCTCCTACAATCCGTTAAACGAATTGCCATGCAATATTCGCCGATGAATGCAATTCCCTACCTCTCCCGCGTGGATGCCGGAACGATCGATCTTATGCGCAGTCTGGGCATGGAAGTCGTGACGTCCGCCGACTTGGTTCAGCAATTCGAAGCGGTGTGGGATGAAGCGCAGTTGATTTCCCACCAGGTGGCGGCCGAAGGATTGCGGGCAATTGTGGATGAGGCGTTTACTTTTGTGGGGACTTCGCTTGCCGAGCACCGGGACCTTAGCGAATATGCTCTCCAGCAGTATATTCTTTCTCGAATGCAGGCACGTGGCCTCACGACCTCGAGTCCGCCGATTGCTGCCGTCAACGCCCATAGTGCAGATCCACATTATGAGCCTCCTCCGGAAGGGTCTGCTTCCATTCAGCAAGGTGATCTCGTTTTGATCGACCTGTGGGCCAAGCAACCAGGGCCTGGAACTGTCTATGCGGATATTACCTGGACCGGATTCGTTGGAAAGGCCGTGCCCGTCCGGCATCAGGAGATATTTCAGATCGTTCGCCAAGCTCGAGATGCTGCCGTAACATTCGTGCAAACGCGAGTCCGGGCCGGAACATTTCCCTTTGGATGGGAAGTAGACGATATTTGCAGGCAGGTGATTCAGGATGCGGGTTATGGGAAGTATTTCGTGCATCGAACCGGTCATTCAATCGGCGAGGAAGTACATGGCAATGGAGCCAACATCGATAACCTGGAAACTCAAGATGGCCGGCGGCTATTGCCTGGCACATGCTTTTCTATTGAGCCGGGAATTTATTTGCCGAGGGAATTCGGCATCCGTAGTGAACTGGATGTGTATCTGTCTCATGCGGACGCGATGGTGTACGGGCAACCGGTCCAGACCGACCTTTCCGCAATACTCATCCCATCCCCATAGATTTTTGGATCTTGTTTGTGGCTACCGACCTTTCTTGACAGCTTTTGGGCCGGGCAGCTATCGTGGTAGGTCGGAATGCGGGCGTGGCGTTCCAGCGCCGGGTTGACCCATATTTGCCGAGGAAGGATATCGAATATGTTTGGCACCATGGGATTCTCCGAACTAATCATCATTCTGGTTATCGTATTGATCATTTTTGGGGCGGGGAAGCTTCCGCAAATAGGCGAGGGTGTCGGCAAGGCCCTCAAAGGTTTTAAGAAAGAAGTGAACGACATTCCGGTTCAGGAGGCTGCTGCCGAACAAAATGACTCTGTCCCTGCTCCTTCTCCTTCTCAAGCGCAAGCTCAGCCCGTGGCCGAGGTTGCACAATTGGCTCACCCACCAACAACTCTGGCGGTTCCACCGGCTCCTGCTACTCCAAAAGCCACCGCTCCGTATACGCCGGGCCCGGAATTGACACCCGGTACAACAGCCGCTCTGATGGCGGCTGCCGGTCCGCAAGGCCCACAGGCTACCCAACCACCAAAGCCTCGTGTGGCCAACGCCACGTCGGGACAGGCGGCATCGGGGTCGGCAGTTGCGAAGATCCATCAGCCTCCTACGATGGAAGACCGGATGGCGGCTCCCGGGCCTGCGATGCGAGCTCAATACCCGCCACTTCCGGCCGGTGCCCATGGTAAACCAGTGGCGAAACGACCGTCGGCCATCGTCAACAAAGATGCCGTGGCTCGTGTGCAGGCGGCTCAGGCAGCCATGCGGGAAAAGGCCGGGCAACCTCAACCAGTAGGCTTCTCTCCTCACGACATGCAAAATTTGGGAGAAGGCTTGGGTGATGCAGTACGGACATTTCGTCAAGCGGTGGCCGATGTACGGAACTCCGTCGATCCTGAAATGCGGACGATTCGGGCGGAGATGGATTCGGCGCAGAAGGAATTGGAGCAATCGATGGAAGCCGCGAAGCAGGCGCCCATCCTCGACGGGGATCCTCCCGACAAGTCTATCTAGCATGGACGTCTCGATCCTTCTCGTGACCTATCGGAGTCCTCCTCAGGTCATACCGAACAGGTTCTCAGTCCACATCTTGATCGGGCTCATGCTCTGTTTCATGAATTCGGGGTGCTATGTCGATGTACCGCCGACTGATCCAGGAGTGATTTCGGCGCGGCTTGGCGAGTTACTTTCCGATCCTGATCCGGAGATGCGACGTACCGCGGCGGAAGCCTTGGGAAAAATCGGTGAGCGATCCGCAAGGCCGGGGCTGCTCTCCGCGCTCAATGATCAGGATGCTCGGGTGCGGGCGGCTGCCGCGCTGTCATTAGGCCGATTGGGCGACGGACAGAGTGGAGAGGCGCTTATACGTCATTTGAGCGATCCTGCAGAGGCGGTCAAGACTGCTGCCGCACTTGCTCTCGCTGAAATTGAGCCATTCCCGGATCGTGAATCGAGAATTCTCGCAGCGGTTCGTCATTTGAACGGTTCTGGTCGCATTGCCGCGAGTCGAGCCTTGCTGGGATTTGATTCGGTCACATTTTCAGAAGATCTTGGAAGTGCCCTTCAGAATTCAGATCCGGCGGTGCGCCAAGGAATCGCAGCTGTGTTGGGAGAGACGGGAGACGCACGTGCCATCCCATATCTTCTGTCGCTCGTGAAGAAGGATTCCGCTGCGGGGGTACGGTCGGAAGCGGCATTTCGACTTGGGAAAGTCGGCGATGACAGTGTTATGATAGATTTAATAGAGGTGGCTGAAGGGGATTCAGACTTGATGGTGCGTGGATGGGCTCGTTGGGCGATGCAACAGATTACGCAATCGCACGAGTCCGATTCAGCGATGTAACCAGGTCGATGAGCCGTTTCTGTGCAGTCTGATCGATGTGAATGAACTGAACCCCCATTCCGGGAAACAATAAGTATCGTTCTGGTTTAGATCGCGTCCACGCTACCTTCGCGCGAGTTTCAAATTTCTCTCCTGGACGGTCGGGCAAGGCGAACTCGACCCTCAATTCGGTGCCGGGTGACAGTGGGGTGCTGCTTTCAATAAACATCCCTCCGCCGCCTATGCCGCCGGTAAGGCTATCGAATGTGTTGCCGTCTGATGTGATGCAATGGACCTTGATTGCAAGCGGAGTACGTGGATATTCACGACAATGCTCGAAACGAGAATCTTCATCGATAGAGAGGATGTGTTCTATCAACTCGCCCCAGTCAAGTATGCCGAGGCGTTGCCCCTTCTCATCAAGCAAGGATAAGGTCTCTTGGTCGCAATCGATGCTCAGGACTTTTCCTTGGTGTTCGCGGGTGGCGGTAATAGGAAATCTCATGCAGGCTTAGTTTCCGGTTCTCGATATCATTGAGCAGATCCTGCCTACTACAGCGACTCCTTCGGTGGAAGGCCCTTGACCGTGTGCACCAAGTTCAATACTCGATCACGGGTTTCCGTGGCGATATCGACGAAGCGTACCCCCATTCCTGGACTAAACGTGTATTGGTCGGCTTTTGGGCAAACCCACGCAATGATTCCCTTTGCTGGAAGCCATTCGCCAGGTTTCTCAGGGAGCGTAAATTCCATGGTGAGCTTGGTACCGACAGCCAATGGAGCAAGGCTTTCGATGAACAGCCCTCCTCCTCCAATGCCTCCCGCCCGACTCTCGAACTGAATGCCTTCGGGTGTATGGTATTTGACCCGTATGGCAAGTGTGACGCGAGGTTCGCAGCGAGCCTCGCGAGACTGTTGGGAACTTCGATAACTGAGAATCTGATCGACAATAAAGTCCCAGGTCAGGCTTCCCATCGGCTCGCCATTGAGACCCACTAAGGCGATTTTTTCTCCCGCAGGGTCAATTTCCAGCGTCTTGCCCTTATGTCTATCGCTGGATACGACAGGAAATTTCACATGCGCCATCCTGAGCAAAAATGTTCTGAAGTACCTCGAATTTCTGCAAGTATACCGCAGAGGCTTATCTTGTCGACAGAAAATCATAGTTTGGGATTCCAAACCACGGAAGTGTGATGGAGTGTGCCGGGAATAGACGAGAGAAGCCTCTGCCATTCTACTAACAGATATTGAGCAAGGCCTTGTTCTGGGTGATGCGAGTCGTATTGCTGCAGCTCCTGCTCACTCATATTGCAGGAGGTCCAATGCGTGCTCAGTTAAATCCGCAGTGATGGCCGTGCAGTTGGCCCCGGACTCCAGGTCGAATTATAGCGCCTTTCCTGCAATAACGAGCGGTGTGGGTACATGCCGTCGTTAGACGGCTCTGCGATGCTATTGTGGAGGAGACCTGTACCCTCGGCTTGATACCATGGCCGCGGGACAACAATGATGATTGTCGCACGTATCGGGATGGATCTGGCCAGGGAGGTATTTCAATGACATGACTGCCTGAACGCTGCTACGCGGTCCTGCATCGCCGCATCCCCTTTGAGGTAGTTGCGCCCGTTCTTTGTGCAAGTCTGGCCCTACATCGGTGATGGCGCGGGAGGCAGTGCCCACTACTGTGCGCGAACTGAGGAGGCATGGTTTGAGACGGGATTGACCTCTCGGAGTTTACCGCACCCTATGCGAAGCACGACAAGAACGATGGCCATGACACCGAGCCGATCTGCGGGCTTGGGTTTCCTCATCTGGCCTTCATGGGTGAAGACTGTTGCTAACGAGCCTTGTCGATAGTGACTTCGCTCCGCAGCTTCAGAGCGCCGGCTGTAATCAAAGCCGTGAATTGCTGACGGAATGGGGATTGATCGTGCTGGTCGGGATCGGCGCGTTGAGGCCGCTGTGGCCGACGCTCCTGGAATCGCCAGAGGTGCCGGCGTTGGGTCCACGAGTTTTTCTCCGATCTAGCGCCAACTTCAGGCCATGGACCGAGCGACGGCGGCTACGGGACCATTCAGACCAGCTGGGCTTCGGGAGATAGAATCGGCGGATCGCCTGATGCAGATAACGGAAGTTGGGACGTGACCGCGACGGTAAGCGATGCCTACACCTTCCTGAACGTACGTCAATCGACTGCCTGGTTGTGTTGGTCCTACCGCAACCTCCCAGTGACGGCATTTGGCACCTGAGGTCGGATTATTCAGACGAGGGAGGTCTATGTGGGGGCTTGCTGATCCAATGTCCCGCGCAGTGTTGCTGCCGGTTACCGCCGGATGGACCCGGCAAACCGTTTGCTCCCTTAGCTTGGAGCCCCGGCGCGGCTTCAATAGAGTCGTGGTCGCCCTTGCCGGTCCAGCAGGCCAAAACCTCTGGCGTTAACGGCACCTGGACGGACCTATCAGTCGGCTGCGCCATCCCTGAGGAGACTATGTTGGAGAATGCGTGGTGAATAGGACTGATTGTGAGGACTCACGGGAAGATGGCATGACCGGTCGGATTAGCACCGGAAAACCCTGCTAGATGGACCGGCTATCATAAGGCCGCGTTACGGGATGAGGTCTCGATGCGCGAATGTGCATCAAAGCCTGAACTCGCACTGAGATTCATCGGGAGGCCGAGACGTGCAATCCGTCTTCACAGTCATGACCCGCGACCTTGCAACGGAGGGGAATCGATATAACCAACCCGTTAGAAATTCAAGCGACGGAAGAGCTCGCAATAGTCACCGCTAGGCGCTTTTTACTTCTTTGTCTTGTTCAAAAATACGGATGGGTGCATGTTTACCGGTAATAGCATCTTCGGTGATTACGACTTCCTTGATCTGTTTCTGGGAAGGCGCATCATACATTACATCCAGCATGGCTTCCTCGAGAATGGCGCGTAGGCCACGAGCGCCGGTTTTGTTTGAAAAGGCTTTACGCGCGATAGCCCCCAATGCCGTCTCCGTAAACCGTAACTTCACTTTTTCGAAGGACAGCAACTTTTCGTATTGCTTGACGAGCGCATTTTTAGGCTCTGTAAGAATCTGAATGAGTGCTTTCTCGTCCAGTTCATCTAGAGTCGCGACCACTGGAAGTCGACCGATAAATTCGGGAATCAAACCGTACTTCAGCAAATCTTCCGGTTGAACATTCGGCAATAATTCCCCCAAACGAACATCATTACGGCTTCGAACATCCGCGCCGAAACCCATAGATTTTCGATTCATGCGTTGTTCGATAATATGTTCCAAACCAACGAATGCGCCTCCGCAAATAAACAAAATATTCGAGGTGTTTACCTGAATGAATTCCTGATGTGGGTGCTTGCGCCCTCCTTGGGGGGGAACATTTGCAACCGTCCCCTCTATGAGTTTGAGGAGCGCCTGTTGAACCCCTTCGCCTGAGACGTCCCGGGTAATAGATGGACTGTCGCTTTTTCTGCTGATCTTGTCGATTTCGTCAATGTACACAATACCGCGCTCGGCGCGTTCAACATCGTAGTCAGATGTTTGAAGAAGCTTAAGAATAATATTTTCAACGTCTTCTCCCACGTAGCCGGCTTCTGTGAGGGTGGTAGCGTCGGCAAGGGTGAAGGGCACGTCCAGGAATTTGGCCAGGGTTTGAGCCAACAGGGTTTTCCCCGTGCCGGTCGGGCCGATCATCAAGATATTGCCTTTTTGGAGTTCGACATCGTCGGCGTCTTTTTCCTTGGAGGAGATTCGTTTGTAATGATTGTGAACGGCCACGGAAAGAATTTTCTTGGCTCGTTCTTGGCCGACAACATATTGGTCGAGGTGGTGTTTAATTTCGGCAGGCTTCTTTAGCTTGGAAGAAATTTCCTCCTTGGCCTCTTCCCAATCCTCTGCGATGATGTCGTTGCAAAGGTTGACGCATTCATCGCAAATATAGACCGTTGGACCGGCGATGAGTTTGCGTACTTCGTCTCGGCTTTTTCCGCAAAACGAACAACGCAGGTGCCGGTCCATCTTTTCTTGCTTAGCCATGCTGCCTCCTAATAGACCAAGGTCAACTAGCTTTTGCCGCCATCCTTCGCCGAATCCGTTGACCCTAATGTTTTGAGGCTTTTCAGAGGGCGCGTGATGACTTCATCGATCAATCCGTACCGTTTCGCTTCCTCGCCCGACATGAAATAGTCCCGTTCAGTATCCAGCGCAATTTTGTCAAGCGGCTGGCCCGTATGTTTTGCCATGATTTCGTTCAAGCGTTCGCGAATCTTCAGAATTTCTCGAGCATGAATATCGATCTCAGTGGCTTGGCCCTGGAATCCTCCCATCGGTTGATGGATCATGACGCGTGCATTCGGTAATGCGTAGCGTTTGCCTTTTGTGCCAGCCGTCAAGAGAAATGCTCCCATGCTCGCTGCTTGGCCTAGGCAGATCGTCGTAATGGCTGGTTTGACATATTGCATCGTATCGTAAATGCCAAGTCCCGCGGTTACGCTTCCACCGGGCGAATTGATATACAGATTAATATCCTTTTCCGGATCTTCTGCCTCAAGAAATAGCAATTGTGCGATTATGAGATTTGCAAAGACATCATCAATGGGTGCACCGAGAAAGATAATGCGATCTTTGAGTAGGCGAGAATAGATGTCATAGGCACGTTCGCCGCGATTAGTTTGTTCGATGACGATCGGCACTAGCATTCACTGGATCCTTTCCATTAGAAGCTTTGGGGACTGGAAACTCTTTAGTCTACCATACTCACGCCGCCCGACAGGGTGGCTCATGTGCGGCACAGTCTGCATCCAAGTTTGCGAAGGTCGTTGATTCTTAGCCTTGGATCATTGCGTGACGATAAATGAAATCCAAAGCTTTATCTGCCAGGATTCTGGCTTTAAGTTCGTCCAAAGTCTCTTGTCCTCCGGCTTGAATCATGCGACGGACTTCTTCAGCCGAGATTTTGACTTCTGCAGCTAGCCTTGAGATTTCCCCGGCAAGGTCGTCATTCGTAACAGCGAGGCCTTCCTTGGCGGCGAGCGCTTCGAGAATTAACCCGACCTTCACGCGTCGCTCCGCCTCAGGGCGATTCTCATCTTGGAGCTTGGTGATCTCGTCGGGTCGAGAGGAAGCCGGCGAGGCTTCCGGGTGGTCGCCACTTGTTCGTTGGCGAGATTGCAATTGTTGCCGAACCATGGCCGATAGTTCCCTCTCGACCAAGGTTCCTGGAAGTTCAAAATGATGAGTTTCCGCCAATCGTTTTACGATCGTATTTTTGTAGGAATCCTCGATATCTGTTTTTAAGGCCCGCTCCATTTCCGTGCGAAGTTTGTCACGAATTTCCTGCAAGGATTGGTACGGGCCGCAATCTTTTGCAAACTCGTCATCCAAGTCCGGAAGTCGTTTTTGTTTCACAGATTTGATAGAGCAGCGAAACATCACTGTTTTGCCGGCGACCCGTGTGTCGGGATGCGTCGCAGGATATGTTTGCGGAATTGTAATCGTTTCGCCTTCCTTCTTGCCGGCCAGGTGAGCTTCAATGTCGATACCAAGGAGGGAAGTATTTGAACCTATTTTATGAAGGTGGCCCTCCTTCATCGTTCCCTCGAGCAGGCTTCCGTCCAAGGTCCCTTCAACGTTCAAAACAGCATAGTCACCCTCAGACAAAATAGTTCCCGGAGGAGCGGGATGTAATTGAGCCATTTGCTCACGGAGTACTTCGATAGATTTTTGCACTTGTTCGTCTGTAATCGTTCGTTGATCCTGCTTAAGGGAAATAGGGTTCGGTGCCTTATAGTCCCTCAGCTCGATCGTCGGCTTGATTTCAACGGTTGCGGTAAAACTGAAGGGAGCATCTTTCTTCACTTTGACACGCTCAAGTGGAGGAATTTCCACCAAGACAGGTACGATTCCCGCCTGGCGAATGGCGCGATCGTAGTAGTCTGGAACTAAACTCCGAATGACGTCCTCTTCAACGGTCTTCGCATATCGTTTTTCCAACAGTTGGAGCGGTGCTTTCCCAGGGCGAAAGCCGGGAATGCGAACTTGCCGGTTCAATTCGGAATACGCCTGAACAAAGCGTAGATTAACTTCGTCCGCGGGCACTTCAATCTTAAGCGCCCGCTTCATGGGTCCAAGTTCAGTCATTTCCATTTTCATAAATCTGTCCGACCCCTCCGCATGCGAAAAGTTATGGTCGCCTCGTTTCGTAAGGTCTCCGTGAAATGGTGCGAGAGGGGGGACTTGAACCCCCACGGTTTACCCACGAGATCCTAAGTCTCGCGCGTCTGCCAGTTCCGCCACTCTCGCGCGACGCTGAGCACCGTAAATTGGGTGTTGATGCTTGCACAAAGAGCGGGTCTGCTCGAAGAAAGACCCAACGAACAATAACGTTTTGTACCGTTGAATGAGCATAACTGTCAACCCATACGCAGGCAGGACCTGTTCGCAGTTCCGTACTCTGCGAGATGAACGTCTTTAGCTGGAGCAAGAGCATATAACTGCTTGAGTGTTTGTCCCACAGTGCCCCTATATGGCTCGGCTTAGTAGTGTCATGATGCTATGTGAGGGTATAATGTTCAACCTGGTGCAATTAACGGCTCATGAGAGCCTCATAGTCTTTGTGTCGTGTCAGGAAAGGAGGAATTATTATGAAGCGGAGTTGCCGGACTACCGCAGCTGTACTCCTCATCCTTGTTGCTGGAGTTGTGTCATCTGCCTGGGCCTATCGAGATTACTTTAGCGCCGAACAAAAGACGCAACTGGGAAAGATTCATACCGTCCTCGTCGAAGTTATCGCGCTGACTGATAAAGGTCCTGTCAATGCCGATGAAATTAAGGAAGTGGTGACGCGACGCATGAGCACACTCGGCTATGTGATCGTTTCGGATCCGAACAATCCTCATGATGTCGTATTGAGGGTGAAGTGCGAACAACGCAAGACATGGGAAGGTACGGCTGCGGCAGGCGGGGACAATGATCTGCCCGGTGCACCCTCTCGCTTGTGGAAGGGACCTGCCTGTCAATTGACCTACGCCTTGGGAGGTATGAAGATCAACTGGCAGAAGGAAGTCCGCACAGAATTCGAAGATGCCGCTCAAGCTGCCCAATCCGCCCAGGCTATCGAACCTGGGACATACTCCATGAAGGCGCTTCGCGAGTCATTGGAAAAGCATGAGTTTCCCCTGTTGTTGACGGCAGAATGGGGGCAGCCTGATCGGCTGCTGAAGCTTTTGGACTCTCCGGAGACCACTCAGCTCCGGAAGCTGACTATCATTTCCTTATTGGGCGAAATGGTGGCAGATGAGGCGTTGCCACGCTTAAAGGAAGCACTCCAAGACAAGAATTTAGCCAGGCAGGCTACGGTGGCGCTGGGCAATATGGGGACAGATGGCATCCCTGTCCTCGTTGATATCTTGAAGCACTCGAAACAGCCTGAATTGCAAGCGGCTGCAGCCAAGGGATTGGGAGATCTCGGCAATGTACACAGCGATTCGGCGGTGGTTCCTCCCCTTCTCGAAATGCTAGACGCACCAGACATCGACATTACGGTACAAACCGAAATTGCCTGGGCATTGGGGCGTGTGCCGGATCGGCGATCGGTAGAGCCGCTTTTCGCTCTGGACAGGAAACTACAGAAGATTCGGAAAGATCCTCCCGACCCTCAGATCAAAAAACTGAAGGAAGCGGTGTTCTGGTCGATCAAGCAGGTGTACACGGAAGATCAATACAGCTGAGCCGCGATTGACCGTTGCCCAGTCGTTTTTTATCGTGCTCTAGATTAGGGTAGTCCTATCTTCAAATAGCGCTGACGACCGTCACTCAAGGTCTGATGCCGGAGCCGATGCTGCCTTCGCGACGATCAGGCTCGTGCATCTGACGATGTCCTTCTCCGTTCCTTTGCGGATTTCTGTCGGTCCGGGAATTTGCCACCATGTTCAGTCTTAGATAGCCTTGTAACCCTCCTACGTTTCTACGCGTTGCGGATTGGACCATGAGCGCTTTCGTGCAGCGTACCAATGATGAAGGGCTTGCAGAAGATGTCTGATAACAAATTCTGATTTCGGGCTCATGTGGAAGACCCTGGCACGCAGACAAGCGCGGAACGTCTAGTGCACATCCATCTCCTCCTTCGACTTGAGCTATACGAAATACATCATCTCATGGTATCCGCTCTGAGGTAGATAGCTGACTCGTCCGTCGAGAACACGGATTAACGAGCTCAAAGCGCAAATTCGGGGTATAAAGGTAAAAATCTTTGCAGGAACGCGCGCGCTCCAGAATGCCCCCCACACTCGCCACTTTCTGGAGGACACATGGGAAGAAGATTGCAAGGCAACGAAGGAGCCAAACATGAGTCCTGTCTCACGAAGACGTTTCTTACAATTGTCTGCCATGACCGGCGGGGCGCTGGTCTTTAGCCATTTTGCCAGCCAAGTGCTCGGACTTAGAGGCAAGGAATTGATTGCCTACGCGGCGGAGCCGATCAAAATCGGAATTATTGATCCACTGTCGAGCGCTTACAAGACTTCTTCTATCCACGATGTGCACGGGGCAAATGTGGCTGTGGATGTCTTCAACAAACGGGGGGGTGTTTTGGGACGGCCGGTGGTGATCCTCGAGGCCGATGATGCCTCGAATCCTGAGCAGGCTGTGAAAGTCGCCACGAAATTTATCGAGGAAGACCGGGTCGATGTGCTCATGGGGACGTTTAATGGTGACTGTGCCTTGGCTGTCGCTGCGTTGGCGCAAAAGAGGCGCAAGCTGTTCATGGTCACAGGCGCTCACAGCATGGAATTGACGGGTGCTCGGTGCAATTCACACACGTTCGGGTTCATGCCGAACGCGATGATGCTGGCACAGGCTGTGGCGCCCCATCTCGTCAGGGCGTATGGGCTGAAATGGTACATGATTACAGCCAATACGGTGGACGGCGTGGAATCCAGTCGGGCCATGACAGAGGCTCTTAAGGCGCTGGGAGGAGAAGTCGTTGGTTCGACTAGAACCGAGTTTGGCGCCCTGGACTTTACCGCCGCTATGACCGCTGCTAAACAGGCAAAACCCCAGGCCGTGGTCCTCAATCTGTATGGATGGGATTTGGTCCATGCGTTGAAAGCCTATACGAAACTTGAATTGGGGAAGGAGAAAATCGGTGTCGGCGGAATGATCGCCGGAGAGCAAATAGGCCGCCCCCTTGGCTATGCCAACAATGCGGGTATCTGGGGGCTTATTTGGGATCCGAAAGTGAATACGGACGGTTCTCGCCGTTTTATTCAAGAGGTCGTCGATAAGTACAACCATACGCCGACATCGCGTTGCTACCTTGGGTATGCCGCCATGACGCAGATCCTTGAGGCGATTCAACGAGCGGGCACAACCGAGGCGGAGCCTCTCATTAAAGCATTGGCAGGACACGAGTTCGATGGGCTGAAACAGGGGCAATCGTATTTCCGGTCGTCGGACCACCAGCATGTACAGGATGTGCTTGTCGGAGAAGCTTACGGGAAAGAGCTGGGATTGGGTCACTACAAGATTGTCGCGACGGTTCCAAGCGACAGTATGGCGTCAGGCCTGCATCACAGTGCTTGCCAGTTATAAGAACTATTCATTAGCGCAATAAGATGAATGGGAAATTCCACCTTGCCAATGCCACTCGGGAGATATCTCTAGTGAGATGAGCCGAGCGCCGCGAAACGAGCAGTTTCACCGGGCGTTTGCTTGGACGTCGATGCGACGGCAGGGCCATGGACAATGACCAGTTCCAGCCGGCGGTTCCTTTCTCGGCCCTGCTCGGTTGCATTGGATGCAAGCGGTTTCTGATCCGCCAAGCCCACGGCCTGAGTCCTCTCGGCCGGCATTCCACCATTAATCAATGCACGGCGGGCATTTTCTGCTCGAGCCCAGGAAAGAGCCTTTCTATCCGGGAAGGTCTTCTGAAGCGCTTTACTGATCGCCTGATTATCCGTATGTCCGGCCACTTGCACGAATTTGTCCGAGAGTGGTCCGAGTACCGTGCCTATCTGTCTCAACATGGTCATGCCTTCCGCTGTCAAAGCGGCATCACCAGGCGTGAAGAGTCTATTGGCCGCCAATGCGACCGTTAACCGATTTCTATCCTGTTTGACGGTGATGGTTCCATGCCTCCCCTCAGCCGGCAGGACTTTTAGAAGTTCTTCCTTCGTTGCGCTCAAGGATTCATTCCGAATATTCGGCTGTGTAGCTGCTCCTGATGAGCGAGACGCCTTGCGCCCGTCGTCTTTTCCAGCCGAGGCCAATTGTTCAGATGGTGCCTGACCGGCTTGCCCAGACTTTACCTCGCGAAGGGCCGAGGGCAGGCGCCGAGATTCGACTCCCGGGCCGTTTGAGGCCGGTGATCGTTCGGTAGAAGGAGGGCGCTGATTCGCGATCCCCCCGTCCCGCTGACCGTTGTTAAGCGGACTGCCTGATGTCGATCGTCCCTGAGCGCCCTTTTGCCATGCAAAAAGAGCTTTAGTCTTTTCATTGACCTGCTGTTCAAGAGCCGCGATACGATGCCTCGCTTGATAGACCTCAGCAATCATCGCGTTATATTGCGGAACCAGTTTGTCACGTTCCATGAGCCTTGTTCGAAGCGTTCCGAAGGCCTGTTCTCGTTCTTTGGATTGTTGTTCAAGCGTGGCCACGCGCGTCTTCAAAGAGCCAATCGTTGTAGTGGCGGTTTGAAGCTGAGCCGTCAAGCTGTCACGTTCAGCGGTCCCAGGACGAAGCGCGCGAAGGTCATTCTCTTGGCGGGCCATGTGCCCTTCCAACTCGGCGATGCGACGCCGTGCAACATCGAGGTTCGCGACCACCATCGTGTGGCTTTGGAGTGCTGCGAGATCTTTTTCCCGCGATGCAAACTGCAGTTCGAGTGCGGCGATACGTTGGCGCGACTGATGCAACTCGCTCGATGCGGCAGCCAATTGACCCCTCAATTGGTCGCGTTCGGGAGCTAATTTCCTCAGATCAGTGAGCTCAGCTTCCTTGATACTCAATAATTGGTCATAGGATGCCGCGACTGGTTGACTCTCGCGGTCCGCCAGTTTGCTTTCCAGATGGCTGACACGGTCGTGGAATTCTCCGAGTGTGACCAGCAGCTGCTCCCGCTCCTGTTGCAGGGCCAGGAGTTTCGTCTCTGCCGGTGAAGGGGTCGATATGACAGGCTGAACACGTGGGGCGGTTGCACATCCTGCGGCGATGGAACTGAGAATGATCAGTGTCCGTGCAGCTTGTCTCATATGATCTCTCCCTGATAAGTGGAGGGTGAGAGCGTGGGCCGCACAAGGCCGACCATCGTCAGGGAGGATCCGGGGTGCTCAGCGGGAAGTGACGAGTGCGGCCACGCTGACGGATATCGAACAGCTGGTTTGTGCAATGCGTGCCTGCGACTCTGGTTAAATTGATGCACGCCTCAACGATACGGCGGTCACTCTAGCCTGTTCTTTAGGTCGATGCAAGGTGGAGGCCTCCGGTATGCGCTCACTAATGCTTGACGACGATTTCTACACGCCGATTTTTGTGCCGCCCTTCGGCTGAAGCGTTGCTGGCGATCGGCCGGCTGTCTGCATGCCCCATCACGTCAATTTTTTCTACAGCCATTCCGCCGTCCGTCAGGGCCTGGCGGGCGCTTTCGGCTCGAGCTTGAGAAAGCTCCAAATTGGTGGGGAATATTTTTGACAAGGCCCCTTTGATGGGTACGTTATCCGTATGGCCGGCCACATGAATCGATCGATCGGGATATTGCTTCAGCACTCCGCCGATGCGGCGGAGGACGTCCGCTCCGCCGGGCTTGAGCGACGCTTCACCCGAGTCGAATAGGAGGGTGGTCGCAAGGCCAAGGGTGAGCTGATCGCCCAGCTGTTTCATAGTCACGTTGCCTTTCGCGACTTCGGCTTGGAGGAGTTTTGACAGATCGTCTTTAGCCTGGGCGAGACTATTGTTCTGTTGGTCGAGGGCGCCTTTGAGGGCGATCATCTCTTGGTCTCGGCGTGAAAGTTCGCTTTCGAGGTCCGCGGCCCGCTGTTTGGCCGCCGCCAGGTCGGCGATGAGTCTTTCGCGATCTCCCACGGTGCCCTTCAAGGCAACAAGTTCCTGGTCCCTGGCGTCTAATTGCCGCTCCAGCTCCGCGATACGCTGTTTGGCCTGTGTAAGCTCGGATGAAAGGCGATCCCGATCGCCCGCATTGATCTTGAGTGCGGAGAGTTCTTGGTTTTTGGAGGAGAGTTGTCCTTGAAGAGCCGCCAGCTCTGCCGCGAGCCGGTCCTTGTCCTGGGAACTGGCCTTGAGAGCGGTGAGCTCATTGTCCTTTGACGAGAGTTGCCCCTGCAAGGACGCCAATTCCGCCGCGAGCCCATCCTTATCTCCGGCACTTGCACGCAATGCGGTGAGTTCCTGATCTTTGGCAGTGATCTGGCCCTCCGCATCGGACAATTGAGCGACCAATCGATCCTTGTCGCCGGAAGCATTTTGGAGCGAAGCCAATTCCCGGTCACGCTGAGTGAGTTGTGATTCAAGTTCGTTGGCCCGGGTCTTGGCCTGATTCAAATCGCCTGTGAGCGAAGAACGGACCCGATCAATCTCCGCGTCGCGCTCCGCGTTCCTGCGTTCGAGTTCGGCTAGTTGTTCATCGCGCGGGTCGGGTTGTGGCGGGATCGGTCGCGCCACCGCCTTCATTTCATTCAAAGCCCGACTTGCGCTGTCATTGGGGGCAGGTGAACCGGTACAGGATGCGAAAAACAGCGCGCTCAGCACCAGGAGAGCCATGCGATTATGTGTCATGCAATCCTCCTTCACATGCATCTAGACCGTTGAAGCCTTCCAAACGGCAGGGTCAGGAATGCGAACATGTTACCGACGTTGATTTCTTAACAGATCTCTGATTTCAGTCAGTAATACCTCTTGCATAGGCGGGGCAGGAGGCGGACCGGGCGGAGCTGCTTTTTTGAAGCGGTTTACCTGTTTGATTACCATGAAAATGGCAAAGGCGATAATGGTAAAATCCAAGACACTTTGCAAGAAGACACCATAGTTGATCGTGGCGGCTCCCGCGGCTTTGGCGGCCACCAGCGACTTTCCTTTGGCCTCCTCCGTTAAGGGGATGAAGAGACTCGAAAAATCGACTCTGCCCATCAGGAGGCCGATTGGAGGCATGAGAATGTCACTCACGAGTGACGAGACGATTTTCCCGAACCCGCCGCCGATTATGACTCCCACGGCCATGTCCAGCACGTTGCCCTTCACGGCAAATTCCTTGAATTCACTCATCATGCTCATGGTGTCACCTCTTGATCGAACAGATTAAATGCTGTCGCCTTCTTTTTTCTATTGTTTTCGACTGGTGTCGAAACTGTATCCCAGCGTGATCAAGTACAGGTTAACGGTATCGGAGACGCCTTGCGGCGGGTTCTTGTTGTATCGCATGGTCCATTGAAACCCGCTCACCAATCCCCCCCAGACTTTGAACCGTAAGCCGGTGTCTGCCGTCACGTAGAGATCGTTGGAATTGGAGAGCGACTGAAACCCTTCCTGGAAGTGATACAGGCTGACCTGATCCGTGCCCCAAAGCGGCCAGTTCCATTTGACGGCCCATCGGCCCCGCGTGCTGGCTTTATCATCGGCGAGTTTGAAATCTTCATTGAAGTATGCAGGGCCGGCCTCCGCCCAGAGCGTCATATCCTTAAAGAGGCCAGAAAGGTCACCGCGATCGAGGAACTGATAGCCGGGCCCTGAGGCGAGCGCGGTGCGCAACTTCAAATCTTGAAAGGTGTCTTGCTCGAAATACGACGAGGCGAACCAATACAACCGCTTCGTGAGAAAGAAGTCAAGCTTGATGGTGCCGCGACTGTTTCGCACAAGGAGGTTTCCCGCGTCATCGCCATATATGTAGCGACCCAGGATTGTCAGGCGTAACGACTCACCGCGAGCGGAGAGTTCGCCGAGGAAACTTCCGTTCCGCAGATGGCTGTTCCCAGCCGATTGCGAGAATCCCGCTTGGATCGCGCCGGTATAGATAACCGAGGGCTGATTCACGCCCAGGACTGAATCGAGCGGAATAGCCATCGGCGCTCCCGTCGGGGCCGCGTTCAATATCATCTGGCCGGGCTCACCGGGCTGCGCGGTTCCCACCACCGTCGTGCCTTACTTGAGACTGAACGGGATGGGACGATTGGCTACGAGTTTTGCCACGTTCGGCCACATGACCTTGATGATATCGTCGCCCGCGGTCGGTCCGAAACCTGTCTTGATATGCAGTTCACCCGCGACCATGCCGAGGACCTTTCCGTAGATCACGGTGCCGTCTTTGAGGGTGACGACGTCCGGGGCCGTCTGTGCGGGGGCGGCATCAGGCGGCGCTAGTATCTCGGCTTCCACAATCGATGTTTGCAGGGCCACGATGAGCACAGCGGAAACAAGAAATCCAAGTCGTCGCCTCATTCAGTCCTCCTGGGTTATGCGTACGGCGCGATACTAAGGCGCCTGCTTGTAAAAAAGTCTGCGATGTATAAATGTTTTTGTGAATGAGACAACATGCAGTCGAGAGAAACGGTTCGAAGTCCTTGCCGGGCATGGCTCTCGCACGGATGATGCTGGAATGAATGGCTCATGCCAGTCGAAATACGTATATGAATATCGGTTAAGCATGCTCGCCAGCAAGGCGGTCCTCGGCATATCTGTCTCGGCGAGCCTGCGGCGGGGCTCGGAGTATTCCTTCCTCGATGACCATACGTAAAAACTGTTATGAGCTGGATTCCGGAATGTCCGCATGAGTTTTATACGGTGCGATTCTGGAGAAATCTTCGGTCGGACGGCGATCTGTTAGCTCGTCAGAGGCCTCCAATGTGGGCAGGAATTCGCGCTTCGTGCGGTGGGTTTATCTTGCCGCGTATGTGCGATTGTTAGAAACCATCCATGGTTCCTTCTCGCATTTCGCATCCGCCGGCATGAATCAGCGCAGGTATCGTGAGCGTAACACTCCCGAGTTTCCGCCGGGGGTGACACACCAAATTGAGCGTTACGGCAGGGAAGCTACCGTTTTCTCATCCAGGACCGATACGGAAAAATTTTCGCTCGCTGGGCTGGCTATGTCATGTCCTGTGCCGAGAGATTTGGAATCAGAATCATATCGAGGGGGCAAGTAGTGATGCGCTATAGCCTCTCAAAATCGATGGCTGAGACCATGTGGTGGGGCGAAAAAAATGTCTCGCCTTGTCTCAGGTGACACGAAACGAGTCAGAGATGGGAGGTGACGATGCCAAGGAGGAATGTTAGCTTGCCACAAAATGAAGTTCGGTCAGCCGGCATAGAGCGACAATATGGGCCTGACGGCTCCTATGACTCGGAAGCCATATTGCAGAATGTATCATGGCCAGATTCCCAATGACATAACTCCTCCAAGCTGGTTATGGTCCGAAGAGATCCTTCAAAAGGTCCTTGCCCTGCCGCTTGAGGTCTTCCGGCTTCGCGGAACCTTTTAAGATGCCTCCGATGGCGCCTTTGACCTTTTCCTCGACCTGCTCCTGCACCTTGCCGGCGAACATTTTGGTATCCAGCCCATACGCAGGTACCTGCGTGCTTCCGGTAATGAGCAGCGGAAGCGAGAGCCGGCCGCCATTCATTGCGACTTTGGCGATAGGAGAACCGGCGGCAATTTTTTGGCTCAAGGCTTGGGAAAGATTCATATTCAATTTCATGTTGAGGGACTGATCGAGGCCGATCGTGCCGGCGCCCGTCGCTTGAAAATCATGGCTGTCCATAAGGAGCCGTTGAACGGCGACGAGACCCTGTTTGATGGCGAATTCGCCTTCGATCGTGGAGAAGGCCGTCGCGTTCACATTGTCCAGTGACACGCCGACCACCTTGAGCAACATCGCCGCCTCTTGCAACAAATTGATCCCTTCGACCTTCCCGTGCTTCACGGCCATTCGACCGGTTCCCGTGAGTCCTTTCACGAGGTTGGGATGGGTGAATCCGCGCCCGTTCACTGTCAAGTCCGCTTCGGTCGTGCCGCTCATGGAAATATGGTCTGTGCCGACGGCCTGGAGAGCGGGACCGAGTTGCAGGCCCTGAAGCGAGGCTTTGCCGCTGAAGGGTGGCGCCACGGCTCCGAGGCCGAGCGTTCCTTGCGTGCGCAGGAACCCGCCAAACACCTGGAGTGACAAATTGTGAAGGCGTGCTTCCTGTCCCTTCAGTTCTGCGGTGGCCTGCAGGTCCTTGATCCCCACCGGTTTGTTCAACGGCAGCGTGAGAGGAAGATCGGCGGTATTGAGGACCTTTGAATTGGCTGTGATTTTGGCCAGACCGCCCAAGAGCGATCCCTTCACATCGATACGCGAGCTTCCCATCGAGACGACCATTCCCAAATCCTGAACCTCTGCCAGTTCAAGGGGAGCGGCGCCTTCGTCCGGTGGATATTTGGCTCGCAGGCTCACATTCACGTCTTTGAATTCAACCGGCTTGGTAAGGGGAACGGTGATCGGCAAATCCGATGAATTGATGACGGCCGAAGTAGCCGTCAGATTCGCGATGCCTTTGGCCGCGGCGCCTTTCACATTGATTGCCGATCCACCCATGACCACTGTCATGGCTAGGTCGGTCACGTCCACCTGCTTGGCGGGTGGGATGTCGGGCGGAGCCGGGTAAAGGGCATGAAGAGTGAGATGCAGATCCTTGACCTGGACCGGCTTGGTCAGCGGAAGCGCAACGGGAAAGTCGGCTGTGTCGATCAATAGTGCGGCAACGTTCGCATCAAGAGTTCCGCCAACCGCCCGGCCCTTGATGGTTAAGGGTGTTTTCCCCACCCCGAGGTTGAAGGTGAATGATTTAACGTCGAAAGTTTCGACCAGCGGTCCGAACCTTCCGTCGAGTCGTACCGGAAGATTGTAGGGCCGTATGGTCGCCTCTACCTGTAGGGTGGGACTCTCGCCGAGGTGGACCGATGTGAGGAAAAATTCAAGATTGTCGACGGTGTATTCTGCCGGCTTTGGGGTAGATTCATCACGATATGTCAGTTTCCCGCCGTGGATTGACACCCGGTCCACGGCAAAGAGGGCCAATACTTGAAGTGGACCACCCGACGGCTGTCCGGGCGCTTCAGGTTTCGATGGAACGGGCGGTGCCTGCGTTCCGGAGCCGATGGTGGAGACGTTCAGCTGGCCCTCTGTGGTTTTTAGGACTGTGATGACAGGATCGCGTAAAGTTATTTCCTCGACCTCGATCTGACCCCCGAAGAGCGGCAGGAGCTTGACTCCGACATCCAGCGACGAAAGGGATGCGAAGGGACCGGTGCGAAATGCAGGATCGTCTTGAACGATAAACCCGCCGATACGTGCCCCGACGCGCGGCCAGATGGTCAGGCGGATATCCTTCAATTGGACCTTGCGATTCAGGGCCTCTTCGATCAGTGGGCGAAACCGGTCCTGATATTTATTCAGATCGACGACAAACGGCAGGGCGATGATCAGGATGACGAGCAACAGGATGATGCCACCGATCCCGATCAGAATTTTCATCACAGACCTCCGCTGAAAATAGTCCAGCAGTATAGAAATGCGTGCACGAGGGGTCAATGGTCTGGGCCGCGTCGCGGATTGTCGAGTGGTGATAAGAGGAGCCCCGTTCCTGGAAGCCGCCATCTCGTGGAGCAGGGCTCATCTATTTTAGGAGACGTGCGCCTTATCTTGCCGCTCAAAAACCTGCGTGATAAGATGCCACCCTTTGCAGTCGTGTGATTGCGGAGAGGTGCGAGAGTGGACGAATCGACATGCTTGGAAAGCATGCGTCTCGGTAACGGGACCGTGGGTTCGAATCCCACCCTCTCCGCCATACCAAGGCAGGGCAAAAGGTAAAGATAAAAAATTTCAGGCATATTTACTCCTACTTTTTACTTTTAACTTAGATGAGAATAGGGGCCGGGCCCTGTGCAACAGAATCCTGTGAATCCCGCCAGGTCCGGAAGGAAGCAACGGTAAGCGGTTCGTTCTGTGTGCCGCAGGATCACCTGGCCCCGCTCCAGCTCGAACTGAGAATGTTCAATGAGAATGAATACCTGCTAAATTGACGGCCCTCCGTCAGTTCGTCATTCAGCATTCTTAGTTCATCATGGGAAGAGGCGACGTTGGATTATCAGGTTTCCGCGAGAAAATACCGGCCCGGGACGTTTGACGATGTGATCGGGCAGCCGCACGTCGTGCAGACATTGATGAATTCAATCGCGACCAAGCGGATCGCTCACGCGTTCCTCTTTTCCGGCACCCGCGGCGTCGGGAAAACAACGGTCGCGCGCATTTTAGCCAAGGCGCTCAATTGCGAGCAGGGACCGACAGGCTCTCCCTGTAGTGTCTGTGCCAACTGCGCGGAGATTTCCGGGGGGACGTCGGTGGATGTGGTCGAGATCGACGGGGCATCGAATACCAGCGTGGATGATGTCCGTGAGATTCGCGAGAACGTGAAATTTGCTCCTTTCCGTGGTCAGTATCGCGTGTACATCATCGATGAAGTGCACATGCTTTCCAACTCGGCGTTCAACGCCTTGTTGAAAACCCTGGAGGAGCCCCCGGCCCACGTCGTCTTCATCTTTGCGACGACGGAAATTCATAAGATTCCGGCGACCATCCTTTCGCGCTGCCAGCATTACAACTTTCGCCGCATTCCAAAAGTCGAAATCGTGCAGCGGCTTCGACATGTCGCAGAGCAGGACGGATTGGCCATCGAAGATCGCAGCCTGATGGCCTTGGCTCGCGCAAGCGAAGGCAGCATGCGTGACGGACTCAGTTTGCTGGATCAAATCATTGCCTTTGGCGGCAAGACGATCCGCCATCAGGATCTTGAAGCTTTGTTGGGCGCGGTTCCTCAAGAACGCGTGCGGGCCATGGTCGAGGCGATCATCGATCAGGACAGTCTCAAGGCGCTGAAGGTGATCGCCGGTCTGTTGGATCAAGGCCATGATTTGCGTGCCTATTGTGGCGATCTGGTCGAATATCTTCGGAACATGTTGGTCGCGGCGGTGGTGCCATCCGGACAGGAGTTGCGGGGGCTCGTCGAGGCGTCTGAGGAAGATCTGATTCAGCTGGCATGCGATGCCCAACGGTTCACCGTCGAGCAGTTGCAGGAAATACTGCGGATCTGTGCAGCGGCAGAAGATAGTTTGCGGGTGAGTACCCATCCGCGGTTCGCCCTGGAGACGGCGTTGGTGCGTGCCACTCGTTTGTCGCGAGGCTTCGATGCGTTGCCATCGCCGGCCGGCATGGCTTCTCAGCCGGGAGCTTCGGCAACCGATCGGCGACCGGGCTCCCAAGCGCTCTCTAAGCCACCCGACAAAGCAATGCAGCCCTTTCCCAGAAGGGGCGAGGAAGTGAAAGTACCCAAGGATGCGGAGAAAAAGTCGCCCGCCGCGAGCGGAAGCGCTGCAAAATCGCCAATGGTTCGTCCTCACGAAGCCTCAGCTTCCGCCATGGCTCGGACTCCTACAACGGATCCGCTGTTCAACCGCAGTTCGCCGAAGCCTGATGGGCAGGAACCTAAGATGCCGCCTCCCGCTAAGGTGTTGCCTGCCTCAGTGGACATGAATTGGGAAGAGTTTCAAGCGGCCGTCGCCACAAATCATTCGAATATCGCCCCGTTTCTCGAAATGGGACGATTGGTCGGGATCGAAGGTGCGTTGATTACACTGGGGTTTGCCAAGCAGGCCACTGTGGCGCGCGCCATGCTGGAAAAAGAGGATAATCTTCGCGCATTGGCGGCTCTGGGTGAGCGGCTCTACGGGTGCGCGTTGCGCATCCGGTTTGTCGAAGTGACGGAACAAGAACCGGGGACTGCCCCCACGATGAAACAAATACGAGTGGCGAAGGAGCGAGAACAGCGTCTGATTTTGACGCAACAGGCCCAGGCGCATCCCCTCGTCAAGCAAGCTCTGGAGATGTTCGGTGGAGAACTGGCAGAGGTTCGCTCCACCACTCCGGTGCAGGAGGTGCACGAATGAAGAATCCGTTGGGAAACATGTCGAGTATCTTGAAGCAGGCGCAGGCCATGCAAGAGCAAATGGCCAAAGTTCAGGAGCAGGCTGCGGCCAAGACCGTCTCCGGCACGGCGGGCGGCGGCATCGTGACGGTGACGGTTAATGGCGCCATGGACTTGATGAGCGTGAAAATAGATCCGGAAGTCGTGAAGGCCGGCGATGTTGATATGCTGCAGGATTTAGTGGTCGCCGCCGGCAATGACGCTTTGAAAAAATCACGCGAAATGATGGCTGAAGAAATGAAGTCCGTGACCGGCGGGATGAAGATCCCCGGCCTCTTTTGAGGGTGTCTTTCGATGTGCGGGAGGACCGCGCGCGGATGACCAGCAACCGGCTTGTGCCATCACAGTATGTGACCATCCCTCATGAGCGTTGATCAGCAGGGCTTGTTGGCGAAGTTGGTACGTGAGTTAGTCCGTCTACCCGGGATCGGTCAGAAAAGCGCGCAAAGACTGGCCTTTCATATTTTAAAGTCTGAGCGTGAAGATGCCTTACGGTTGTCCGAGGCGATTCAGGCAGTGAAGGACGGGCTGTCCTTTTGTCGCCAATGTCGCAATATTGCCGAGGGGGAGCTCTGTGAATTTTGCCGCGACCCCAAGCGGGATCGGAGCATAATTTTGGTGATTGAGGAGCCGAGCCCGTTGTATGCGATAGAACGGGCCGGAGGATATCGAGGCCTTTATCACGTCCTGCTCGGGACCTTATCACCATTGGATGGCGTCGGGCCATCGGACATTCGTGCTGAAGAACTGCTCGATCGAGTCAAGGCTGGAGGGGTGGAGGAAGTGATCATCGCGACGAACCCCACGATAGAGGGTGAGGCGACCGCCATCTATTTGACCAGACTGCTGAAGCCGCATCATGTGCGGGTGTCTCGCATAGCCTATGGGATTCCGGTCGGGATGGACATTGAATATGCGGACGAAGTCACCCTGGTGAAGTCAATCGAAGGCAGGAGAGAACTCTGAAGCAAATATTCTGACGGGTGAGTCAGAACGGGAGTGATCGAATGGGTGTGATCGGTGTGGATGATGGCGCGAACTGATTGACCCGTTTCATTTGAGGCTGGTATAGTCGGGTTTCTCTGTAAAGTCTGAAGACGACGGCAGAGTAAGGATTCTAAACGCTCGATGAAGACTCCAACAAAGAAAACTACCAAAGACCGACAGAAGAATGACAGATCAAACGGCGTGAGGTATCCCGATATTTTGCGGGATCTCGAAGGCCAGCGTGCCGCAATTCTGGCAGAAGCTGGAGTGGTGTTGACGACTCCGACCGGTCTGGAGATTTTCCCTGACGTGAGCGATCAGGCTTCCGCTGAAGCGGACCAACATTTCTCCTTTCGCATTCGAGAGCGAGAACGGAAACTGCTCAAGAAGATCGACGAAGCGCTGAGTCGGTTTGCGTCGCAGACTTACGGTATATGCGAACGCTGCAACGGCGATATTCCCTACAAGCGTCTGAAGGCCCGCCCTGTCACCACGCTATGTATCGAGTGTAAGACGAGTCAGGAAGAAGAAGAAAAGTCCCGCCGATGATTCTCCTGCAGTAATTCTCTGCTTGCCGATATCGAAAGTGATTTTGGGCCCCAGTCCGGACGTTAGTGTTTCAGCTCTTTCACACGTTTCAGAGCCAGGGCGGCTCGATCCGCTTCCTCCGGTAGGCCGTCGACGAGAGCTATGTAGGTTTCATATTCCGTGATGGCCCGTTTGGGATTACTTGCTTCGATGGCTTCAGCCATGTTGAAGCGAGCGATGGCGTAGTTAGGGCGGAGCGAGACGGCCTTTTCGAATGAAGCCAGAGCATTTCGTTTATCGCCCAACCTCCCGAACACGATGCCGAGATTGTTGATCACTTCCGGAGAATTCGGCCGTTTCGCCAACGACTCAAGCAGTTCACTCTTGGCCTTCTCCAGATTGCCGGCGGCTTCCCATGATACGCCGAGCCGATGATGGAGCTCGGCCTGCCATACCTTATTGGTAAATCCTGAAGCGCTTGCTTTCTGGTACGCGTCGAGGGCGATGGTATCGTTTTTCGTCCCACAGTAGCCAAGTTGGGCGGTTTGGCCCCGCGCGAACTGTTGAAGGGACAGAAACGGTTCTTTATCTTCGGCGCCTTGGGTATCGAGGCGTTGACCTCCCGTTTGCTGCGCGGTTTCCCGGAGGCGGTCAAGAAATTCCTTACGATAGGGAGAAAACAGTTTTACATACGGATCAAGGGCAAAGGAGGCTTCGAGGAGGCGTAGAGCGTTTCGGTCGCCCAGCACAAGGTACCGCGTTGTGGTTTTTTCATCGCCCGTATCGTAGAGGATGCTGGTTTCCATGCTTTGCCGATCCGCCAGCTGTGCTACTGTCAGGTAAAATTCCAGGCTCGGCTTGAGTTGAGACAACGTGTACCGGAGGGTCTTGTAGGGAGCGAGATCGAGCCCGGAGCGAAACACGAACAACATCCCGACCAATGTCCCGTCTTCATCGAAGAAGTAGGATTCCTCACCCTTGGAAACGCTTTGTTCCGCAGCAATGCGAAGTTCTTCGCCCGTTCCCCAGGCCTGTGTTTGAGGCGTGACTGCCCGATGCGCTTCAAGAAATGTCTGTCGTGAATCACAAAGCTTTGTTGATTTCAATAAGTCCAGATCGCTTTCGGATGGAGGGAGCGGTGGTCTTGCCGGTGGCGGGGTCCCGCATCCCGCACCCAATGCACATGTGGCGGAAAGCACAAACAATAGTAATATACGAATGAGCATGGTGGGAATGTGAGATATCATTCCGAGAACGGAAGCATACCTCAATGACCAGCCAGATGCGAATGAGGAGGTGGGAGGACAGACGCTAGCCGTGCCTCGCCCACCGGAACTCCATCGGTGGGCGAGGCCTCGGATGATTTATCGACGCTGTGAATCGATCATGGAATCTTCAGCAGTGTACCCGAATACATACGGTGCGAAACTCGCAATGGCATAGAGTGGGCGGTTCACCGTGTAGTCAATGACTTGACCGACCGGATGGAGAATGAATCCGAGCCATCGGACGGGATTGTCGTTGGCCTGAGATGCAGCCGCAGGATCGGAATAGACTAGTGAGGTACTGTCCATTGCGCTATAGATGCTGAGCGGTGCATTGTAGTTCTGGTCTTGTGTCACCATCCGGTTGGTACTCGAACAGCCTGTGGCCAAAAGCAATCCTAATATCATCGTGACCATAGTCGCCCGCATACTATTCCTCTCTTTCTCTGTAGGAACAACCGCCAAGGCGAAACCTATTCCTGTTGAGAAAAGTGTAGCGCAGGGCTTTGATTCTGTCCAGATGTTGGACTGTCGTAGCTTCGTTTAGGGCGGCTGGAGAATTACGATGTTGCGGGATGAGTATGCCGCAGGACGGGTTAATTGCAGAATGGTGGGCGATACTGGTATCGAACCAGTGGCCTCTTCCGTGTGAAGGAAGCGCTCTCCCCCTGAGCTAATCGCCCACAAGCACGAAGTCTAGCATGGTCCGGCGAAGCGGAGCAACAAACCCATGAGGCTTCGTTGTTCAGTATGTCTGCTGTCTCTTTGGAGAGAGAGGCGAAATGTTTCCATCGTGTAAGCCGGCCATTTCTTGACATACGTAAAAGACGATTCCTACAATGGGCTTCCTTCCATCTTCTCAGAGGTTTCCCATTCATGCGTGAAGATATCGTGGTCATCGGAGGCGGCTTGGCCGGCTCAGAAGCAGCCTGGCAGGCCGCTAATCGCGGGGCCAAGGTGACCCTGTACGAAATGCGGCCGAAAGAAATGACCGAGGCGCATAAGACAGGTAATCTGGCCGAGCTGGTCTGTTCCAATTCACTGGGGTCTGCTGAGCCGTTCAATGCACCGGGCATTCTGAAGGCCGAGATGCGTCGGTTGAATTCCCTTATCATCCGCGCTGCTGAGAAGGCACGCGTGCCGGCCGGTTCGGCATTGGCTGTGGATCGCGAAGAATTCGCTCATACCATTACCCAGGCGTTGGAAGGGCATCCGAACATTCGGATCGCGCGCGAAGAGGTGACGGATGTGCCGCAGAATGCGGTTTGCATCATTGCGACCGGGCCATTGACGTCCGAGAAGATGTCGAAGGCGATCAGGGAATTGACGCACGAACGGCATCTCTATTTTTTTGATGCCATTTCTCCCATCATCGACGCGGATTCCATCAACATGGAGATCGTGTATCGAGCGTCGCGGTACGGCAAGGGAGGCGATGATTACCTCAATTGTCCGATGGATGAACCGGCCTACAATGCGTTGTATGAAGCGATGCTGGCGGCAGAGAAAGTTCAGCCGAAAGAATTTGAAAAGATTTCGTACTTCGAAAGTTGTATTCCGATCGAAGTCATGGCTGAGCGGGGCCGGCAGACCATGCAGTTCGGACCACTGAAACCGGTAGGGCTGGAACATCCGAAGACAGGCTTGCGTCCCCATGCGGTGGTACAGCTTCGCACCGAAAATGTGCATGGGACTTGTTACAATATGGTCGGATTTCAGACCAAGCTCACCTATCCGGAGCAACGCCGGGTGTTTCGTCTGATTCCTGGGCTGGAACAGGCGGAGTTTTTGCGATTCGGCAGTCTACATCGCAACACCTTCATCAATTCGCCTCAACTTCTGCGCGACACGCTGCAACTGAAGTCGAACGAAACCGTCTTGTTTGCGGGGCAATTGGTCGGTGTCGAAGGATATACAGAGTCTGCGTCGATGGGGGGTCTCGCCGGAATCAACGCGGCGCGCCGTCTGGCAGGTCAATCTATGGTCACTCCACCACCGACCAGCGCCCACGGTTGTTTGATGGCGCATATCACGAACAGTGACCCCGCTCATTTTCAGCCAATGAATACGAATTTCGGACTATTCCCGCCCGTGGCGGCGAAGACGCGCGACAAAGAACAGAAGCGTCGTCTCATCCAACAACGAGCTCTCGAGGATTTTGACGCATGGATCGCGCAATCCGGGCTTTCCTAGACGTCCTATCGGTCCAGCAGGGAGCTTCCCCCCAGACGATTCGCGCTTATGCGTCCGACTTAGCTCAATTCCAAGCTTTCGCACAAAATGCCTCGAATCGTTGCGTGCCGCTGGTGCTCGCATCAGTAGACCCGGCGCTGATTCGTGAGTTTCTCGCGGCGCGTGATCGCAAGGGAGAAAAGAAATCTTCACTGGCTAGAAAGCTCGCATGTCTGCGCAGTTTTTTTCGATACCTGGTTCGTACCGGCGGACTGCAAGCAAATCCGACGGAAGAAGTGCGTGCTCCGAAACGTCCCAAACATCTTCCCCGTGTCCTCACGAAGGACGATGCCGGCGCATTGATGGAGTTTCCCGCGGGTCAGGAGAGGGACTCCCTGCGCGATTGCGCGATTTTGGAAACGCTCTATTCGACCGGTGTCCGCGTCAGTGAATTGGTCGGCATGAATTGCGACGATATCAATCGGAGCGAAGAAGTCGTGCGGGTGCGGGGGAAGGGACAAAAAGAGCGCATCATTCCAGTAGGCAGCGTAGCCCTCGATGCGATCGACGCATACCATGCGCAGCTTCCGGATGAGCGCTTCCCGCGACGACCGGAAGCCGCCCTGTTCCGTAACAGCCGAGGTGGTCGATTGACTGCCAGGACCATTGGGCGCATCGTGGGAAAGTATTCGCGTCAACTGACGGGCGGGGCGATTCATCCGCATACCTTGCGTCATTCGTTCGCCACTCACCTCCTGGATGAAGGGGCCGATCTGCGCGCCATCCAGGAAATGTTGGGCCATGCCTCTCTCAGTACGACACAAAAGTATACCCATCTGGCCATGGACCAATTGCTCTCATTGTACGATCGTGCCCATCCTCGCGCGGTAAGTGCCGCGACACACAGGACATCCAGGGAGAAACCGCCGACATGATCATTCGATCCACGACCGTGCTCTGCGTCAGGCGAGGCAACCAGGTAACCATGGGCAGTGACGGACAGGTCACGGTCGGCACCACGGTGATGAAACACAACGCCAAGAAAATGCGGCGCATGCATGGAGATGCGGTCCTGGCAGGCTTTGCCGGGGCGACGGCCGACGCCTTCACCCTGTTTGAAAAATTCGAGGCCAAATTGACTGAATATCGCGGCAATCTCACTAGAGCCGCCGTGGAATTGGCGAAGGATTGGCGGACCGACCGCGTATTGAGGCGGCTGGAGGCATTGCTATCCGTCGCCGATCTCGATCACTCCTTCATCATTTCCGGAACCGGAGACGTCGTCGAGCCGGAAGACGGCATTCTTGCGATCGGATCGGGAGGCCCCTATGCATTAGCCGCCGCACGGGGGCTGCTGGCACATTCCGATCTTGCGGCCGAACAGGTGGTGCGGGAATCTCTGATGATTGCCGGCGGAATCGATATTTATACCAACCAGCAGATTGTGATTGAATCGCTCTCGCGTTAGGATCAGCTTGCCATGCCGACCGAACCCACGCCACGCCAGCTCAATGTGAACAGTCTGACGCCCCGACAGATCGTGGAGGCGTTGGATCGCTATGTAATCGGCCAGCAGGATGCCAAGCGCATGGTGGCGATTGCGCTCCGCAATCGCTGGCGCCGACAGCAGTTGCCTCCCGAGCTGCGCGATGAAGTGATGCCTAAGAACATCATCATGATCGGGCCGACTGGCGTGGGAAAAACCGAGATCGCCAGACGTCTGGCGAAGCTCGCCGAAGCGCCCTTCATCAAGGTGGAAGCCTCGAAGTTCACGGAAGTCGGCTATGTCGGGCGCGATGTCGAATCGATCATTCGCGATCTCACCGAGCTGTCCATCAATCTGGTGAAGACCAAACATTTGGAGGAGGTCCAGGAGAAGGCATCGCGGCTCGGGGAAGAGCGGGTCCTCGATCTGCTGTTGCCCGGTCCGCCGCCGCGTCCCGGGACGACCGGATTTGACCACTCCGGACAACGTGCGGATAGTCATGATCCGGCAGAATCGCCGGATGCCACCCGATCGAAGCTCCGGCTGCAATTGCGTGAAGGCAAGCTGGACCAGCGATCCGTGGAAGTGGAGGTCAAGGAGCGGGCGTTACCGTTGGGAATGATTTCCAATGCGGGAGGCATGGAAGATCTTGAAGGGAGTTTGCGGGACATGTTGGGCGGCATGTTCCAAGGCAAAAAAAAGAAACGCCTGATGAAGGTGAGCGACGCGCTGAAGCACCTCACGCAGGAAGAAGCGCAGAAGCTCATCGACATGGATGAGGTGGTCCGGGAGGCCATTACAAAAGTCGAGCAGACCGGCATCGTCTTTTTGGACGAGATCGACAAAATCGCCGGCCGCGAGCGCACGATGGGGCCGGATGTGTCTCGCGAAGGGGTGCAACGAGATCTGCTGCCCATCGTGGAAGGGTCCACTGTCAGCACCAAACATGGCGCTGTTCAGACCGACCACATTCTTTTCATCGCCGCCGGCGCCTTTCATGTCGCGAAACCGTCGGATTTGATCCCTGAGCTTCAGGGCCGGTTTCCCATCCGCGTCGAACTGGCGCCTCTCACCAAGGAAGATTTGGTGCGAATCTTGACTGAACCCCGCGGTTCGCTGGTCCGTCAATATTGCGCATTGATGGCGACGGAAGACCTCACCGTGGAATTCACGGAGGACGGGCTTGCGGAAATCGCGGCGACTGCGGTGCAGGTCAACGAGCGAACGGAAAACATCGGCGCGCGGCGCCTTTTCACGATCATGGAGCGGTTGCTCGAACAGGTGTCGTTCGAGGGCTCCGAGATGCAGTCGAAGACCATCGTGGTTGATGCCGGTTATGTGCGGGACCGCTTGCAGGATATCGTGAAGGATCAGGACCTCAGTCGCTATATCCTGTAAACGATCTCGGCAAGGAGCCGGGCGGGAGCGAAGTATGAACAGACTCATCAAGAAGGCCAACGTCCTCATCGAGGCCTTGCCGTATATCCGCACGTTTAAGGGAAAGACCGTCGTCATCAAATACGGCGGGCATGCGATGACCGATGCCTCCCTGAAGGAGCGGTTCGCGCAGAATGTCGTCTTATTGAAATATGTCGGCCTGAATCCGGTTATCGTGCACGGCGGTGGACCTCAGATCGACCGGATGCTGGACCGTTTGGGCATGGAGGCGAAATTTCGCCACGGAGTGCGGGTGACCGATGCCGCCACCATGGAGATTGTGGAGATGGTGCTGGCGGGACGGATCAACATGGAAATCGTTGATCTTCTGAACCGGCACGGCGGGCAGGCAGTAGGCCTCAGCGGCAAAGACGGTGGATTAATGTTAACCAAGCCCTTGACGACGAAGGCCTGGGCGGAAAGCATCGAAAAGGATCTGGAAGCCGATGAGACCGACAGCGATTTCGGGTTTGTCGGTGACGTCAAGTCGGTCGATCCCACGCTTCTTCTGAAGCTTCAGGAAGATCATTACATCCCGATCATCGCGCCGATCGGAACCGATCGCGAGGGTAATACCTACAACATCAATGCCGACCTCGTCGCAGGGGCCATCGCGGCGGCGCTGAAGGCGGAAAAACTCGTGATGCTAACCGATGTAAAGGGCATCCGCGATGCCAATGGCCGCCACCTTTCGACGGTCTCCCGTAAGGATGTGCAGCGGATGGTCAAGCGCGGCACGATCAGCGAAGGGATGCTTCCCAAGGTGCATGCCTGTCTGGATGCGCTCGCCGGCGGCGTGGGAAAAGCGCACATTGTCGATGGTCGTGTGCCCCATGCCATTCTGCTGGAAATTTTTACCCACAAGGGCATCGGGACCGAGATCGTGGCCTAGATTCGTGACTGCCCGGATACGTGCTCACCTTCAGAGGTTGGTCGGAGAGCGCCACCCCGCGACGGCGCCGCAACACCTCACGGCGGTCGAAAATTATCTGGCCGCCCAACTTGAATCGATAGGGTACTGTGTCGACCGCCAGCCATTCGAGGCGCTTGAGGGGACCTATCGCAATATCGTCGGGACACGACACCCATCCTCCGGTCCATCTCCTCATCCGGCATTGTTGATCGGAGCTCATTACGATACGGTCCGAGGCTCACCTGGCGCCGACGATAATGCCAGTGCGCTCGCGGTGCTATTGGAAGCGGCTCGGGCTCTTGCCACTGTGCCGCTCGCCAGGACGATCCGGTTTGTCGCATTCGGTCTTGAGGAGCAGGGTCTGCTCGGGAGTTCGGCCTACGTTGCGGCGTTGCGGCAGCAGCGTGAGACACTTGTCGGGGCGATTATCTTGGAATGTGTCGGGTACGCCCGATCGGAAGAAGCAACGCAGCGAATTCCTCCCGGCCTGCCGGTCGCCGTGCCGACGGTCGGCAATTTTCTCGCCATAGTCGGCAATGAGGCGTCGCGGACGCTGACGATGGCGGTCCAACAGGCGATGGGCGCTCATGTTCCGGTCGTGCCGTTAATTGTGCCCGGCAACGGCGAAATATTACCGGATACCAGGCGGAGCGATCATGTGGCATTCTGGGAGCGAGGATTTCCGGCGGTGATGTTGACCGACACAGCTGATTTCAGGAACCCGCATTACCATCAGTCAAGCGATACGCTTGACACATTAAACTTGGAGTTCATGAGTCAAGTCCTGATCGGCGTCGTCATCACGGCCACGAGGTTGTCTGCTGTCGGTGGCCATGCCGCGTAAGACCTTGTCGGTCATGCCAGCCACCCGACGTGCGATCAAGGAAATCTTTGCGCGGCTCGATTACGAGCAGTTGGGGCCGATCTATTGCGATGAAGGCGGCGAAGACTTTTGGGCCGCGAAACGAGGGCTCTGTCAGCGCCTGGGCCTAACGCTTGCGAATGTGCTCGTATCCCGTCTCAAGCCGGACGGTACCAGCCTGTATGTGGGAGCTGGGGTCGCAGAGATTCCGCTCATCGCCATGGAAAATATGGATTTGGGACGGCGCGTGATGGCATGCAATCTTCGGAGGCGGGAAGTGCTGATCCTGAATCGGGCCTGCCTCGGGCTGCCGCTACGATTTCACCATCGAGACGCCGGTGTCGTGAAGGACAGGATCGATCACCTATGGCTGGTCAGTGTGCTGAACGATCCGGAGCGGTTTCCAGAACTGTCCTCTCTCTCCTATGGCCGTGCCAACCCGGCAATATTCGATTCGCGCAGGTTTTTGTCTCAGCAACGTACGGTTGCCATACTGGTCGATCGTTGTCTCAAGCGATTGACGCGACCGGGATTGGTGACGACCACAGTTGAAGAGGCGGTGTGGATAGCGGAATGGTGCCATCGACATGACAGGCCCTACCGGATTGAACGGCGGACCTTCGCATCTCCTACGGTCGGTGATCCCATTTGCCTGGTGCGGGTTGAATGAGATGCGATGCGATTCGACCCGAGCAGGCGGTCGTTATACCCAAAATCCAGGTCGAGGCTTGTCTGGTCCGGAGAGGTATTGGCGGGAATATCGCACATAGTTCTGCGCCGATTGGCTGATCCAGAGAATTTCCTTTTCTGTGACGGGTCGTTTGACCTTGGCCGGCGACCCGAGGATAAGACTCTTGGGCGGAACGACGGTGCCCTCTGTTATCAATGCTCCGGCTCCGACCACTGAGTCTTCTCCGATGACCACGCCGTCCATGATGATGGATCCCATTCCGACCAGCACGCGGTCTTGGATGGTGCAGCCATGCAGGACCACGTTGTGACCGATGGTCACATCGTCGCCGATAAGGAGCGGATGGGTATCGTGCGAGACATGCAGCATGCAGAGATCCTGAACGTTGGTCCGGTTGCCGATACGGATCAAGTTGACGTCGCCGCGGATCACGGCGTGAAACCAGGCGCTGGAGTCCTCGCCCATGACGACATCCCCGATGATGACGGCCGTGTCCTCGATGAAGCAGGAAACGGAAATGCGCGGAGTGATGCCTTGAAACATTCGGATCATCGTTCCAATCTAGGATAGCTCCGGGCGGAATAGCAAGATATCGCGTTTGACAGACTTTTCCACTGTCTCGTAGACTGCCTGCTTATGGCGTCGTCATTGATCAAACCATCGCGCACCAAAACCGAGAAACCCTCGATCGGCTTCGTGAACCTGGGCTGTTCGAAGAACCAGGTGGATAGCGAGGTCATGCTGGGGACGTTGGTAGCCGGCGGGTTTCGGCTGACAGGCGATGCGCGAGCCGCCGAGGTGGTTATCATCAACACCTGTGGGTTCATTGAAGAGGCCAAACAGGAATCGATCAACAGCATCATCGAGCATGGGAGACTCAAAACGTCCGGCTCCTGCCGCGTATTGATTGCGGCTGGTTGCCTGGCGCAGCGGTACCAGGGCGAACTCTTAAAAGAATTGCCCGAATTGGACGCGGTAGTCGGGACGGGTGAATTCGGGCGGATCGCAGATATCTGTCGCAGTCTGTTGGTTCCGAAAGCGCGCCAACAGCGTCTATGGCTGAGGCAGCCTCCCTATCTCTATGACGCCGAGACTCCGCGTATCCGCCTGGGGACAATCCATAGCGCCTATCTGAAAATTGCCGAAGGATGTAATCGGAATTGTGCCTTCTGCGCCATCCCTCTCATGCGCGGGAAGCAGGGGAGCCGCTCGATTGAGTCCATCGTGGCCGAAGCGCGGCGGTTGGCGCAAGAAGGGGTGAAGGAATTCAACCTGATCTCCCAGGACACGATCAATTATGGAGTCGACCTCGGACTTAGGCAGGGCCTGACGGCGCTCCTGCGTGAATTGATTACCGTGGATGGTGTGCGCTGGATCAGACCCTTTTATCTGTACCCCCAACAGGTGACCGACGAGTTGCTGGAACTCTATGCCGGAGAAGAGCGCATCACGAAATATCTTGATATGCCGCTGCAGCATATCAGCGACGGGATGCTGAAGCGCATGCATCGGTTAGGCGACCGCAAGCATGTGACCAGGTTGGTGGAGCGCATTCGTGCCAAGATTCCCGGCGTATTCTTCAGGACGGCCTTTATCGTTGGATTCCCCGGTGAGACAGATGGTATGTTCGAAGAGCTCAAGCAGTTCATGCTTGACATGGAATTCGATCGGGCTGCGGTGTTTCTCTATTCCGATGAAGAGGGCACATCCGCCGTCGACCTTGACCGGAAAGTCGATCGTGCGGTGATGGAAGAACGGCGCAACGAGCTATTGGCGTTGCAGGATTCCATTTCGGCCGCGAAGAATCGGGAGTATTTGGGCCGCACACTTGATGTCCTGGTGGATGGGCTATCCGAGGGGTCAGACCGGCTGCTTGAGGCGAGACACGAAGGACTGGCCCCCGAGATCGATGGAGTGGTGTATTGTGAGAATGGAGCCGCCAAGCCGGGTGAGTTTGTTTCGGTGACGGTGACCGATGTCGTGGGGTACGATTTGGTGGCCAAACCGACAGGCCAGGCCACCTTTCCTGTGCGTTCTGCAGGCACACAACCGCTTCTCATGCCGAAGAAAGCCGGAGCCGGCTACCGGTAAGCGTTCGCTCAGCGGCAGCCGGCTTTTTTTGTTACACCTTGGCGCTGAGGTACAGTGAAGCGCCTCGCCGATTGATCAAGACCAGCACGTCCTGTCCCTTTTTAAGGTCCGAGGCGACCCGCGCGTAATCCTTCATCGAGGCGACCGGCTTGCGATTGATTTCGCGGATGATATCACCCGGCATCAAACCGGCTCGTTCCGCTTCGCTTTCAGGCTCCACGTCGGTCACGACGATCCCCTGGAGTTTGCCTTTGATCCCCAGCTCTTGAGCCGCTTCACGATCAAGCTCCTGCACCGCGAGCCCTGCCAGAGGCTGGTCCGAGGATTCAGCCTCTGCCTTGGCCAACTGGGGATTGTCTGGAAGTTCGCCGATCGTGACGGATAAATCCTTCTCATGGCCATCACGCATGACTTTCACCCTGACCTTGCTCCCGACGGCGCTTCTGGTGACGGCGCGTTGGAGAGTCATGGCGTCTTCAATCGGGGTTCCCTCGAAGGCGGTGATGACATCGCCCTGTTTCAGTCCCGCCATTTCAGCCGGTCCTTCTTCCTTCACATCGGTCACGACTGCGCCGTTGCTTCCCTTCACATGGAACGATTTGGCAAGGTCCTGATTGAGGTCCTGTATTCCGATGCCGAGATAGCCGCGCACCACTTTGCCCGTTTTGACCAGGCTTTCGTAAATGGGCTTACTCATGCTCGTCGGGACGGCAAAGCCTACACCCTGGTACCCACCGCTCTGGGAGAAGATCGCCGTGTTGATGCCGATCAACTCTCCCTTGGTATTGACGAGAGCGCCGCCGCTGTTTCCCGGATTGATGGCGGCATCGGTCTGAATGAAATCTTCATACTGTGTAATTCCCATACGCCCACGGCCCAACGCGCTGACGATGCCCAGAGTGACCGTGGAACTCAATCCAAATGGATTTCCGATCGCCAGAACATATTCCCCGACCTGAAGACGGCTGGAGTCGCCCCACGAAACGGTCGGAAGCTGGCTGCCGTCGATCTTAATCACCGCGATATCGCTCTTGGGGTCGCTACCGACGATCCGGCCTTTGAACTCTCGCTTGTCCGGAAGGGTAACGGTGACTGTTTTCGCCCCGTCGATTACGTGATTATTCGTCAGCACGTAGCCGTCCGGTGAAACGATCACACCAGATCCTTGTCCCACACCACGGCGCTCACGAGGTTCCATGGGAGGTCCGAATCGCCGCGGTCCGAATGGTCCAAAGGGCGAACCGAAAAATTCATCTCCTCTTCCGCGTGGTTTGGGCGAATCAGAAATGTGCTCCGCACCGCTCGTCGTGATGTTGACGACGGCTGGGGTGACGGCCTTGGCCACCTCCGTAAACCCGGCTGTCGGCAAAGTCCCCGACATCGCCATCGTGCCCTCTCCGGTGACCGGCGAAGGATCCGAGGCATGCGTGGGTGTCAGCGAGGCATAACTTCCTATCAACGCAGCGCTCAGAACGGCGATGCCGGCCAGAGCGCTCACGGACTGCGTGGGTTCTTTCATAGCTTCCTCCTCCTAGAAGATGTTGGTTTGTGCAAGCGGTATAGATCTGCGTGCAACATACGTCTGGAGAGTAACAACACTGAATGAGAACAATATTAGTTCGTGATTAGAAGTCGTTAAGCTGCAGACTTGTCCAGCGGCAGGACGATGGTGAAGGTCGATCCGTTGCCTACCTCGCTCTGGACCTCGATGCGTCCATGATGGGCCTCTGCTATCCATGCGCAGATAGCGAGACCGAGGCCTGTGCCCTTTTTGGTGTGGGCGCGGGCATCATCCGTTCGAAAGAAGCGGTCAAAAATCTGCCTGTGAGCCTCTGCAGGGATGCCGATTCCATAGTCGCGCACCGCGAGGAATACCGTGGAGGCCTCCACACGCAGGTCGATTTCCACCCTTCCCTGCGCATGGGAATATTTCACCGCATTGTCGACGAGGTTGAGAATGAGTTCTCGGAGGCGAAGTTCATCCCCCTGTACGGTCGCCGGCTGGATCATGCCCGTGACGACTTCTACCCCGCGCTCCTGGCCGAGAAGCGAGGCTTGGCGCTGGATGTCTTCCACCAGCAACTCCAAACGGACGGGTTCGCATTCTGTTTTGATTTGCCCCAAATCGGCCCGTGAAAGGAAGAGCAACTCTTCCACGATGCGCGACATGCGGTCGATTTCTTCGAGATTGCTTTCCAGGACGACGATGTAATCTTCCACGGGACGGGGACGCCGGAGCACCAGCTCGCTTTCGCCTTTCATAACCGTCAGCGGCGTCCGCAATTCGTGCGAGGCGTCGCTGCTGAATTGGCGGATTTGCGCGAAGGAGGTTTCCAGCCTGGCAATCATGTTGTTGAAGGTATCGGTGAGGCGACCGATTTCATCCGACGAGCGTTCGGACGTCAAACGTTGCGTGAGATCGCCCGCGGCAATGCGTTGCGCCGCCACCGTGATGGAATCGACGGGACGCAAGGCGCGTCCTGCCAGAAACCAACCCCCAGCCAGCGATACCACCAACGCAATCGGGGCCATGACCACCAGAACCAGCAGAAAGCGGCGCAGGGTCTCCTCCACGCCTTCCAGGGTCGTGCCGACTTGTACGATATACAGCAGAGATCCACGGTAGATAATGGGTACGGAGACCAGACGCAACGGCGGTTCGTTGGGATATCTGGCGGATTCGAAGATGGTGCTCCCGGTAAACGCCACCTCCAGGGCATGACGGCTCAGCGGCACGGCATGTTGCCGGATGTTGGGAGAACGAATCGTAATCGTGCCGGAGGGACTGAAAATCTGAAAAAATTTGTCGATGCGGGTCAATTCGGGGAACTGGCTCAGAAGCGCGTCTTCATCGATCAGCGGCAGGAACCCCCGCGTTTCCAGGGAGCGCACGGCGGCTGATGCGGTTTCTTCCAACGATTCATCGACTTGATCACGAAGGCTGCGCGCCGTGATGGTATAGAGCACAACGGAGAAGGTGAGCAGGATAAGGGCCAGGGCGGTCCCGTACCAGAGTGTGAGGCGGACGCGAAGCGGCATCAGTCGACCTTGAGCATGTACCCACTCCCACGAATCGTATGGATGAGCTTTCGGGCTCGTCCGCGATCGATCTTATTCCGCAGGTAATTGACGTAAACGTCGATGACGTTGGTGAACGTATCGAAATCCTGATTCCATACGTGGTCGGAAATCATGGGACGGGTTAGAACCCGTCCTGCGTGGCGCATGAAATATTCCAGGAGGGCATATTCCTTCACCGTGAGTTCGATCCGTTGTCCTCCGCGCGTGACTTCTCGCGTAGCAGGATTAAGCACGAGATCGTCGATCTGGAAGATTCCGGGAGATTCGGTGGGCCCGCGCCGAAGCAGCGCCCGGACACGCGCAAGTAATTCGTCGATGGCGAAGGGTTTGGTCAGATAATCGTCCGCGCCGGCATCGAGCCCTTTCACGCGCTGGTCCACTTTCGATTGCGCCGTCAGAATCAGGACAGGAGTCTGGATTTTTTCCTTACGGAGACGAGTGAGTACTTCCAGTCCTGGCAGGCTCGGCAGCATGAGATCGATCATGATGAGGTCGTAACTGCCGCTAAGCGCCATGTCGAGACCCAGGGCACCGTCTTCGCAGAGGTCGACGGCGTAGCTTTCTTCCTCCAGGGCTCGCTTGATGAAGGAGCCTACTTTGGTTTCATCTTCGATGACTAGAACGCGCATAGGGAAGGCCTGCTGGTTGGTGGATTATACCAGAGGCGGAAGGCACGTAGGGCGTGATCACGGCCGCCATGCCCGGGATCGCCCCATCGGTAGAGCCCAAATGCCGGGAACGCCACGGCCAGTGCTGCAAAGAATCCCGCCCGTACGCGCTCGCTTCTTCGTGACGGTTTGTGAAGGTGCTGTGCCATAGCAGGCGCCGTCTTATATATTTCGTCCAACAGGGCGGGAGTGGAAATCAGGACGAATTCGGCCGGCTCCGGCCCGAACTCAAGACGGACCGCTTCACCATTGTAGCGGTCTTGAGTGGGACGGATCTGCTCATATGGCCATTGCTTGATTTCACCGGCGCACGTCAGGAGATGCAGGGCCGCGGGAGTGACGGTGATGGTCACGCGGTGGCGGGTAGCCGTGCGGCCGTCGAAATAGTGGGCGGTCCAGACGGTGGACATGGCGCTAGTCCATATCCAAGCCTCTGTCGAGAAGATTCGAGAGTCCTTCGCCGGTCACCCGAAGCGCCGGTGGTCTTTTGCAGGACCAGATCGAGATTCGCCGTGCCTTGCAACGACAGAGTGTCTGTTTGGAAGCGGGCGTTCCGAACCATTATCCATGGCCAGGCACATCCAACCGTGGCTATCAACAGCCCCAGTTGCCAAGATAAAGTGTAAAGAGCCCTTGCCAGGTGATGCGCGAGGAAAAGCGTGCCTCTCCGAGTCTGGTGTGATCCCCAAAATACTTCTGCTTCCGTCCCATCAACCAGATCCACATCGGTCCAAGCAACAGGGTAATTAAGAGGAGGGCCAGACCGCCATTGATGAGGTGAGAGGCAATGGCGAGGCCGCATAGGCTCAGAACCGCATAGGCCATGAAGAGAGCGACGGCAAACGGAACATCAGGCCTGATCCGTGACCCGTGAACCGGAAGCGCTGATTTCCGAAGTACGTGAGCGGGTGCAGAAATGCCTGCCGCTGGGTCCGGAAATAGGGGTAGTACGTGCCCAATGATAAAACGGTGAAGATCCAGCCCAGGAAGGAGAGTCTCAAACAATCCCACGTCCTGCCTCGGAATGAGAAGCGAATGCCTCGCCAGGATGTAGCAGAGCGACCGTCGCGGTCTGTCCTCGCTTCGATGCTTCATGCAGGGCCGTTCGCCCTCTGCCGTTGGGCCTGTCGATATGGTCTTTTTCTGCGAGGAGCAAGGTGGTGGCGGCAAGATCCCCTCGTGCAGCCGCGAGATGGAGCGGAGTCCAGCCGTTCGCTCGTAGAATGAGAGGAGACAACATGAGTTCATCGATATCGTACGGATCGTCTGTCGATATGATTTGGGAGAACGTCCCATAGGCCATTCCCGATAGCAGCGCGTAGTTCAGCAGACAGGTCAGGACCGCCACGGCCAGTCCAATTCACCCGGCGCGACATGTCGGTTGATTCATGGATATCGCTCACCTGCAGGCCGGCAGCATCGTCATCGGTCGCCTGTTGGGGTTGAAAATGATTAGGTTTTCGGCGCAAGAGGGACAGGGGAATTGATGCAGGGGTCTATCGGAAACGAGACGGCAGGGAACGACCGTCCCGCAGAATGGGCAGAGGGCGGCCTACATAGCAATCGAAAGAGGGTCGATGGAGGACGCAGGAGTTGCGCTACCCGGGTGAACGGTTGCCATGATGCCCGATGACCCTTGCCCCGGGTGCCGCCGGATAGTCCGTGAGTGATAGTGGTCATTGGAAAGGATAGCGCAGAACGCGAAGAGCGCAACTTGCCGATCAGTACGTATCCTTCCCATGCATCCGGAAATCCTCTTAGGCCGGTGGAAAACGGGTAATGGTGACCGGAGTATATGTCAGAAGCGGGCCGTCGGCCCGACGGTGGCATAGCGTGTGACGAAGCCAGGCCGCATCGTTTCGCTTAGGAAAGTCCGCTCGGTAGTGGGCCCCGCGGCTTTCTTCTCGTCCGAGCGCGCTGACCACGATCGTCTCGGCTATTTGCAACAGGCATTGCAACTCTAGAGCTTGAATCAAGTCTGTGTTGAAGATTCGTCCCTTATCCTGCAGGCACATCTGTTGAGCCCGGGTTGTCAGGGACTGGATGGCGGCCAAGGTTTCGCGCATTGATTGGTGCGTGCGGAAGATGCCGAGATTGAGGCTCATCGTCTTCCCGAGATCGTCCCTTATTTGCCAGGGCCTTTCAGGCCCCGGATGGCTCAGGAGCGCTTTCAGCCGATGTTCTTCGGATTGCAGGACTGTCGCCGGAACGGGCTGCAGATCGCAGTGGCGGACATACTCAGCGGCTCTCGTGCCGGACCTGCGTCCGAAGACGATGGTTTCGAGGAGGGAATTGCCTCCCAGACGATTCGCTCCATGTACGCTCACGCATGCGCATTCTCCTGCGGCGAATAGCCCCGGAAGATCGGTTTCGCCCCAGGCGTTGGTCTTGATCCCGCCCATCTGATAATGGGCGCCTGGTCGTATGGGAATAGGAGTTTCGATCGGATCGAGACCCGCGAATTCCATGGCCAGCTCGCGGATCTGTGGAAGCCGTTCGAGGATACGGAGACGGCCGAGGTGCCGAAGATCCAGCAAAACACAGCCGTCGACACCCCGTTCTTCCTGAATTTCCTGTCCGATTGCGAGGGACACGGTCGAGCGGGTCGCCAATTCCATTTGCTCCGGCGCATAGCGCTTCATGAACCGCTCTCCGAGCGTGTTCAGCAGGTAGCCACCTTCGCCCCTGGCGCCTTCCGTGATCAAAATACCGGTGTCTTTCAACGTGGTGGGATGAAACTGCACGAATTCCATGTCCTCGAGCGGAAGGCCTGCACGATAGGCCAAGGCCATGCCGTCGCCCGTGTTGATCACGGCGTTGGTGCTGGTGGAGAAGACACGGCCGCTCCCGCCAGTGGCCAGAATCACAGCCTTGGCCCGTAACGCCTGCAATCCACCATGGATCAGATCCCAGGCGACCACTCCGCAACAGCGCCCACCTTCGACGAGCAATGCCGTGACGTACCATTCTTCATAGACCTGATACCGGCGCTGTAACAGCTGTTCGTACATGGCATGCAGCAACGCATGTCCTGTCCGGTCGGCAGCATAGCAAGTTCTCGGAAATCCGGCTCCTCCGAACGGTCGCTGGGCGATACGGCCTTCGGATGTGCGACTGAAGATCACGCCCATGCGTTCCAATTCCAAAATGTCCTGCGGGGCCTCCCGACACATGGCTTCGATGGCATCCTGATCTCCGAGATAGAGGCCTCCCTTTGCCGTGTCGTATGCATGGGCTTCCCAGGAGTCTTGGTCGCCGATGGCCGCATTGATGCCTCCCTGAGCGGCGACGGAATGGCTGCGGACCGGATGCACTTTGGAGAGCAGGGCCACATCGAGATCGGGCGGAAGCGCGATGGCCGCCCGCATGCCGGCAAGCCCCGCTCCGACGATCACAATGTCGTGGGTGATCATGCGCGATGGTTCAGTGGCAATGGTGGCCTGGTACGGTTGGCCTGAGGCGGAAGACATTGATCCCACTATTACCGCAGGAAATTCCGGAAAACAAGATGAAGGGAGCCGGTCGGATGCTTGGAAATCTCAGGCCTGCATGATAGGTTACTTCACGCCGCTTCGAATGAACGAGTGCGCCAACTTTTAGCAGGATTCATCTCCATGCCACAGCCTGATTTTCTTGAGCCCAGCGATACGTTTGTGCCTCGCCATATCGGCCCGACGGAGTCGGACATCCAGGACATGCTGGCTACGCTGAGCTTGCCCTCTTTGGACGCGCTCGTGGAAGCGACCGTCCCGTCCGACATCCGTTTGCAGACATCTTTGACGGTACCATCCCCTCGCGGCGAACAGCCGGTGCTTGCCGAATTGCGTGGTTTGGCCGAGCAGAATCAAGTATGGCGTTCCCTCATCGGAATGGGCTACTACGATTGCATCACCCCACCGGTGATCCAGCGCAATATCCTCGAGAATCCCGGGTGGTATACGCAATACACTCCTTATCAGGCAGAAATTGCGCAAGGGCGTCTCGAGGCATTGGTGACGTTTCAGACCACGGTCGCGGACCTCACTGGGCTACCCCTCGCCAATGCGTCGCTCCTTGACGAGTCCACTGCCGCGGCCGAGGCGATGACGATGTGTGCGGCCATGTCTAAAGCCGCGGGGCATGATCGCAGGAAATTTTTCGTTTCCGAAAACTGCCATCCACAGACCATTGCGGTGTTGCAAACGCGTGCCGAACCACAGGGCATTATCCTGCACATCGGCGCGATCACATCGCTGGATCTCGCAGGAGGCGAGTACTTTGGGACGTTGCTCCAGTATCCGACGACGGACGGGTATGTTGCGGATAACAGCGAGTTCGTGGCCCGTGCGCATGCCGCCGAAGCCTATGTGGTGGTGGCGACCGATCTGCTGGCTCTGACGTTGTTGCGTTCCCCCGGAGAGTTCGGCGCCGACGTGGTGATCGGGTCCAGCCAGCGGTTCGGTGTGCCGATGGGATTCGGCGGGCCGCATGCCGCTTTTCTCGCCACCAAAGAGGAGTTCCGACGGCAGATGCCCGGCCGGATTGTGGGCGTATCTAAAGATGCCACGGGCCGGGTGGCCTATCGGTTGGCTTTGCAAACCAGGGAGCAGCATATCCGCCGTGAAAAAGCCACGAGCAACATCTGTACGGCGCAGGTGCTGCTTGCCGTGATGGCGGGGATGTATGCCGTGTACCACGGCCCCGCGGGGTTGCGGCGGATTGCAGAACGTGTCCACGGTCTCACCGTGGTGTTGGCCGAGGGCCTTCGCCGGCATGGCTGTGAAGTCGACCTGGAGCCGGTGTTCGATACGCTTCGCGTGCGGCTCTCTCATGCGCAAGCCGAGACGATCTTGAGCCGCGCGCGGCAACAGAAGATCAATCTCAGGCGGTACGACGATCACAGTCTGGGACTGTCGCTGGATGAGTGGAGTACGTTGGACGAAGTGCAGCGGGTGTTGACCCTGTTTGTGGGACATCACATTTCGGCCGAAGATCTTCAGACCCTGGTTCACTCGGTCGATGTGCGTTACCCGGCGGCGCTAGCTCGCAAGGCTCCCTATCTCACTCACCCTGTGTTTCACCGGTACCATTCCGAACATGAGATGTTGCGCTACATGTATCGTCTTCAGGCGCGCGACCTGTCTCTCGTCCATTCCATGATTCCCCTCGGTTCTTGCACGATGAAGTTGAATGCCACGGCTGAAATGCTGCCCGTCACATGGCCGGAATTCAGCCGGCTCCATCCTTTCGCGCCCGCCGAACAGACACAGGGGTATCAGGCGCTGTTCCAACAGCTGGAATCCTGGCTGGCGGACCTGACCGGGTTCGCCGCTATTTCGCTGCAACCCAATGCCGGTTCGCAGGGCGAATACGCCGGTCTCATGGTAATTCGGGCCTTTCACCGGCATCGAGGCGAAACGCAGCGCGATCTCTGTCTGATTCCGGTGTCGGCGCATGGGACGAATCCGGCCAGCGCGTCGATGTGCGGGATGACGGTCGTCCCAGTGGCCTGCGATGAGCGGGGCAATGTCGACTTGGCTGATCTTGAGGCGAAGGCCACCCAACATCGAGGCCGCTTGGCCGCCATGATGATTACCTATCCCTCGACGCATGGAGTGTTTGAAGAAAACATTCGCCGAATGTGCCAGATCGTGCATACGCATGGGGGGCAGGTCTACCTGGACGGCGCCAATATGAATGCCCAAGTCGGTCTCTGCCGTCCGGCCGATCTGGGAGCGGACGTGTGCCACCTGAATCTCCATAAGACCTTCTGCATTCCTCATGGCGGGGGCGGGCCCGGGATGGGACCGATCGGGGTCGCACGTCATTTGGCGCCCTTTATCCCGGGACATCCGGTCACGCAGCTCGGCGGGCCGCAATCCATTGGACCGGTTTCTGCCGCTCCTTATGGTAGTCCCAGCATCTTGACGATTTCATGGGTCTATATCGCGTTGATGGGGCGAGAGGGTTTGACCAAAGCCACCCAAGTCGCGATTTTGAACGCGAACTACATGGCCAAACGACTGGAGAAGTATTACCCGGTCCTGTATAGCGGCCAGCGCAACTTCGTCGCACACGAATTCATCCTGGACCTGCGTCCGCTCAAAGAGAGCAGCGGCGTGGAGGCGATGGACGTAGCCAAACGCCTCATGGACTATGGATTCCATGCTCCTACGGTGTCTTTTCCTGTGGCGGGCACCTTGATGATCGAACCGACGGAGAGTGAGGCCAGGGCCGAGCTGGACCGGTTCTGTGAGGCTTTAATCACGATTCGCGCGGAGATTCAGGAGATCGCCGAAGGACGGCAACCGCGCGCGGGGAACGTGCTGAAAAATGCTCCACACACGGCGCTGGCTGTGACTGCTTCTGACTGGGCCAAACCCTACTCCCGTGAGCAGGCCGCATTTCCCGCTCCCTGGGTTCGAGATAACAAGTTTTGGCCGAGCGTAGGTCGGATCGATGAAGCCTATGGCGACCGCAATCTCTTTTGCACCTGCCCCCCGATGGATGACGTTCCATAGCGTCCATGAGCGCGGCAATCCTTCCGGCGGGACTGTCGTCTTTCGTCTGTCTCCGGTATGGATGGTCCTTCCGATACCGATAGCGATGTTCTGCCTTCTGATCACCCCCATGTTCGAGGCGTCCCTCTGGGCAGCCATTTCGGAATCGGTCATCATTGAGGACGGTCAACAGGCTGATCTCGCGATCGATGTAGATGTCGGGAAGACCTATCCGGCCGGCACCAGACTGAGGATACCAGGCACCGATTGGTCGTTTGTCGTTCCTGATCACTGGCAAAGCAATCGTCCGGAAGATTCAGCCATGCCGTTCCTGATAGCCGAAGAGGGAAAGGGGCTGGGGATGATCTTTCCTCTGGCCGACAGCGATCGCGAGACAGTCCGTGATCAACTCAGTCAGCCCCTGTCATTGCTTCATGGTTTATCGTTTATCCCAGCGGGTTCTGAGCTTGAAACCGAAAACTCGATTTCCCGATCTTATCAAGGAGACGACATGACCGGTCGCGCCTTGGCGGTGCTTGGCCCAGGCAATGCCTGCGTGCTTTATTTTGTCATGGGACGTCCGGATGAAGCTGCGGATTTTGAGGCGGTCTTGGAGCGGCTCGGGCAATCCACCCGTTTCGCAGATCTGATGCCTGGTCAAAAAACTGAGTTGTGAAGAAGAACGGATTATGGGGTCTCTGCAGAGTAAGCGATCGAGGTGGTCATGATGGCGGGCGAAGCGTTTATGCGGGGCACCTTTCATGGCCTGGTGACCTGGACGGAGAGCCGTCTGCGGTACAGCGATGCTATTTGGCTTGATCAAGAAGAAGTGACCGATCGTCGGCAGGGGGCATTTTCCTGCCGACACGCCCCCCTGGTCCAAACAACGTTCCGATTCTTCGTACATCTCTGAAGCGGGCGTGATCTTGATGCCTCTCTTTTTGTTTATCTCCTGATCACGGTGATTGTGGAATGTACCAGCATGCTGATGATCGGCGCGACATTCGATCGCTATGCAGATAATAACTCCGACAAAAGTTATCATCGACACTGATCCCGGAACCGACGATGCCCTTGCAATTTTGCTGGCTCTGGCGTCGCCGGAATTGGAAGTGGTCGGATTGACTACTGTCTGCGGCAATGTGCCGGTCGGCCAGGCGACCAGGAATCTGTTCCGGCTCCTTGCTTTAAAAAAAGCTCCGTCCGGCTTGCTGGTGGGACAAGGGGCGGCGAGGCCATTGGAGGAGGAGCTCCTGACGGCGGTGGATGTTCACGGAAGCGACGGGCTGGGCGAGCTGGACCGCATCCTTACGGCGGAGGGCATTCCACGCTATCCTCAGTCTCGCCTGCCGGCTGTGCTTTCCACGGCGCAGGAGGTGTGGAATGATTGTGTCCGCCGGTATCCCGGCGAAGTTACTTTGATCACGCTTGGCCCCTTGACCAATTTGGCCTTGGCGTTGAAGGTGAATCCCCAAACTGTGCAGAAGTTCCATTCAGTTATTGTGATGGGAGGCGCGATCGGAGTGCCTGGCAATATTGCCCCGGCCGCTGAGTTCAACTGCTATGTGGATCCTCATGCCGCCTATCGAGTGTTCCAAGCGACGCTTCCGTTGACCCTCGTTCCGCTCGATGTGACGACCCGTGTTGGGGTAGATCGAGGAACCTTGGGGACCTGGGCTTCCGAATCGCGTGATCCGCTCGGCCGCATCGTGGCTGATATGACCTGCAAGGCATTCGATTTTGCCGAGGAAGTAGAAGGCCATGGGCTTTTCTATTTCCATGATCCAGTGGCTGTTCTGGCGGCTATTGATCCCTCCTTGATGACGACGGAGTCCTTTCGCGTGTCGGTCGAGACGGTCGGGCAGGTTTGTCGAGGAATGACTATCGTTGATCGGCGAATGCGGAAGTCGGAGCCGAAGGTGCCTCCCAACATGCGGGTGGCTGTCGATGTGGACGTGGACCGGATCTTGTATCAGCTGCGAAACAGGCTTTGCCCATGGTCGTAGTCGTCGGCTCAAGCAATATTGATATCACGGCGAGGGTTGACCGTCTGCCTCATCGCGGTGAAACGGTGCTCGGACAGCGATACGTGCAATCGTTCGGCGGCAAAGGGGCGAATCAGGCTGTGGCCGCGACACGCGCGGGAGCGGAGGTCGTCTTTCTCACCAAGCTGGGCAGGGATGCCCACGGAATGTTGATAGAACGGCACCTGGCTACGCAAGGGCTGTCACGTCTCGTCATCCTTCGGGACGGCCAGGCCTTCACCGGGATCGCGCTGATTCTGGTCGACCGTGCAGGCGATAATCAAATCGTGGTGGTCCCCGGCAGCAACGGACGATTCACTCCTGAAGATCTGCGTCGTAACGCCGCGTCGATGGACGGAGCGAACGTGATACTGGTGCAAATGGAGATTCCGGTTGAAACTGTTCACGATGCGTTGGCATACGCCAAACGGGCAGGCATCATTACTATTCTCAACCCAGCTCCCGCTCTTCCTTTATCCTCAGACCTCCTGAAGTTGGTGGATATCTTGACTCCGAATGAAAGTGAGGCGCGCGCACTGTCTGGTTTGACAGACCTATCCGAAGCGGCCCAGTTTCTGATGGCCCGCGGAGTTGGGGCTGTCGTCGTCACATGCGGCGCGGAAGGGGCGTTGACGTGTTGCGGGAAGGGCATCAGCCATATTCCCGCCTTTCCAGTCGAATCGATTGATTCGACTGGCGCCGGGGATGCGTTTAACGGTGCGCTGGCCTGCGCCATGGCGGCGGGAGTAGGACTTGAAACCGCGATTGAAATGGCCAATGCGGCCGGTGCATTGGCCACGTCTACGCCTGGAGCGCAAGAATCGATGCCGTTCAAACGCGAGATCGAGTCGTTACACCGTTCCAGGGTTCGAAGAATGCCTGTGGCATAATATAGGAAAGCAGCAGAATATTGATATCGATCAGTCATCCAAGAGATGCCCGTCACTCCTTTGCCGCTGCTGTTCGTTGACGAGAGAAGCTCCCTCCTGTTTGTGGATTGAATAGCACGAGGCGAAAATAGACCTCAACAGGCTTTATTGTCTCGTCGCCAGCCAAGGAGCCAGAGAGCGAAACGCACCCAACATGGCTTGATAGGGATATGATGCATTGCGTCCGCTGGGATTGGGAAGAAGCACGATGTGGGACTCGTGAAGTGTGACAGGCTGGAGGCCCGGTCTGCGGCCTGCCTCTCTCGGTTCACGAGGCAGCAATATCGGATAGAGCGTCATCCCGAGCAGTGCGATCACACGTGGGCGATAGCGACGAATTTTCCGCATCAGTACCAGGCGGCCTGCCGCATAATCCTGTGGCGTGAGATCTTCCATAGTGGCGGTGGTTCGAGCAACGAGATTGGTGAGACCTAGTCCCCATTCCGGAAGCCGAAAATCTTCCCGGTAACTGAGTCGCTCGGGGATCAGTCGGGCTTCATACAGCAGCTTCCAGAAGCGATTCGAGGGCCCGGCATAGTGATGGCCTAGGGCTGCGGAGCGCAATCCGGGATTAATGCCGACAAACAGAATGCGTAACTCCGGTACGAGATAGTCGGGAATGGCGGATTGAATCCTCATTAAACCTATGTCTGGGGTGATGAGCGACATCACGTAGCTAGCGTGCGTTGCACGGTCTGCCACTAGGGCACTGTCACGCGCTGTTGAGGCAATTTAGTACGTGGTCCGCTATTTTGCCACAGGTGAGTCTTGTCCTGAATCTAGTTCATCAAGTGATATCATCTCGAAATTCTAAAAAACAACGAGTTAGATCGAAAGCTGCTTTCGGCAAGGACCTTGCTCTAGGAGGACCCGTCTCTGGTTGGTAATCTCAAACATAACAGGAGGTGAGTCAGAATGAAGAAGATGATGTTGACGGTGATGGCGGCCGCATTGTTGGTTGCGTTCAGCGCTCCTTCCTTCGCGGGTGAACAGAAGAAGAAGGACGAAAAGAAGGGCGGACATTTCTCCGAGACTCTTTTCGGTGAAGAAAAAAAGAAGGATGAGAAGAAGGGCGGACACCTGTCGCAGACGGTGTTTGGCGAAGAGAAGAAGAAGGACAAGGGCGGCAAGTAATAATCGGCTCTTAGCGAGCTAGCTGGCTTGAGAGGCCTCCCGTCCTTGTGGCAGGAGGCCTCTGGAGTCGTTCACGCGATGTGTGCCTGCCGAATATAAACTGCTTGCAAGCCCACGATTGTTTTCCCATCCCGGATGGTCCCGTCCTGAATCTTTAAGACCGCGTCACGCAAAGGCATTTCAACGACTTCCAGTACCTCATCCTCATCCAGATTCTGGGTGCCTGGTGTCAGGCCGGTCGCGAGGTAGATGTGGATGACTTCATCGGCAAAACCTGGGGCCGTAAAGATGCTGGAGAGAAGTTCGAATCGGCCGGCTTTGTAGCCGACTTCTTCTTCGAGCTCGCGGGCCGCACAGTCCAGTGGGTCTTCTTGGGAATGCAGCTTTCCAGCCGGGATTTCGTAAATGAATCCGTTCGCTGCATGACGGAACTGCCGAATGAGTACCACCGTTCCATCCTCTTTTAATGGGACGACGGCGGAGGCGCCGGGATGGCGGATGATCTCCAGATCGATCGTATGGCCGTTCGGAAGACGAACGGTATCGACGTTGAGCGTGACCACACTGCCTTTATAGATAGGTTTGACCATGGGTTATGGCGCGCCTGGAGCCCTTTTATAAAAAGGTGGCTTCGTCACGAGGGCGGGATAAGCCTTGCCCCGAATCTCAATCAAAATAAAGGAGCCGGGCTGCGCTGATACCGGTGGGACGTAGCCCATGCCGATACCTTTTTGCAGCAAGGGGGATAAGTTCCCGCTGGTGACTTCGCCAATCTTTTGATGAGGCGCTTGATGATTGAGAATGTTGAATCCATGCCGCGGCACGGCCTTTTCAAGGAGTTCAAACGCGACGAGCCGCCGAGTCATTCCTCCAGATTGCTGGGCCAGTAACTCAGCCCGTCCGATGAACTCTCCCTTATCGAATTTGACGACCCATTCCGCGCCGGCTTCAATGGGAGTCGTGTCTTCATTCATGTCGTTTCCGTAGAGCAAATAGGCCATTTCGAGCCGCAATAAATCACGAGATCCCAACCCTGCTGGTTTCATTCCCATCGGACATCCCACTTCTAGAAGCCGATTCCACAGTACCGGCGCTGACTCTGCTGGCACATACAATTCATAGCCCAATTCTCCGGTGTACCCGGTGCGCGTGAGCAGGACCGGTCGATCGCACAGGGTGGTTTCGACGCATTGACGAAGTTTCAGCGTCGCTGACTCCACAAGGCCGGCTGCCGCCAAAATATCGCGTGAGGCAGGACCTTGAATAGCGAGCTGCGCCAGTGCGGAGGAATGGTCCAGGACTGTGCAGCTCCGAGCCTGAGCCACCTTCTCTTGCAGCCATGCGACAATCTTTTCCCGATTTGACGCATTGACGCAAATGAGAAACTCATAAGGTTTCACATGGTAAATAAAAATGTCGTCCTTGATGCCACCTCGAGGGGTACAAATCATGGAATAGTGCGACTGGCGCACAGATAGCTTGGAGACATCGTTCGTGGTGACACGTTGCAGGAACGCCAGCGCCCCCGGTCCCGCCACGTTAATTCTTCCCATGTGACTGACATCGAACAGTCCGGCATGTCGTCGAACCGCTCGGTACTCGTCGACCACACCGGAATACTGGATAGGCATTTCCCAGCCAGCAAAGTTTACCAGCTTTGCCTGTGCGGCGCGGTGTGCATCAATCAGAGGTGTCTGTCGCATTCGATGTGTGGCAGGTCCGTCTAAGGCGTTAGACTGCTGCGCAGAAAGCCCTATCGGACTTCCAATAGTTCTATATCAAATACTAGGGTGGCATTCGGAGGAATGACGCCGCCGGCGCCACGAGCTCCATATCCCAATTGGGAAGGAATGGTCAATTTTCGCTTGCCGCCCACCTTCATGCCGGCAACCCCCTCATCCCATCCGCGGATGACCTTGCCTGAACCGATTGGAAAGGAAAAGGGGTCGTGCCGGTCCACGGAACTGTCGAATTTGGTTCCATTCGTCAACCAGCCGGTGTAGTGCACGGTGACGTGATTTCCCGATGCGGCTACGCGGCCGGTTCCCACCACGAGGTCTATGTATTTCAAGCCGGACTCGGTGGTAACTTCAGGGTTGGAGCCGGTGGGGTCACTTTGCGCCATGTTAGGCCTCCCTATGCTCATCAATAAAAGTGCTACCATACCGCAGGTTGTAATCCAGAAGCGAATCTTCATGCGTATCTCCTTGTGCAGCGGTCGAGTCAGGCGAGAGTGGAATGCCTACGGCCCATCTCGGCTCATCAAAATTGATATGAGTGCTATCTCATTGGTTTGGGTCAGAAAAGACCGCGATACTGGCTGTGTAACCGTGAAGAAAATTCCGTCCTCCGACAGGTCCCACTTCGCCCTGGGCAAAAAATCCCCCGATGGGAATGTTTCCCAATCGTTCCTGGATGACGGCCGCGTCATGGTTCGCGCAGCCGAACAGTCCTCGTCCGCGGCCGCAACAACTGAATAGTAAGGCTCCCATCGATTTTGATGTGTCGAGGAAAGGGGGCGATGCGAGTAAGGCACGCAAATCCTCGTCCGCGGACTGTGCATCGCGAACATGGAATTGAACGGTTTGCCCTTCCTGGATGACATCTCCGATGACGATTGCGCCGGTTTGTTTGTCTGCGCCGATCAGGTTGCGAATTAGGAAATCTCCTCGCAGGAATTGAGCACGCTGTTCATCCATCGCGATCCCGATATGGAGGGCTCGTTGTGCCAGAGCCCGTTCATTGGCAGTCAGACCTCCAAAGACTGTCTCCAGACAATGCAAGGCAGGGATTCCGCCAAGTTCCTGGATCACGTTGTGCTCCGCCTTGGTCACGATAAACCGGTCACCGATGGGGCGACAGCCTTGCGATATAACGGTACGAACGGAAAGGTTTCCTGTCATGGCCACCCCGACCAGCCCATCGGCATACACCTGATCATCGAGAACCAATCGATTTCCACCGATATCCTGTCCGCCGCCCGCCAGGCCCCCGAGTGCGATGGCATTCGGATAGCGTTCCTCGATGACGGCCAGGACCTCTTGCATGGGCGTGGAGAAGGGATCTGCAAAGAGCATCATGACCGGAGCCGCTTCCACAGCAAAGTCGGATTCTGGCCATCCTTGCAATGAAAATTGATCATGTATGCCTGAAAAGGAAAGCCGTAGCGGATGCGACGTGACTTCAGGCAAATGGGCGGCCCAAAGAGTAGCTGCCGGTCCGTTTTCAACTTCGCGCCCTGTGGCGATGACCCCTTCACCTGTGCAGCCCACCAATATGTCGAGGGGCAGCCGGGTGCGAAGGGTCTGCGATAGGATTTCGGCATGATCGATATGATGTGACGAAAGAAATAAAAACGCCACGTTGATGCGGCTGGGGCCCAATTGTTCTCGGATTGTTCGGATCAATTCTTCCGTCGCTGGGCGGACTTCACCCTGACGGGTGAGGGCCGAAGCAAAACGGACGGTTGAAGGAGTGACAATCATCGGCGGTCTATGGCGAGGATCAGGAACGATTGTGAGACTCTTTTAGACACCCGGGTTCATGCGTTCGGGTCGATTGGAAGCCAATTGTTTATAGTAGCGCCACATATACGAATGGTAATCGTCGAGCTGGGCGAGCAGATAGTGCAACTCAGTCGGGTCTTGCGTTTCCAGCGCGCGAGCCATTCGAGCTTTCAAAAATTCTGCAAACTTCTCAGTCTTCTCAAGCGCTGTCAGAAGTGCGAGGCCTCCCCCAATGTGATAATCAGCCATAGCCCTCCTGTGCCGAATCTATACGCGGGAGAATAGCCCTGGAGCCGGCCAAAAGCAAGCTGGCGGACGCCACCGGGTATCGTCAGGGATTTGTTGTACTGTCGGTGGAAAGAAGTGTTCGTAGGCGTGGGATAGAAATGGCTTCAGCGCGGAACCCGTCTCGTCCGACGACTGTGGTGGCCCCGGTGAGCGCATTGAGAATCGCTTCCTCGGTGGCTTCGACGGTGGCGGTGATCAGTGGATTGAGATGGTTGTCGGCCAGATGTGTGAGTAAAAAGGTCGGTTCGCTGGGATAATGGGGAATGACATTGCCGGTCGAGAACGCCAGCATGAAATCCCCGCTCCCATGCCGAGCGGTCGAACCTGTGCGGGCGAGTCCTAATGCAGCTCGCTTTCCCAAGCGAGTCAATTGGCGGCTGTCGAGTGGAGCATCCGTGGCGATGATGATGATGATCGACCCTTCGGCATTTCCGGAAGTCCCTTCTCGTGAGGCATGGGAACTCTCAAGCACCGCATTTGGTGACAGATTCGAATGAACCGCCTCCGAGTCATATCGCTGACCGATCGGCGCTCCGTTCATAATCAGCTCGGCGCGGCGGCCATGGTTGGCATTGACGAGAACCCCTATCGTAAATCCGCCGAGCCTGTCGGGGAGGCGTCGCGAGGCCGTGCCGATGCCTCCCTTGAATCCATAGGAAATCATGCCGGTGCCGGCTCCGACACTTCCTTCCTTGACCGGTCCCGACGACGCCTCATCCAAGGCTTGCATGACATCTGATTCCGAGACATGGCGTCCTTGAATGTCATTCAGTCGGCTGTCGTCGCATTCGGCGACAACAGGTGTCAGGGTATCATCGGTGATACCGATGCCGGGATATTGCTTAAGCATCCAGCTGATGACTCCATCGGCCACCCGAGGCACGTTGAGCGTGTTCGTCATGGCGATGGGATATTCCAGGAATCCCGATTCGGCAACCCAGGCCAGGCCGGTCATTTCTCCAGTGCCGTTCAAGACGAATGCTCCTGACGGAACTTTGTTCCGCCAGACGTCGTCTCGTGGAACGACGACCGTTACACCGGTCCTGACCGGCCCCTGTCCGGGCTGCAGAGGACCATTTCCTCGGATCACTGTGACTTGCCCGACCTTCACCCCGGCCACGTCCGTAATGGCATTGAGCGGTCCCGTCTGCATCTGCCCTATGCTCACTCCCAATGCACGGGCTCGTAATCTGCTGTGGTCAGGGAGACTATCGATGGACCCCTCTAGGCTCCAGGCAGTGGAAGAGAAGTTCAGCAGAATGATCGCGGCGCACAGTCCGACTCGGTAGAAACCTGTTCTCAATCGGTTCATGTCAAGCAACATCCTTTGCTAACGATGGGACAATCAGATCGTATAGTATCTCCACCCTGACCGTCACGACCATGTGAAGGGTTATTCTGAATGAATAGCCATGGCCAGCCAGCGCTTGCTTGTTTCTCGACTACAAAATTGGTCTCATATGGGAAGGAAATCATTCCCATCGGCAACGCCCATGCCCAATGGCTCCGCTGATCACGCCTGTCTGATAGAGCAAGCGTCAGAGGGACACTTTGCTCTGACTGAATCATTTCTAGATTTGAGCAGCGGTAGCTCCAGCGCAATGGGCGACATTGGTTGGTTGCATAAGTGCGATGTCGCAGTCGATCAGGATTTGAGGACGTGAGGAGGGTGTAGTTGCACGAAGGATCGTGTAAGGAACGTGCACCCATGGGCGGCATTATAACGAGACGGTACATGAGCGGCAATTTGTACGTCTGTGCGGGATGCGCGTCAGAACGGATACGGGGTGAAAGGCGGCTCCGCACCGTGACGAACAAAGGCATGGTGAGACACGATCCAATCGGCATCGCATATTAGCTCGAAGGCATCGGTTCCGAGGCCAGACCGGGAGAACACTAGGTCCGGATCCACCGGCGACCAGGGTTTGACCAGCCACCCGAAGTTGATCCGCGAGTATCTTGCGTTGAGGAAGCGGTAGGTGACAATGGTTCCCGGCTCGGCATCTACAATCGAGTCCGGCGCGCCTAAGACCTTGATAACATCGCTGAGGGTCGTACGGCCTTCGGTAATGAAAGCGACGGAGTCCGTTGTCAGCGGGGTGTTGATGGTCACACGCGCGACGTTACAGCCCGCCAAGGTGCTGTCAATCACTGCTACCAGAAGCAGAAGGCGCAGCAGGTTCCGGGCAGCCATGGCTCAGTCCCCGAAGGGCCAGAAACGGAACTCCAACCCCTCTGTTCGCTTTGATGCGATCACTTCTTCCACCGTTCCCTCTCGATTGATCAGAACGAAGAGATCGTCGCTTTTGACCGAGATGCGCGAAAAGTTCACCAGGATCAACAGCAAGCTTCCGGCCTTAGCATCATACCGATAGTACTGATACAGGTCACGGCCATTCAGTTGAAGCATCCGGTCCGGAGCTCCCAGCTGTGCCAATACTTCGGCTCTTGTCGTGGTCCCTTTCTTGATCGAATTGATCGCTTCCGTTTTCAGCTCATCACCAAGCGTCCCCCGGCTGAATGCGCAGGCATTCAATGTGAGTATCAATACGGACAAGAACATCGGGATCAGTCGCATGCGCAATCCTCCCTATCAGATCACCTTCGAGGTGACAGTGTTAAGACGTGCTGCCGGCTGCATGGGGATTCGGCAGGACAAAATCGGATTCATAGATCTCGTAAGTCGAGGGCAAAAGCCCGACACGGTCGTAAACACGTTTAGCAATGCTATTCGTCCGTTCGACATATAGCCGGACGCCGCAAACATCGGCTCGTGCATGAGCCAGATCGAGGATGGTGCGATGCATGTACTGATAGACGCCCTTTCGTCGCCAGGCGGGGTGGACGTACACGCTTTGGATCCACCAAAACTGAGCATTACGCCAATCACTCCATTCGTAAGTAATCAGCAGTTGTCCCACCGTCACTGTGTCGGCACGAGCTTCTTGCAGCATGTCAGCGAGATAATATCGGCCTCGTTCCGGCTGGTCGATGACGGCTTGCGTCCCCATGCGCAGCCGACTGGCATCCAAGGTTCGCTGCTCCGTCTCCAAAGCCATGGCAGCGCTGAACTCTGTCAAAATCTCCAGATCGTCAAGGGTTGCCGGCCGGATGGTCGGGCAATCGGGCGACGTCATGATGGATTCCTGGTTGGCGAGGTGAGCCAGCCCTGCAATGGACGGTACAACCCTGCCGAGAATTCCAGCTTCAATGCCTCTTCGGGTAACAAGTTCAACGGGTGTAATTGCGTCTTTGGGATCATCGCCAAGTACCCGGTAAAGGGATGGATGGCAGTGGGAACGAATACCATGACGAGCTCGGCCATCGGTGCGATTTGAAGTGCCGGCGGCGGAGAGCCCATCACGAAACCAAGGGCCCAGAGCCCTTCGCGAGGGAAGGGAAATGCCACCACCGTGCTTCGTCCAAAGCGTGTCCGATAGTTCAGGAGGTCGGTCATGCTTTTCAGTGTCAGATAAATACTGCGGATCAGCGGAATCCGCTCGAGAGTCGCCTCAGTCCAGGATACGAGCCGTTGGCCGATGACATGTGTCGCAACGGCGCCCACCGCAAGTACGACTGCGGTGAGAAGAAGAATGCCCAAACCCGGAGCATAGATCTTCATCGGCCCGCCGATGAAATCGATAAGGAAGGAATCCAATGTCTCAAACATGGCTGCCATGATTAGAAAGGTCGTCCATGCCGGGAGAAGCACGAGGAGTCCAGTGAGGAAGATTCTTCCGAGCCGATGAGAAGAAGCCACGCTGTATCCCTGCTTCGGTGGTGAATGTCGGACAGTGAATCTACGATACCAGATATGTTGAGTGATTTGGTACCGTCTTGATCTCTCGTCCCAATTCAACTATCTTCCTACCACATGCCGGACACCACTCGGTGAGATTGCGAGGAGATTTATGACCGATGTCGTGCGGAAGACCATCAATCTCGACAAGGAGCTTTTGGCCATTCTCTGTTGTCCCGAAACAAAGCAAGGCGTGGTTCTCGCCGATGATGGGTTAGTTCGAAAAGTGAATGAGGCGATCGAGCGCGGGTTGTTGAAGAACAATGCGCAGAAACCCGTTACCGAAAAGCTGGACGGAGGGTTGATCCGTTCAGACAATAAGATTCTCTATCCCGTTCGCGAAGACATTCCCGTCATGCTGATCGATGAAGGAATCCCGCTCGAACAGATTGCCTAGTCCTTATTGCTTTCAGATTGTTTTCCTGCCGCATGATTCAGTCCGACATTGCGGATGCATCGATGGCTTCGACTCACAACATGCCTGTCTATTGGAGCCGGGCAGACGAGGGGCCCTGAAGGGTCAGGGTGTTAGAAGGTCTCTCTCCCCCGATGCATTTTCTGTCTTGGACCCTGTAGAGGTTCCGCATCGGGCACAGAGATATTCATAAAGGTTACCGGTCGGCAGGACGAGGAGAAGGCGTTGACGGGTCGGTGTGGCCTGACGGCAGTTCCCGCAATAGAGCAAGGATGCGTTAAAGGAATCATATTGATCCGTTGGGCGCTGCGCCTGACGTGAAGGCACGGGTCCCGGCCTTGTGGATCGGGAAGGCCAATTGGGCGGTAAAGATCTGCTCGAAGTTCGTTGCATGGTCGCTATTTTACTGAGTGGTAAGCATGTTGTGCAATATGCGAAGACAGGCCTCAGGAGATTTACAAATGACCGATTCCCTGCTCTCCGCGTGATTCAGACCCATCTCCGCTTCTGCCGCGACAGACCCACCAGAGCGCACGGACGACCTGAACCAGGACATAGAGCGCCACACTAGAAAGCAATCCGTACAGCCACGCATTGCTCCATGGCCACAAGTCGGGCCTGTGCAGGATGACTGCAAACGCAATATGCCCCCCCACGCCGAGACATATGGCAAAGACGATCCATTCACGGGCCATAGTCGCCCCTAGAGTGATCTTAACGTAAAATGGACCTGGAGACAAACCGACAGGCGGTCAAACAGATGTTTTTGCGGATTCGATCTCGGTTGCCGTGATCAAACTGGACAAATAATCCGCCACGAAGGTCAGAGCTTCCTCTCGTCCGTCGGCTCGTCGGCCTTTTTCGCGACGCTGCACGGAAAGCTCATGGTCCAAGTCAGATTTCACTTCCGTCAGCACACGTTGCAATGTCGTCGGAGTGATGTTGGTATCCATGTCTTCGAGTTCCTGGCAGCGGTCCAGCACCCAGTTTAAGCCTTCGATGCGCCCGGCATAATGTTCCTGTTCAGCGGTATCGATTCGCGCCATTGTGGTCGCGAATGTTTGAGCCTCGTACACCAGGTTATAGAAACTCGTGACGGCGCGTTGTAACGTAGGATTCATAGTTCTCCTTGGCTCATAATGGTTTCACGGGATTATACCTGAGATTGGAAGGCCGACAAGGTATTTTTTTGCCGGGCTGTGACTACGTGAACAGGAGGGAATGAAACTCGTTCATGAATCCGTAGTAAAGCGGCGCGAAATCTTTCAAACTGTCGGGACTGTTTTCCTTGAGGCGTTTGAAAAAAAAGACTTGAGTGCGCGGATCTAACTGTTCGAGCACGCGACTGAGTTGTGCCATGGAATAGCTGCCGGATGGGACGCTCAGTACGTAATGGACGAGCCGCTCGACGAATTGTTGTCCGACATACTCACTGGTGATAAGACCTTCTGGAATTTTGCCTGACGCGAGATATTCGTCGAAGGGAATCGCTTGAGCGGCCAAAGGAATCGACTGCTGCGGGCGGGAGGTCACGCTGAGGCTACCTCGCTGCTGAAAGTGAAAGACAGAACACCTCAATCACTGTACTGAAGCCCCTCGGGTCCGTCAAGTGCACAGAAGCAGCAGATGGTTCTGAGCCAAAAGACTTAGCGCGACTATCGGCGCATACCGAGCTACATTTGGAAGCTGAGAGGTCTGTCCGCCGCACTGTGCAGGCGGAAGAATTGTCCATTGATAATTGCGAAGGGTCGGCTTGACAGTCATTTCAGCGGCCGGTAGAATCCCGCTGCTTCGGTCGGATACAAAGCGGGAATAGCTCAGTGGTAGAGCATCGCCTTGCCAAGGCGAGGGTCGGGGGTTCAAATCCCCTTTCCCGCTCCAAATCAGATCTTGTCCGGCCTCCAGGTAGTGCCAAGAGAAGCTTCCAATCTC
>JAJFBJ010000080.1 GCA_020697375.1 Nitrospira sp. | reverse complement strand
TGCCGGGACTCAGCAGGAGCTCACTTTCGACATGACAGCCTGAGGGATAAAACCCCCAGATCGTGCCGGGTCCGAGCTGGTCTTCGTCGTGAATGAGGATGGTGTAGGGAACCGGGAGGGTTTCAGGATCGTCCGAGGAGAAGCAGGTCTGCATGCCGCGACTCTACGGCAGCGAACCGTATCTGAGATATTCCACGGTGTGGTGGGCTACCGATACGAGCGAGCGGGGCGTGCCCAGTTACGCGCCGAGGGTGCGGGGCAGATGGAAAGGCCATAGAGTCGTATGGCCAGGGCCATAATAGAGCTGGCCCCTAGAAGAGGTTCCAGGTATACGATCCACGTATTTATGGTTCACATTTTACTCATTGAGGATGCCGAGGACATACGCGGCCTGTTTCGCACGATTCTGGAACAAGCCGGACATGCGGTGCGCGAAGCGTCCAATGGATCAGAGGGCATTCGTCTCTTTCACGACATGCCCTCCGATGTTGTGATCACGGACTTATACATGCCGAATGGCGACGGATTCGATGTCATGACCGCCCTACGTCACGCGCTGCCTCCGCCGAAGATCATCGCCATCTCGGGGCAATCGGAGACCGGAGATATGCTGGCTGCCGCCAAGCTATTAGGGGCTGACCTGGTATTGTCCAAGCCGGTGACCAGGGGCGAATTGCTACATGCCCTTGGCGCAGTACTCGGCGACAACCGCCCCTAGCGCACCGCACGGAATTGCCGGCGTTTGCCTTGGACAACTGCTCACCGCCGCCAATAGTTTACGAAGACAAGGACTGCACATGTTTTCATTCGTTAACTTCACGCTGCCGGATCTCACAGAGGCCTTGAGCACCCTGCGCAGAATCGGCCTTGGGGCGCGGAGCATGGAAGAGGCGGCGAGCCGCATGGTTCATTATGTTCATGAGAGTTTTTCTGACAAGGCGACTGACAGGTCCTGTGCCCTCGTGCGATTCTTTGTCACACGACCCTATGGCACGCTGGATGCCGAGCTTCAGTCGGTCGCGCGAAGGATGCTGGGGGACATCCCAGAGTCGCCGGCGCACAAATGCCTCATTTTGCTCGGCACGGCCGGAGATGAGCCGGACTGGAATGATCGACACCGCTCACAACACCATCGCGTGTTTCCGCTGCCCAGTGAACAGATCGTCTCCAGTCTCCCCATGATCTCGCAGCTAATCACTCAGCTGGGTATCGATGTGCGATGTATGTTGCACCCCACGCCGTCCACACTGTTGATGGCGGAGCAGAAGACCTACAACGTCTTTCACGTGCCTATCGCCCAAGAGAGCCCCTACATACCTGCGCAACAGAACTTTGTGGTACCATTCTGCATCAAATCGGTCCTCGGATTCGGCGGCCTCCTCCCCTCCGGGGAACTCTTTACGCTCATCCTGTTCAGCCGGACCGCGATTTCACAGGAGACGGCGGTGCTGTTCAAACCCTGGGCGCTGGCCGCGAAAGCGGCCCTCCTCCCCTTCGACCGTGAAGACCGTACGTTTGCGGATCCACCACACACGGGCGAGGTCTCTCTTGTGTCTCTTTCACTCACGCCCGATCAGTTGCGTTCCGAGGCCTTCGTCCTCGAGCAGTTGCTGGAGGTGTACGAACAGACCGTCCATAAGCAGGCGTCTCGCCTCGACTGCGCCTTACTTGAGGCCCAAGCCTCTACGCGAGCTAAGTCCGCCTTTCTCGCCGTCATGAGCCATGAAATCCGGACTCCCATGAACGGCATCATGGGGATGACGGAGCTTCTACTGGACTCGTCTCTCACGTCGGAGCAGCGCGACTATGCCACGATGGTCCGACGGTCCAGTGAAGGGCTACTCGAAATCATCAACGATATTCTCGATTTTTCGAAATTCGAGACGGATGGATTCGAGCTCGACGACATCGACTTCGATCTTCGGACCACCGTCGAAGACGTACTCGACCTCCTGGCTGAGCCGGCGCAACGGAAGGGATTAGAATTGGGCTGCTTGCTCCACGCGGAAGTGCCCACGACACTCCGTGGCGACCCAGGCCGACTGCGCCAAATTCTGATCAATCTGATTGGCAACGCCCTGAAGTTTACGGACCGAGGCGAGGTGGTCGTGACTGTGACACGGCGGGACGTTGAGGCCGATCGCGTTCTGCTGGAGTTTGCCGTCACTGATACCGGAATAGGCATTCCCGTCGAGACGCAGAGGCTCCTCTTTAAGCCCTTCTCGCAGGGAGATATGTCAACCACCCGCCAGTTTGGTGGGACGGGATTGGGCCTCGCCATCTGCAAGCAACTCGTGGAACGAATGGGGGGGCAGATCGGCCTCGACAGTGTGCCCGGCCTCGGAAGCACGTTTCGGTTCACGGTCTGGGTCGCCCAGCAGTTCGCATCGGTATGCCACGAGGCCGCGTCCGACGCCGCTCTCAATGGCCGAGTCTGCATTGTGGACGACAATCCGACCAGCCGACGCATTCTCGAACAGTACGGCGTCATGTGGGGACTCAAGACCGTGAGCGCGTCGGACGGCCAGTCCGCCCTCGCTGTGATGAGGGAGGCGGCGGCCCGAGGGGAACCCTTTGATGTGGCGATTCTGGACTATCACATGCCGCACATGGACGGGTTAGCCGTCGCACGGACGATCACATCCGATCCGCTGCTGCGGAGATCCCGACTGATCCTGTTAACCTCCATCGGTGTGCGCGGTGAAGCCGAGCAAGCGAAGCAGGCAGGGGTCTCTGCCTATTTAACGAAGCCGATTCATCGAGGGCACCTGTACGACTGTCTCTGCCAGCTGGTCAACAGGCCATCCGAGACATCTGCAGGGGTACCGGGGGAATTAGTCCAAACCTCAACTCAAGAGGTCCTCCTGACGCGCCATGTCCTCAAGGAAGTCACGAGCGCGTCGCGGCCCCGGATCCTGGTCGCGGAAGATAACATCGTGAACCAAAAGGTGGCGGTGGGTCAGCTGGACAAACTGGGCTACCGGGTGGACGTCGTCACCACGGGGCGAGAGGCGGTGGAGGCGGTTGCTCGCGTCGACTATGCGCTGGTTTTCATGGATTGTCTCATGCCTGATATGGATGGATTTGAGGCGACGGCGTGGATTCGGAAGGCGGAGTCGAACCGCGGCCAGCGACTGCCCATTATTGCCATGACCGCCAACGCGATGCCCGAAGACCATCAACGATGTGTGGCGGCCGGCATGGATGATTACTTGAGTAAGCCCGTCAAACAGGCTGACATCATTCGCATGCTTCAACGATGGCTTCCTGGCCCGACTTCAGTTGTGGGGTAACAGACACCAGCACTGAGCCTCTCCACTGGATGGTCCCGGACAGGAGGTTAAGGCCCCAGAGATGGAGTTCTCGGTAGGGATTTTTAGCACAGTCGAGACCCGAGGATCCTGCTTCGCCTGTTCCAGTTGGTTTAAGCGTGGACGACTCATAGCCGCCATAATTGAGTGTGCCGTTCTACACGGCATTCGACGGAGAGTGACGACTCAGAGGTTAATCCATGGCCTATGGCACGCTGCATCGACTGGCATGGCCGGTTCGAATACTGTCACATTCCCTTTGTTCGGGAATGATGCGAAGCAATGGCCAGCAGCGCCAGCCAAGGTGGGTTATTTCGCAAATTTAGTCGCTTGGCCAGTGCAGATAATGCTTTTCCAACAGCGGTGAAAGATGGTCTTCCCACGGGGAGGATCACATTTCAGGTTCTTGACTCCCTCTGCAGTCTGATCCTTTGCCCAGTATTTCGCCTCGTTCATCGCATCCGTCTCAGTCGCCGCAGGATCCTCTCTCCTATACTGGCAAGAGGCCCCCTCAACCAGCTTGATGACCTGGTGCTCTTTGCCGTTCAACTCACTGTTGCCATAGATGGGCAAATCGAGTACTGCGCGACGCTCGTCAGGAGAGAGACCATCGATCTTTTTGACCAAGGTGCCCGGCCCCAGGCATCCTCCGCAAACCAAGACCAGAACTAATAGGGGTTTGCTCACACTACGGCTCGGTTCGCTATAAAAATTGCAGCTACTCTTAGTAGGTTTGATGAAAGCCATGGGGTTCAGTCAATCGGCCGCTGACGGGAACTGCGAATCGATCCATTCAATGGCTAATTGCCTCGCGACCGCATTGGCTACTTCTCTCGTCGCGACGGAGGGATCGAATCATCGCGAACGGGTAGACCTCGCGCAAAATCCTCGGTGGATGTACGAATCCACCCTTTCGGTCTCCAACCGCCTTTTGCCACTTTGTCCGACTGGAGGGTGATGGTGTGGGTCTTATGCTGGATGGAAAGCGATTCCGGCTTCGCCTCGTGCACGTCTTCCCTTGGCATGATCGTACCTTCCAGACTCACGGCTTGGACTCTCGCTCCTCAAAGGGTGGCGGTTCAAGAGGTCCAAACCAGGCACCCTTCTGAGAGGCAGGATTGCCTTCACGTTCATGCCCTATCGCGACCATGCGATCAGCGCTGATGACATAGACAATGATCATGCGTTACTCCTCATTCTCCATCCGAAACCAGTACCAGCCTTCGTGTGTAGGGGTCTCCGTCGTCCAGCTCATCCTTCGATCCTATTCTGGTATCACAAGGTGATAAGAGCGGACCAGGCCGCAGGTCATCACGAAGGCACCACGACAGATCTTGCAGAAGGAGACACATCGGTGCTCATGTCAATCCGCACCACCTGTGAGCTCAATCCATCCACCTGATCTTCAGACAAAGAGTCATACCGATGGATGGTCAACCGATCGCCACGAGCCCCTTGTCGGGCAACGGGGCCGTTCAAGATCAACTCCCTTCGACCGCGCCGTCCTTGCGTTACATTGGCCAGGAACTGATTTCCATTGTGTTCGTTCGTGCACAGAACCGTTTCATTGGCAAGGAGGCCAGCCACATCCATGAGATCGCCGTCGAGGGTGAGGCCGCCGTCGCCCTGGCAACGGGTGCCTGTGACGAGAAGTCTCCGGATAGATGAGCGGATAAAACGCCTAAACATGAGTTGGTTTACCAGGAGGGAGAGATCAATCACTTCGACAGTAAGTACTGAAACGCTTCCGCTTCTTCCTGCTTCAGTCGCACACTCTGAGGTTGATTCAATTCGTCCAGCCAGACAACGGTATAGGTTTTGTTTTCTGCTTCGATCCACACGATGCGGTTGACGTTGATGTACGTGCGACCATATTGAATGAATTGCATAACTGCCCACCTAGTTCGTTCTAAACAATTGCCTTGCCTGAAAGCCTAGAGAAGCTTAGGGCCCATCCTATTTTCGCACGAGGTACGGCACCACTGGGCGAAGCCCTTGTCCACTCACAACCTGTGCCCGCCCGCCACCCTATCGACGGCTACGGTCGGTCTGACGGAGGTGGCCTTCACGATCCATAAACGGCACACACAAAAAGGCCTCGCGTATGACCTGTATTATCGGTGGCGAGGGCAACGGTATCGGCCGCTTCTCGGATACGATCTGTCACCAGGAGGGTTGACGACGGATGCCGCCGAGCTGAAGAAAGTCGTTAACTCATTGGAAGATCAGGGGAAAAGGTTGGTGGTCCCAACGGGATTTGAACCCGTGTCTGAGCCTTGAGAGTCGATCCAGGGCAATTTTAACAGTGGCTTGATCTTGCGAAGGTTTCCCCGTTTTTTATTTTGAATTGAGCAGTTAGCAGCATTCTATGGATTTTACTGGTTCGAACCAATATTGCGCGTTCTGAGATTTTTTAGCACAAATCTAGCACACGGTTTTTGGCTGAACCCCTCCGGTGAGACAGTTGTGATAGCGTAGGTGGTATGATGTTGCTCCTCACGGTGCTCCTCGTGGCCTAGCGTTTTACGGGGCGGCGGCGCTTACCCGTGAGTGTACTGTGGATCATTCATCGCCGGGAGGGATGCTGAAGTGGCACCTGGTCTCCATCTCCTAGTCCTTGAGTCTCGATAGATCCCAGTTACCCTCGTGTCGGCTGCTATCTACCGGGGCTATGCCCAGTTCACCAAAATCGAAGTCGGGGCTAAAGTCACAGGGTGGTGATCAAATGAGCAGGTCATGTAGCTGCGCTCCGATGCCTCCGCATCGCAGCGGCAGCAACAACGCGGACCATTTACTCTCCTAAGTCTGCAGACGGAACGTCCAATCTCCCACGCCTGTGGTCGACCGGGAGAGCATCCTGTTCGGTTGTTGCGGCACTCGTTCCACGGACGCTAATCCCACCGAGCCTGATGATACCCTGCGAGCACTAACTCGATCTATTTGAGGAAAATATCAATGCAATCAAACTTCATAGACTCGATGCGTACCGACGGTGGCGACCTCCTCAGACGCGATAGGTGCCTTTGGAACCCCCTGACGATCGATCCAGTAGCAAGCCAGTTTTCGAGTTACGCGGCTTTCCAGGACACGGCGGTCATCAGGCCCCTGGTACCCGACGTACCTGTCGACGCCGACCTCACCGATGCGCACGATCAACTGAGACAACAGATGTTTGGCGAGTACTACCCATGCGCTGGCGCGATCTCGGTGTTCGCCCAAAAAAGCTATCGTTTCGGATTATTTCCAGAACTTGCGGGCGACAGTGCCGTCCGTGCCGTCTGTCACGATCTCTATGAGTTCTGCCACGAATTCCCGGTCATGGACGACCAGCTCACGACCTTTATCGCGATGTTCCGCGGACCCGCAATCGAATCAGAGCAGCATTTTGAGGATCTGCTTTGGAGGCAGCTTCAGGCCATGCACGTCATTGACTCCGATTTCTTTGCCTGGGACAAGAGCGTCGACTCCGACCCACAGAACAATAACTTTTCGTTCAGCATCGGCGGGCGAGCGATGTTCGTCATCGGCATGCACCCCAAGGCATCACGTCTCGCACGCACCTTCAGGTATCCGACCATGGTGTTCAACCTGCATGCACAGTTTGAGCGCTTGCGCGCTCGCGGGAAGTTTGAGACGATGCAGCAGCTCATTCGGGCACGCGAGACGGCGTTCCAGGGCTCGATCAACCCGATGCTGAAAAACTTTGGCAAAGGCTCCGAAGCGAATCAATATTCCGGCCAGGCCGTTTCAGACAATTGGCCATGCCCGTTCCATGCATACAAAAAGGACGAACCATGACCACCCAGCAGTTGACCCGTATTGCCCCACAGAGTGGCTGCTCATTCAATATCAAGCGTGGGCAAGTGCTGCGCGTAGTCGATCCGCTGGGCGAGCAAGTCTCTGACCTGTTCGCCTTCGACGAGCACGATCACCATTGCCGACTGTCGTCAGGTCGTTCGCTGGACTACGCGAGCCGGATCTACCTGACGACGAGCGACATCCTCTACGCCAACAATAGCAAGCCGATGTTCACCATCGTCGAAGACACCGTGGGGCTGCATGACTTCCTCCTGACGCCCTGTAGTCAAGAGATGTTTCAGATTCTTTACAACCATCCGGGTTACCATCCGAGCTGTTTCGAGAACCTGGTTAATTCGTTAAAAGAGTACGGTGTCTCCGGACATCAGATCTCGACAACATTCAACATCTTCATGAACGTCAAGGTCGATCCGCAGGGAAAAGTGACGGTGGGCGTGCCTATGTCAAAGCCGGGGGACCACATCGACCTGCGGGCCGAGATGGACATGGTGTGCGGCCTCACAGCCTGCTCCGCTGAAGGTTCGAACAACGGGCGCTTCAAGCCGATCGACTTTTCAATCCTTGATTGACGCGTGGCGGACCGCCACATTTCTCCGCTTTCTACAGCTGGACTAATAAATCGATGCGGAACATGTTGAGGTAAACGCGGACAGCAGAGTCAAAACGAAAGCTCTGCCTCGGAAGCAGTTGAAGAAATGATGAACGATACTGATATCGAACCAGTAGCCTCTTCTGTGTGAAGGCAAAAGGTGAATTTCTGAATCGCTCGCTGTTCCGAGGGTTTCCCCACAAACAGCTTAAATCCGTCGGTTATGAGTTCTCTATAGCTATGCTGTGTAATGACTTTGTAAGTTTTCGAAGATTTCTGACACAAAAATGACCACAGTAAGACGACTGAACAGTTAGGCGGCATCGAAGCAGGCCATGACCATAAGAGCGCTTTGACAAACTCTCAAAACCGATTGCTGTTCAATATTTCATACCCCTCCGTGCCAATTGCAGGCATGGATCGGCTCTTTCCTATTCATCGAATTTATTGCATTGGACGTAACTATGCTGCCCATGCCCGAGAGATGGGAGCAGATCCGAGTAGAGAGTCACCATTTTTCTTCCAAAAACCCCCCGACGCCATCCAAGTAGTCCCGGAAGGAGTCACTGTGGACCATCCGTATCCCTCGCTGACACAGAACTATCATCACGAAATTGAACTCGTCGTAGCTTTGCAGTCGGGGGGACGTCAAATCAGTCCTGAGAAAGCGCTGGAGCACGTTTATGGGTATGCGGTTGGGCTTGACATGACGCGTCGAGACCTCCAACGAGCGTTGGCTGAGCAGAAAAAGCCCTGGGAGCTCGGAAAAAGCTTTGATAACGCGGCGCCGATCGGGCCGATCGATTCGGCTTCAAAGATCGGACACCTGACAAAAGGAAAGATTCAACTTCGTGTCAATGGAGCGGTGAAGCAAGATGCCGATCTGTCACACATGATCTGGTCGGTCGCAGAGCAAATTTCGAATTTATCAGAAGCGTTCGAGCTCAAAGCTGGAGATCTCATTTATACGGGCACTCCTGACAATGTGGGATCCGTCACAGGGGGCGATGTCCTCCAAGGATATATTGAAGGTCTTTCTATCCTGTCACTCCGCATTATTCCTTCGCTTGCTTAACATTAAGTGAAGCACATTTTATGCTACTTTTTGGATCACAGAATAGCTCCCCACCTTTAGGAGTCAGACGGATGTTATGCCCCTCTGATTCCGATGCTAGACCAGCTCCTTTGCAATGTCGTCGACCTGTGGTTTACGAATCAGGACAGGGCGGTTTTTAAAACGCTCGGTGTTACAAATGGTTTCCCCGTTTTAGTTGTAGAAACGAATACTTGGACGCTCTCCAGTGAATCGATAGATTAGATAGAGATTGATGGTTTTAGAAAATTTGTAGCACAAAATTAGCACAATGATTTGGGGTGACCTCTCTATTGACAGGTTTCTTCTCATCGGGCCTCGCGGGAATTTGCCGACGGTCCTTAGGAGCTCTCCACCGGCTCGAACTTTTGGCGCCAGGCATACAACAGTCGCCGATGGATGCCCAGGTCATGCGCCACCCGATAGTAACGCCCTGCCTCATTGAATCGACAGCCATCTGCCAAGGCCATCGGAACTGTTGTTCTAACAGGCCTCTAACCACGCGCCACATCCTCCCGCGTGCCCAATGTGCTCGTATGTCTCAATTCAGGGGGTCAGTCCAGACTCCCTAGGGTTATTCCTTGTGCCTTTTCAGGTTCTCCTGGTGCATAGTCTTTGCTCCTGTAAGCTTATCATTGGGAGACCCTCCAATTGACAACAACAGCCGAAGGCATGCAGCGTCTCGTCACCCTCTATGGGTCATGTACCAAAGGCAGCTCATACGTGAGCCACATGACTGTCCGAGTGCCTTATTTTCTCTTCTCAACCAATAAGAACGTCACCTCAGAGACTGAGCACTCTCCCATCGGCCGGCCTCGCAGAGATCGGGCATGACGACGGTGCTCTTGGTCGATGACCATCCCCTCATGCGGAAAGGCATTCGAGCAGTCTTGGAAGAATACGTGGATATTCACGTGGTGGGTGAAGCCAGCAACGGACTCGAGGCAGTGCAGTATGCGAAAGAGTTGCAACCTGCTGTGATTGTGATGGATGTCAATATGCCGCGTATGGATGGCGTGCAGGCAACTCGGTTGATCAAAGAGGTGCAACCAAGCGTGGTAATTATAGGCTTGTCGGTCAATCTGGCGGGATCCGTGCGAGAGGCAATGCTACGAGCCGGAGCGAGTGAATACTTGAATAAGGAGGATGTCGGAGCTGATCTCTATGAAACCATCTGCCGCATTCGTGCCAATGCCACTCCGTAGCTGCCCATCTTTTCTACCGGAGAAATACAATTGTCAAAAGAGAAACAGAAAACAGAAACTGACAACACGCTCAAGGAATTTGGGAAGTGCTGCCTTGCCTTATGCGAAGTGCTGCACAGTGATAAACCGCTTGATGAAATGGAGTTACTGTTCATCGATAATCATCTCCAAGTCCTGCATATGGCATATCATCAGTGGAAGAGAAGACAGAAGGTCGATGTATAAATTTCTATACCGCTAATCTGGCAGGGCCCGGTTCTTGACTGCCCCCTCATGTAACGCTTTGATATCACTTGGCACGGTGAGGCCATATATGGCATTAAGCCACCATCCTCAGCCTAGAAATTCTTTTAATTTCCCTTCGGCCTTAGGTTCATCCCCGCACGCAATCAATTGTGAGGCGCACCTCCATGAGGAAGTTCTAGGACGAAAGTCGTCCCCGCATCTTCCGAACTATGCACACGGATTTTCCCTTGGTGATCCTCGACGACAGCTTGCACGAGGGTCAGCCCCAAGCCCCACCCTGGTTGCGTTTCGTCTTGAGACGACTGCGACCTCCGGAATTTCTCGAACATTCGCGGAATCTCGTTTTCCGGTATAAATGACCCCACATTGTGGACACAAATTTCAACAGCCACTCCGCTATCTTTCGCGGAAACAGTGATTGGAGACTCCTCAGCTCCATACTTCGCGGCATTATCGATCAGATTCTCCACGGCCCGTCTCAACGCATCTTGCCCCCAGTTTCCCTCATATGGGCCGTTTGTCTTGACCACGAATCGCGGCCCGTGCACGATCGTCATCTCGTCGACGACTTCGCGAATCAGGCGCTCCAGATCACACGGCTGATATTGAAGGCTCAGACTCTCCCCCGCCCGAATTCGGCTCACATCAAGCAGATTTTGGATCATGGAGTCCAAACGGTTCAAACTGATGACGTTTCTTTTGATACAATCCGTGACAGACGTGGGAATTCCGGAGCATTTCAGTGCTAAGTGGGCATTCATCTTGGCCACACTGATGGGAGTTCTGAGGTCGTGTGTCAGCGTGTGAGTATATGTCTGTTGAGACTCCGCATGCGCCTCGGTGAATTCCACCACGGCGTTCTTCACCGCTTGGTGGATTGAGTCGAGCACAGTGTCCCGCGTGACCTGGGACATCGGTCCGTCTCGCTCTAGCACATTGAAGAGGACTTCCCGCAGAATATTATACTCCTCGACGACTTCACTGAGGGTGTATCTCGTATTGAACGCCCGATCGGCGCCGTGCATTTTTCCTATACGCTTGGCTTCTCGATCAAGAATACCCGCTTGTCCGGCCATCTTCTTATGATTAACTGCCAGCGCTTCGTCTAAATGATCGAGGTAGAGAGGGAGCGAATCGCGAAGGGCGCGGGAACCTGCCTCACGAGCGGATTTCACTTCCTTGACGCAGCGTTCTTCCCAGAGCGACAAAATAGCTTCTTTTTTCTCTTTGATGGGATGCTCATTCAGCCCTGACATAGGTGCCTTTCTGCCGAAGATTGCGGCACTCCGTCCTTCCAGTATCGCTCCGGGCTAGGATCGCCAGAACACACGAACAAGCACGATAAAGTCTGCGCTTGCGATGGCGGGAATATGTAACAGGTTCGCCTCAGCCCGCTGGCGCGACACGTCTTGATTAAAGGGCTCCCCACAACCGTCGCCATTCGCGCTCGGCCACGTCCTGGCTATGCTGGACTCGCATGGTTTCAAACTCACTCCATAGCGCATCCAACGTCTCATGAGGCGCGTCCTGAGCCGATTGGTCACGGTTGGCCATTTGCCGTAAGTGATCGAAGAAGCCTATGAGGGACTGGTCTCCATGCGAACGGAGGTAATTGGCCGAAGATTTATCCACTAGGCCTTTCTCTTCCTGCGGGAGGTGAGCCTCCACAATGTTGGAGAGTACATGCAGTTTAAGCCATAAGGAAAACATCTCTGTGGCCAGAATCCTAAATGCACGCTCATATTTGTCATCATTTACAACCATATGACATCCATTCGCCGCTTCCTCCGGAAAACTCTGTCAAAGCTCTTGCTACTAGTCACACGGCTTATCTGAAGTGACCACTGGGCCGGCATCCGTGAGGCGCCGTTGCATGGCATCTTTGATGACCTTAGCGATCGCCGCGTTATTGATATGCCGGGAGAGTAACTCAGTAAGTTCAGGGGTCGTCAGCAGCTGATAGTCTAATTGTGCCTGTTCCATTGGGATCCTCCTCAGGTTTGATGCAGCTTGATTAAGAAGCCACGGCCTGCTGTCGAGGCCGCTCGTCGGCACATCGCACAGATACAATGCCCCGTCCATCTAACACAAGACGAACATGGCCCGTTTGGCTCAGGCGATTGACCTCACGAAGGAGCTGAGACGAGGTCAGGTCGGGAAGCTGGGAGGCCAACTGCTCAATTCTGCAGTCAGGCATCCTGGCCACTGCATCCAGGATTTGATCAGTGAGCGACATCTCGTGATTCATAATGGTTTCCCTACTGGTGTGATCATTCCGGTGGTGTGTGGTCTCTTCAGGGCTGCCTGACGACGGGTGTCTGAGCAGTATGGTTCCGCCCATACCGAACACGTGGGTTCAAGCCACAGGCGGCCAGAGGGGGATGCAAGCGCGGACGTTCTAGGCTAGGAGCCGCTCACTCCAGGTGCATCAGGTCAGCTCCAGGTGCGGTGTTGTTCGCTCACTTGTTCGCTTCCATCTTTTTTTACGATGACCCACTGCACGTCATCGGGGATAGTCACGACCTTGAGTTCGGCGCAATGCCCATTCGCTTCCGCACCTAACTCTTCCACCACTTGCACGAGCCTGTGATCATCTCGAGGGATCAGCTGTCCACATTGATTGAGGCTCGGCTCTTGAGGACTAGCGGCCGCCGGCCAGTAGGCCCCATGATCGGTCTCCTTCAAGGCATCCGGTTGCTCCAACTCCCGCAGGCGGAGGAACGCTTTGTGGCTCACACAGAACCGGTCATAACTTTTATTGATGACGATTTTAGGCATATGCCGACTCTCTTTCTGTTTCACATCCGAAGGGTGAACTGACTCACCGAAAGCCTGAGCGCTCAATCAAGCACGTTTATGTCTTCGCCGACTGAGGGTCTTTGTATCCGAGGTAGTTTCCGCTCCATACGGAATGCCGACGATCCGCCCAGATTCGCACTTCATGCTTGTCCACTTCGCCATATCGCTTTTGCAGAATGTCGGTGAACGTGGCGAGGTCCCCCTGAATCGCGTCGAGGTCACTCTCCGTGATTTTGTCCCAGTGGGCTTTCAAGGGCCCCTTGAGCTGCGGCCAAAATTGCTGAAATTGTTCTGGTGTCATCGCACTCTCCTTAGTGGGTGGCTGCAGAAGCGGCACTCGGTTGTCAGGGCCGACCTGCACGCAGACATGCTCCGGCCCGTGATTAAAAGCAGAGACAGTGGCGTAGAAGCAGTGAAGACTGGAGAATCAGCCGCGCAGGAAAAATTGGAATGGCGCGAGAGATGGGACAGTCGGCATGGTTCACAACGTCACGGCCACAATACAGGGCTTGAGGTGCGCTGTCAACGGCAGGGCGCAATTTCACGATGTCAAGGTATTGATATCAGGTAGCGTAATTATTATTGATGCGCGACTGTCAACGACCCTCCAGCAGGATGGAGGAGGCGTCCGCTGCGGTTAATCCTCAGACAATGTATTCGGGCTCACTTGCACCTCGTAAGTATTATGTTATATATTATATATAGAGGAGGGACGTGATGAAATTGGACGACACCAAAACTCAAACACTGCAATTTAAGGTCACCGAGCAAGAACGTAAGCTCATCGAGCGATGTGCTGCAGATGAAGGGACCACCGTCTCCAAGTATGTTCGCGGGGCGGTTTTGATGAGCATGGTGATGGATGGCAAGGCCGATGCGATCAAGATCGTAGCAAGGGAAGTAGGAGAAAAGGCCTTTGCGGTAGTCCGACAAAAACTGACCCGACCAGCACAAGAAGGACGCTGAAAACAGTGCTATCCGCCTCACCATCAACAAGCAAAGCCGGTCCGCGCCGCATGCCGATAGGCTGCGGGGCGGAGCGGAATGGCCCCCGTCTTGGTAACACGGGGGCGCTACCTACAGCGCTCCTTACAGGAGGTCGATAGGTTCGATGGATTCTACCTTCACTCTCTCCATTGATTGGTTGGCCTTTACGGTCCTGGCCAGCAATCCTCAAGAGACCATGAAGGTCCTCGGTGGAGAGTGGAGTCGGGCCAAAGGTGGCTTTCGAGGCTATCCCCTCTCATGGGTCAAGACAGATGGACTGCGAGGAGTGGGTAAACTGGGCACGAACGCGCCTCGTCGTCCGAATGAAATCCATGTCGATCTCTCTGGCGGTTTGATCTCTGCGCTCACAGTCGATCAGATTCGAGTGCTTCTGAAGTGGGTCCATGCGCAGCAAGGGCACGTGACTCGAATCGACTGTGCCCTCGATGATCGAGCCGCGACCGTTTCCGTCTCGACGGTTCGAGAAGCCGTTGCTGCCGGCCAATGTGTGACGCGTGCGGCGCAGGTCCGACACATTGTCTCCAACCTGACGCATGGCGACGGAGCCACGACGGGCGAGACCATGTATTTCGGGAGTCCGCAGAGCCAGACCCTCTTGCGCATTTACGACAAGCGCCTCGAACTCAAGAGTAAGGAACAGGCGAATTGGGAGGAGTATGGCAGCCGGTGGGAATTGGAACTCAAGAAGGATCGGGCCGAACAGTGTGCCCGCGCATTGGCCACCTTAGACGAAGCGGACTGGAAGGAGTTTGTGATCGGCTTACTTCGATCGTATGTGGATTTCCGGCAGATCCCGAAGGATGCCGAGGATGAAGAACGGTACCGGGCTCCAGTGCTGGAGTGGTACGCCCTTCTGACGGAGGGATTTCAAAGGGGCGATTAGCCCAGGAGACGCAGGTGCAGACCCTGCAAGATGTGAAACGATGGGTGAGCGACACCCTGACGCCAATGCTGGCGGTAATTTGTGC
>JAJFBJ010000079.1 GCA_020697375.1 Nitrospira sp. | reverse complement strand
CTCTCGCGCCGTTCTGGATCTCGTGGCCAAAGGCGAAGCCGATCTCGGCGTCGTCTATCGCACCGATGCCGTTTCCAATGCCAAGGTTCGCGTGCTGGATACGGCTCCGGTCGAATCCCACACACCAGTCCGCTATGGAGTCGCAACCGTGTGGACGGCCAAGAACATTTCCGGCGCCGCCGACTTCATCAAATACCTGCTCGCTCCTCAAACACAAGCCTTGCTGCAGGAATATGGGTTCGATCGCGTCTCGCCGGACGTCGGGGTGGCTGAGCGGCAGGAGGTGAAACCATGAACAGTATCCGGAACGCAGCAATCCAGGCAAGTCCTTGGTCGGCCGGAATTGGAGTCATGCTCCTAGGACTGACTCTCGCCACCGGTTGCGCGAGCAAGCCTGTCACCGCATCGAAGCCCATCTATCAATCGGGTCTGAACCTGGTCCGTGTGGAACAAGACCCCGACTCGATAGTCAATTCACATCCGGCTGCGTTGAGCGCCACAGAGATCGGCACGCTACTCCGAGGCGTGCGCGTGTGGGAACGACGAAACGCCATACATCGCCTCTTCGCCGGTCAAGCCGATAAGACCAGAGCGTTCCGGGATGAGGAGATTGCGGTTTTGGCGCCGGCCCTGGCCAAGGCCCTCGCTCAGGCCTCCCCTTCCGAACGGGTCTATTACCATTTGAGCCATGCCACCGAGCATGGGGAGGAAGAAACCACCACGGGCTGGCTCTCTGTGCGGGACCCTCTGCTGCTGTTGTCGTTGAGCGAAGTCCACGATCGGCATAGTCGGGGACCCGATATCAGTAAATACGAACGGCAGATGCCGAACGTTCCGGAGGTTTCGGCGGAATTCGACGTCACCTTCGAGCCAGAAGAATACCTCGCCAAGGTGAGTTCTGCCGGACGGTTGTTCGCCCCCGACCAGCGGGAAGAGTTGCAGATCCGATACCGGGAGGCTTTGGCTTCCATGCCGTCCCAACCGGGACTGGATCGCCGCAGAGAGAATTCTCCACCGCAGCCCTGAGCGACCAATGGGAGAGGAGCTTCCATGTCGATCCTGGTCGTCGGTGGTGATTCAGTCGATGCGATCAAACAGCGGGCGCGAGCCGGCGGCCACGGTTGCGTCGACCATTGGAGCGGACGGAAGACAAGGGACATGACGAAGTCCATTCCCAAAGATACGGAAGCCGTGCTGCTGGTATTGGATCTGGTGAACCACACATTGGCGAGAAAGGTTCGTACGAAACCTCGCCTCGCGGCCTTCCCGTCTTTTTCCAGAAGCGGGGGCGTCAGGTCAGAGTGGCAGATCACCGGCCGCTCGATCTGATGCACTGGCTCGCCTGCAGATAGTCAGAAGGAAACAGTTGGAATCGCAGAACCGCCCAAGGACGACGGGAGTATTCATCATCATGAATTTCAGAATCATCGCAATAGTATCGACAGCGCTATCCCTTTTCACGATCCATCATGCAACGGCCGGCGCAGAGACCAGGGAATTGCTCCTCGCTGCCTATACCGTTCCCAAAGAGGCCTATGAAAAACGCATCATCCCCGCGTTCATCCGGCAGTGGAAACAGAACACCGGGGAAACGATTCAGATTCGGAGTTCCTTCGCCGCGTGCGGCGCGCAGGCCCGTGCCGTCGTCGGAGGGCTTGAGGCGGATATCGCGGCGCTGTCGTTGGAGAGCGATCTTCAGCAGTTAGTGAAAGCCGGCCTCGCGACCTACGACTGGAAGAAGGGCCCGCAGAAAGGCATCGTGACGACATCCGTCGTCGTGCTGGGCGTCCGCAAAGAAACCCCAAGGCCGTCCAGGGCTGGGAAGATCTCACGAAGCCTGGCGTAGAGGTTCTCTATCCCAGCCCAAAAACCTCCGGCGGCGCGATGTGGGATGTCATCGCGATTTACGGGGCGGGCCTCCAGGCTGGGAAACAGAAAGGCCTCGCCGGCTCCGCGACGGATCAGCATGCCGCCGATCTCGTCAAACGGGTGCAGCGCAACGTCAAGGTCATGGACAAGAGCGGCCGTGAATCTGTGACGACCTTCGAGCGCGGCGTGGGAGATGTGATCGTCACCTATGAAAACGAGCTCCTGCCACGCATCAAACAGGGACGCCCGTACGAACTGATTTTTCCTTCTGAAACGGTCGTGATCGAAAACCCGATCGCCGTGATCGACCGGAATGCCGATCGCCACCATGTGCGGGATCTCGCGGATGCGTTCCTGTCGTTCCTGAACGGCGAGGAAGCCCAACAGGCCTTTGTGGAATACGGTTTCCGGCCGACGAACGAGGCCGTCGCAAAGGCATCGGCAGCGGCCTTTGCCCATCCGCCCCATGCCTTTACGATCGCAGACCTTGGAGGATGGGACCATGTCTTCGGCGCGCTCTTCAGTCCGCAAGGAGCCTGGACCAAAGCGGTGGAAGAGGCCGGGAAAGCGCAATGAAATAGAGCCCACGACGGCGCCGCGCACGGCCTGTCTCCATTCCATGATGACTGAAGGCCTATGTTGCCTCCCTGTTCGATAGCGGGTCTTCAATCGAGCCTCAATCGAGAGGCATGGATCTGTGCGGACGACCTCAACGGGGCCACCGCAAGTTTAAATCACATCAAGTATCCACCCGCCTAGTGTAGAATCACGCTCATAGTTTTTTATTCCTGCAGCGGCAGGCCTCTACTCTCCCAACATCCCAAGCCAGGAGGGCACCATGTTCAGTCCGATTACGCTTCCATTCGGGGCGAAGATGCTGTTCAACAGCGTGACGCTCAAGCCCGGTATCACGTTCGACGACGTGGAGCTGGCTGTCGGAGAACTGTGCAGCGTCGTCAAGGAAACCTATGGCGGCGACAAAGGAGGCTTCATCGCCGGACAGGTGTTCAGATTTTCCGGCTTCATCTCCGACGAGGGCTCACTCAACAAATCTAAGGACACGGCCGAGCATTACGTGATCGTGACCTATTGGCGCTCCTTTGAAGACCATGAACGATCCCATGCCGACCAAGTTTTTCATCGCAAGTTCGCCGCATTGGCCTCCATGTGTTCGGACAGCAAGGAATTGGGATATGACATGCTGTGGCAAGGCGAGGCAGCGCCGCAGTAACTGATTGCATGGTGGATTATTAAGCAAACTCTGCGGGACGACTGTTGCTGGAGTAACAGACGGCGCAGAACGATCAACCTCTTGGACCTGACTGGTACGGGCCAAATCGCTATGGTACGGTACGCGAGTACAAGAGGTCTCCATGCGCTGGCTCCACGACCGCTCCATCGGACAAAAGTTCTTCATCTCCTTCGGAATCATCCTCGGCCTGCTCGCCTTGAGCTTGACGGCGCTGATCTTTTATCTCAGCCGCATCAACAGCTACGTCGATCGCCATAAGCGCATCACCGTGCCGGCCATCGTCACGGCGGCCACCATGCAACGCTCCGTCTATGAAATGGATCTGGTCCTGCACCTGTTTCTGGAACAGGGAGGGACGGTCGATAAGGTCGATGCGGATGAGACTCTCACCCAGTTGAGCCGCCATGCCGGCCAACTTCGCGGTTTGCTGGATTTGTATCGCTCCACCCACGCCGCGCGCACGCATCCGATTCTTTTCGGCATGTTGACCGAGCATCGACGGGTGGACCTCGCCGATCAGGAAGATCGCGCCATCGAGCAGATCGACCAAGCATTACAGGACCTGAACGGCCTCTGGAAGGCCGCCCTCGTCCCTCGTCCGAAAACCGACCAGGCCGGCCATCCTCCCTCCATCAAGGCCGACGAGTTGCTTACACAGCTCATGGACAAACTGGATCAGCTGGTCAAGACCCACAGCGATATCGATGTGGAAATGAAACTGGAAGGCGACCTCCTGCTGCGGGAGGCACGGTGGATCGCTGTAGGACTGGTGGGCGTTCTCGGACTGGTCATCACCGCGACCTACCTCATCGTGAATCGACAGATCGCCAAACCGCTCCAGCGTTTGTCCGTTACGGCGGACCGCGTCGCCCATCACGACCTGACGGCCCGGTTCGAAGCCTGGCCCAGCCGCGATGAAGTCGGAATACTGGCGGCCTCACTCTCTTCCATGGTCGCCGGCCTGCGTGATCAAACGGCCGCGATCGCCCGCAAGACGAAAGAGCTCGAAGCCTTTACCTATTCCGTTGCGCATGATCTCAAGGGTCCGTTGCGGGAGATCGAAGGCTTCTCCTCGTTGCTGGACAAACAGTTTACAGACAGTAGCGATCAGCAGGTCCGCCACCACATCGACGTCATCCGGCGTTCCGCTCTGCGCCTGACGCACATGATCGACGCCCTCCTGAAATATTCCCGGCTGGAGCAGCAGGATCTTCCCCGACAGCGCTTCAACATCCTGGAGATGATCGGCAGCCTTATCACCGACCGGTTCAGCAGTCTGCAGGGACCGAAACCCAAGGTCCATGTCGAACTGCCCTATGCCGATCTCTACGGCGAACCAGTGAGCGTCCGTCAGGCCATCGCCAACCTGCTCGATAACGCCGCGAAATTTTCCCGCCACAGCAAGGCGCCCAGCATTACCATCGGCGGTACACAGACACAGACCGAACGCATTCTCTGGATCCGGGACAACGGCATCGGGTTCGACTCGACACAGAATGACAAGATTTTCGGCCTCTTCGAACGACTGCACGGGCCGCAGGATTATGAGGGCACGGGAGTGGGTCTGGCCATCGTGAGGCTGGTCATGGATAAACACAATGGCCGGGCCTGGGCGGAATCCACCATGGGAACAGGCAGCACCTTCTCTATGGCATTCCCTGAACGCATCGATGCCATCTCCTCCCGCCCGTTACCCGAACGACGAACGAACTGACGGCGAGTGTCCTTTCACGGCATGCACACCCTCATTATCGACGACGAAGAATTTGTCCGCCTCATCGTGGCGCAGGCGCTCGGCGAAGAAGGATGCGAAGTGCGGAGCGTCGATGGCGGGCAACAGGGCCTCGATCTGCTTCGCAGCGCCTCGTTCGATTGCGTCATCACCGACCTTCGCATGCCGGGCATCGACGGCCGGGCCGTGCTGCGCTGGGTGAAGGAGCATCAACCGGACGTCGATGTCATCGTATTGACCGGCCAGGGCGACGTGAAGGATGCCGTCGCGGCCATCAAGGAAGGGGCATGGGATTTCCTCATCAAAGACACTCCGTTCGACGGCGCGGCCGTGAAGTCGACGCTGGCCAGACTCCGTACGGTGCGCGGGCTCCGGCGCGAAAACCGGGCGGCACGCTTGGGTGGCTACCGGCAGAATGCCATTGTCGAGGGCGTGAGCCAGGCCTGGCGGACATTGAAGTCCCAGATCGCCCAGGTCGCCCCATCGCAGGCGCCTGTGCTCATTCAGGGGGAAACCGGTTCCGGAAAAGAAGTCGTCGCTCGTCTACTGCACATGCAGAGCCGCCGGGCCGACGGCCCCTGCATCGCCGTCAACTGCGGGGCGCTGAGCCGTGAACTGCTCGAGAGCGAACTATTCGGCTATGAGAAAGGCGCGTTTACCGGAGCCACGACGGCCAAGGCCGGGCTGATCTCCGCCGCCGACGGCGGGTCGCTTTTTCTGGATGAAGTCGGGGAAATGCCGGGACCGATGCAAGTCAGTCTCTTGCGGTTTTTGGACCGTGGCGAATACCGGCCCGTCGGCAGCACGCGCGCGCTACGAGCCGATGTCCGCCTCATCTGCGCCACCAACCGGGACTTGCAAGAATTGATATTGCAGGGCCGCTTTCGCGACGATTTGCTCTATCGCATCAACACTGTCACGCTGCTGGTTCCGCCGCTACGGGAGAGGCAGGAAGACCTTCCCGCGCTCGCCGGCCATATCGTGAACAGCCTCCGCATGCCGGGAGCGACCACTCGGACCCTCACGCCGGAGACCTTGCGGCATCTGGCGACCTATCGTTGGCCGGGCAATGTCCGTGAGTTACGCAACATCATCGAGCGGATCGTGCTCATGAGCTCGAACGGCGGACCGATTACAAGAGATGAAGTACTTCAGATCCTCCCGCGATCGCCATCGGCTGCCTCGTCAGAAGATCAGTGGCAACTCCCGCTCTGCGAGGTCGAACGCCGCCATATCGAATTGGTGCTTAAGGCCAGCGGCGGGAATAAGACGAAAGCCGCCCAGGTCCTTCGCATCGATTACAAGACTCTGCTCAGCAAGTTGAAAACGTACGAGCCCGGCAGTTAAACCCGCCCTCCAGGCCTCCATCCCGCTTGATTCCGGATCCCGCCGGGGCATCGACAGAGCGACCTTGCGCGAGAGACAATACAGCGGACATATCAATTCTGATCCGAACTCATGGCGGCAGAAGACGGCATGGGGCCGAAGGAGCGTGGATTATGGCAGGGCCTGGATCATCGGGCGAACGGCAGGCTCAACAACGATTCGGGACGACCGGGCGGGCCGCCGGCTTCTACGCCAAACAAATGCTGAATCACCTGAATCAGCAGATGCAGCAGTTCGTCAGCCGGATGGAGATGGTTTATATCGCCACGGCCGATGCCCGAGGCGAGTGTGATTGCTCCTTTCGAGCCGGTGCCCCGGGGTTCGTGCAGGTGTTGGACGAAAAGACGTTGCTGTATCCGGAATATCGGGGCAACGGCGTGCTGGCCAGCGTAGGCAATATCCTGGACAACCCCCATATCGGCCTGATCTTTCTCGATTACTTTCAGACGACCATCGGGCTCCACGTCAACGGGACCGCACGCGTGCTGGATTCGAGCGAGGCGGCCGGTTTACCGCACGTTCCCGCTGGTCTGGCGGAGGCTGATCACATCAAGGGTGGACGTCATCCGGAAGCCTGGATCATCGTCGCGGTGGAGGAAGCCTACATCCATTGTTCCAAACACGTACCGCTCCTCAAGCGGCAGGAGAAGACGGTTGCCTGGGGCACCGACGACGAGGCGGCAAAAGGCGGGAATTTCTTCAAGGTCGTACCGTAATTCTCCTTTATCATGCCATAGCAGGGCAAAGCGGGCCCGGCTATTTCTTCTGCCGGGCCCGCGCCAGCGCCATGGCGAACGCGCCGGTTGGCTGAGGTTCGCGAACCGACGCACGCTGTGAATCGGAAGGACGCCGGTCGCGCGCGTCACGCACTCCTTCCGGACGAACGTCGGAGCGCGAAGCCGCACTCACTGTGTCGTCGGTGCGCATGGTGAGGGAAATCCGTTGGCGAAGCACATCGACTGCCAGCACCTTGACCTTCACGATCTGACCAGGCTTCACGACTTCGTGCGGATCCTTGACGTACGTATGTGCCAAGGCGGACACATGGACCAAGCCGTCCTGATGCACCCCGATATCGACGAAGGCGCCAAAGGCCGCAACGTTGGTCACCACCCCTTCGAGAACCATGCCGGGCTGTAAATCCGCAAGCGATTCGACACCCTCCCGGAACGTCGCCGTCTTGAATTCCGGCCGCGGATCACGACCGGGCTTTTCCAACTCCATAAGGATGTCGCGGACCGTCGGCAAGCCGAACGTCTCATTGGTAAATTCCGCGGGTGACAGCCCCTTCAGCGCCGCCGGCCGGCCCATGACCTCGCCGATTCCTTTATTGATTCGCGCCAGGATTCGCTCGACCACCGGATAGGCTTCCGGATGTACGGCAGAACGATCCAATGGATTGTCCCCATCGTTGACGCGCAGGAACCCAGCCGCCTGCTCGAACGTCTTCTCGCCCAGACGCGGCACCTTCCGGATCATGAGGCGGTTCGGGAACGGCCCATGGGCATCGCGATACTCCACGATATTCTGGGCCAGCACGCGATTGAGTCCGGACACCCTGGCCAGCAGCGGAGCCGATGCCGTGTTGGCATCCACACCCACCGCGTTGACGCAGTCCTCGACGGTCGCATCGAGAGATCGCGCGAGGGCGCGCTGATTCACGTCGTGCTGGTATTGGCCGACTCCGATCGATTTGGGATCGATCTTGACCAGCTCGGCCAGAGGATCCTGCAAACGCCTGGCAATGGACACGGCGCCGCGCAGGCTCACGTCCAAGGCCGGAAACTCGGCGGCGGCAAAGGCGGAGGCCGAATAGACCGACGCGCCGGCTTCACTTATCACGATCTTGGCCAACTTCTGTTCCGGCTTCTTCTCCGCCACCAGCTTAATGACCTCCGCGGCGAGCCTATCGGTTTCGCGGCTGGCGGTTCCGTTGCCGATTGAGATCAACTCGACCCCATGCCGGATCACCAGCTGAACGATCGTCGCCAGCGATCCCTGCCAATCGTTGCGCGGTGGATGAGGGTAAATCGTGGCGGTCTCCAGCAATTTCCCGGTAGGATCCACAATCGCCACCTTGCAGCCGGTGCGGATACCGGGATCGAGGCCGAGGACGGCTTTGGGTCCGGCAGGCGCCGCGAGCAAGAGCTCATGCAGATTGCGACCAAAAATCTTGATGGCCTCAGCTTCAGCCGCTTCACGCACCTGCAACAGCAGCTCGGTGCTGAGATGCAGATGCGCCTTGACTCGCCAAGTCCAGTAGCAAAGATCGGTGAGCCATTTGTCGGCGCGGCGGCCGCGATTTTCAATGTGGAAATGGGCCGCGATCATGGCGGCGCAAGGATGCGGTACCAGGGTTTCGGCGGTCTCGTCCAAGCTCAGGTCGATCTTCAGCACACCGAGCGCGCGACCCCGGAACAGGGCCAGCGCGCGATGCGAGGGGATCGTACGGATAGTCTCCGAATAGGAGTAATAGTCGCGGAATTTTTCTTCCTCGGCCGTTTCCTTGCCGGACATGACGGTGGAGGAGACGATGCCCTCATTCCATAATTTGGCGCGGAGGACGGCGAGCAGGCCGGCGGTTTCGGCGAATCGTTCGACCAGAATATCGCGGGCGCCTTCAAGCGCGCTTTTCACATCGGGAACGTTGACGGCCTCGACTCCCTCGGTTGCCGCGATCACCTTGATGAACTTCATGGCCTCCTGCTCGGGATCGAGCGTGGGGTCCCCAAGGAGCGCATCGGCCAAGGGCTCCAGGCCGGCCTGACGCGCAATCTGCGCCCGCGTGCGGCGCTTGGGCTTGTACGGCAAATACATATCTTCTAGAGATTGTTTCGTCGCCGCCTGTTCTATGGTACGGCGCAGCTCGTCGGTCAATTTGCCCTGTTCCTCGATCGAAGCGAGGATCGCTCCGCGCCGCTCTTCCAGTTCCCGCAGATACAGCAGCCGTTCCTCCAAGTTGCGCAGATGCGTATCGTCCAGATTGTTGGTGGCCTCCTTGCGATAACGGGCGATGAAGGGCACCGTCGCCCCGCCGTCCAGCAACGTCACCGCCGCGGCCACTTGCGGAGAGGCCACGCCGAGTTCCTTGGCAAGAAGATCGACGATTTTCTGCTGTGCTGCGTCCGAAATAACTGTCGTCATAGAGGACATGTATGGCGGTTACCGGTCTTTCCGCAAGCGGCGCCTGGGGCGAACGACCCCCATGAAGAGCCGGATTGCGCCTCCAAAGAGTTCTTCAACAGCCTGCTTAGATGTGGAGATGGTCAATGTCCTGCAAAGCGAGTCATGACTTTGATGGCCCGCGGGCGAATCTAGCAGAAGAATTCATGAACTTCTAGATGAAAGGACCTTCAAATCGGAACTGCGTTCGATAAGGATGGAAACGATGGCCGAACGGCTGGAGATGAATTTTTCCGTCCAGACTGAGGACGCAATCACATAGCGGCGAACGGCCGGCTGAAAGATTTGCTCGTGAGCCGCATGCCGTACGATTCGTAGCACGTCGCGAGCGTATGGATGATTTACCACATGGAAATGACGCCTGCCTCCACTGCTCCCCCGCGGGGCGCGTTCCGGAGCGAGGGCCGAACCACCCGGTTTCGGCAGATCACTGAATCTTCTATATTTCCACAGTTGATGCAGCGTGCGCCGAATTTCCCGACCCCCACGTCTTCATGTGTCATATCATAGAGCGACTCAATCAGCATGAACCCGCTACAGCGTGTGCATTTCATTGAAATCCCCCTTCTTTTGTCCTGCGCTCACTCGTTCCTGTCACCGATGTTGAGAGAGTATTCACGGTGGAATGCAGGGCACATACCAGGGCTGAATAGCCGTAATCGAGGAACTAAACCGTTGCGTTTACGAGAGTTTGACGTAAATCGCCGAGGACGTGGTTCATTCGCGCCGCGGAATATCACGGTTCTTCACGGGACGACCGCGCTGGATCGTGATATGTCGCGGGATGAACTGTGGCAGGAGCTCATTCCCCTGTCGTTCCGGCTGCAACGCTGACATCTCCAGCAGGATGCTGAAAAAGTCCGCCAGCTTTGTTCTCGCATCGCTCAGAGGCTCAACGTACCGCAAGGGTACGCTTCGCGTTTTCGCTCGCTGCGGCCGCGCTGGACGGCCTTTTTGAACATCCTGCAGGCTATTCTGGCACCATTGCCATACGTCAGATCGCAGCGCCATATTTGGCAAATACCGAGTTTTTCCGCAGCCTGCCAGACATGTTATAGTTCCACTCATCGCATGACATCGACGCCGCAGGCCGAGCTTTCCCGTCGGGCGTTATGGCGAAACGGATGGACCAGTGACTCGCAGGCAACTCTTTTCCTTCACCTTCTTTAGCATCGTCCTGTTGCTCATGTGGCAACTGGGCATCATCCTCAGTCCCTTCTTCTATCCGATCATGTGGGCCGTTATTCTCACGGCCACTTTTTATCCGCTCTACCAGAAGCTGTTGACCGCCGTACGGAATAGGCCGCAGGTGGCAGCCGCCGCGATGACGGTGATCGTGATGTCCATCGCTGTTTTGCCTGCCCTGTACCTGATCGTTCTAGGTATTCAGGAGGCCGTGCAGGCTTATGAAGCGACCGCGCAATGGTTTCGTGAGGGACACCTGCGCGAGCTGGGCGTGTCCATCTCGCAATTACCGGTCATCGGCGGGGTCAGCCAGGAAATGTTTGGACGCCTGGTTTTGGCAAATCGCGGACAGCTCGAATCGTCCGTTCTCGAAGGCGGAAAGGTGGTCAGCTCCTTTCTCCTTGCGCAGGGGGCCGATCTAGCCAAGAATGCATTTCTGTTCATCACTGATTTTTTCGTCATGGTCTTTACGCTTTTCTTTCTCTTCCGCGACGGCGATCGCCTCTATAAAGGGTTTTATCAGGCCATCCCGCTCGACCCTGATCACAAGGCGAAGATTTTCGAACGGATGAACGGCACCATCGGCGCGGTCATGCAGGGGACATTGCTGACAGCCCTCGCGCAAGGCACGGTGGCCGGGCTGGCCTATTGGGCGCTCGGAGTACGGTTCTCCATCTTTCTCGGCGCCTTGTCGGCCGTCTTGTCTCTGCTTCCGTTCGGAGGCACGGCCTTGGTCTGGATTCCCGTGGCTCTTTATCTCTTCTTCACAGGCTCGGTTCTAAAAGGATGCCTCATGATCGGCATCGGGACGGTAATCGTCGGTCTGATGGACAATCTGCTGCAGCCGTTCCTTATCGGTAACAAGGCTCAGCTGCCGATGCTCTTTCTCTTTTTTGCCTCGTTGGGTGGATTAGCTTCCTTCGGATTGCTTGGCCTTTTTCTCGGTCCGATTATCCTGGCCGTCCTCCTGGAAACCTTCCGCATTTACCAGGACGAGTTTCAAGACCACCCGAGCGAACTCCTTCTCAAATGACAGATTGAGCACTCTCCCGTGGGTTCCGGCTGCCGACTTAAAACCACACCTCTCATGGCCCCCTTGAGCTTGGGACGTAGATGCCGAAGCACCTGAACAGTCAAGCCCCTCCCGCCTCCTTGGCCATCGCCGCCCTGGGGGTCGTCTATGGCGACATCGGCACAAGCCCGCTGTATGCCTTGCGCGAATGTTTTCACGACTCGCACGGCCTTCCGGTCTCTACCGACAACGTGCTGGGTATCCTCTCCATGATCCTCTGGTCGCTTCTGCTGGTCGTGACCGTGAAGTATTTATTGTTCGTCATGAAGGCCGATAACGACGGCGAAGGAGGCATGCTGGCGCTCATGGCGCTCAGCCAGCGATCCCACCCGGTGAATTTCCGCAAAGGACTCAGTCCGATCGTGGTCCTTGGCTTGATCGGCGCCGCCTTTCTCTATAGCGACGGTATTATTACGCCGGCTATCTCCGTCCTCAGCGCGGTAGAGGGGCTGACCTTGGGCACCGATTTCTTCGATCCTTACATCCTTCCCATCACCGTCATCCTCGTGGCCCTGCTGTTCACCATCCAACGGCGCGGGTCCGGAAGAATCGGCGGTATTTTCGGCCCCGTCATGCTGATGTGGTTCGCCACGATGGGACTGCTCGGGCTTTCCAGTCTGATTGAAACACCCGGGGTGCTGCTCGCCGCCAATCCCCTCTATGCGATCGAGTTTCTTATCCGACATGCCGGCATCGGTTTCCTGGTTTTAGGCAGCGTCTTTCTCGTCCTGACGGGAGCAGAGGCGCTCTATGCGGACATGGGTCATTTCGGACGGCGGCCGATACAACTCGGCTGGTTTTGCGTCGCCCTGCCGGCGCTCCTGCTCCAATATTTCGGCCAGGGCGCGTTGTTGATGAGGGATCCGGCGGCGCTCGTCAATCCCTTTTATCATTTGGCCCCGGCTTGGATGCTCTATCCTTTGATCGCGCTGGCCGCTGCCGCCACCGTGATCGCGTCGCAGGCCATGCTGTCCGGCGCCTTTTCGTTGACGTTACAAGCCGTGCAACTCGGCTATCTGCCGGCGTTGCGGATCACCCACACCTCCGCCGAGCAGCATGGGCAGATCTATTTTGGGGTGCTGAATTGGATGATGTTCATTGGGACCGCCGGGCTGATCCTCTCATTCGGATCATCCAGCAACCTGGCCGCGGCCTATGGCATCGCCGTGTCCGGCTCCATGGTGATCACGACATTGCTCATGTATCGGGTTGCCCAGGCGCATTGGAAATGGAGCCCGCCTGCGGCCGCCTTGGCGGTCGCAGGCTTTTTATTCATCGACCTGGCGTTCTTTCTCGCGAACGCCCGGAAGATCCCGCATGGCGGTTGGTTTCCACTCCTTCTTGGCGCGGCAATATTCACCGTCATGAGCACATGGGCACGAGGTCGAGCGATTGTGGCGGACCATGTCCGTGCGCAGTTTCCTTCCTTGGCCCGATTCGTCCAGGAGGTCTTGCCGACCGTGCAATACAGGACAGCCGGTCAAGCCGTGTTTCTCTCCCAGCTTCCTGAAGTGACGCCGCCAGCGCTGCTGCAAAACGTCAGGCATAACAAATCGCTTCACGAACAGGTGTATCTGCTCACGGTCCTTACGGCGCACGTGCCGTTCGTTCCATCGGGAGGACCGTTGGAGATTACCGTCCTGCGCGACAATCTGTTCCAGATCGTGGCGCAATGCGGTTTTATGGAAACGCCGGATATTCCGCGCGTTCTCGCGCAACTCGCAGCGCGTGGCCATGTTCTTCGGATTGAGGAGACGACGTTCTTCCTCAGCCGGCTGACTTTTCTGGCGACGCCCAAACCGGGCATGGCGATATGGAGAGAAAAGATCTTCGTGTTCCTGTCGCGGAATACCCAGCGAGCCAGCTCCTATTTCCACCTGCCGGCTGAACAGGTGGTCGAGATCGGACTGGTACTGGAGATTTGAAGCAGAGCGATGGTGCCTGCCGGAGAGATTCGGCTTAGGTGGAGGCGCTAGGCCGCATGATTCACGACGCAGCTAGAGACTTTCGCGCATCTTCACATTTTTGAGAAACGCCCCGAGATCAGGATCGGCTTGGGGGCCGAACGCATCGGCAATGGTTCCACGCGTGCCGTCGCCGGCTTCGATGGCATACAGAACCGACATGTCATCCGGATCACTGGCTCCTTCAAACCGGTGATGCTCGACGATTGTCAACTGATCGGCGGTAAATGTCCGGCCGCTATCGACCGCCCGAAACGTCTTGCCGAGCAACTCGAAGTTTGCCGCAGATCCTCGTTGTTTGAGACCCTCCACGGCTTCTGCCAGCGTCTTATAGGCTTTCGTTTCCATGCCTGCCTCTATTTCATGCTCAGCTTCACTAAGATCGCCTGCAAGAAGAGCCGGGCGATTTCGCGATGGCCGGCGTCATTCGGATGAAAACCATCCGCGTCAAGAATGAGCGCTTCGCGAACCGGTTGCGCGGATAAATCGACGACCGACGCGTCGGCGTCGCGCGCTTCCTTGGCAATGCCTTCGTTATAGGCGTTGATCCTGTCAAGCGTCACGCGGGAATTGGGGCTCGTTGGAAACGTGGAAGCCGGGTGAGATCGGGTAGATTCCCGATCACGATGTTTGACGAAACATGCTCACGAAGCGTCTGAAGGACGAACCGGAGGTCTTGCCGAAAGATCTTCGGATCATCACCATGCACAACATCGTTCCCACCCGTCCATAACGTCACAAGATTGGCCTTCGTACCGAGCTGCTTCGCGAGCCGCACCTGTTCCTTGATCACATCGATACGAGCCCCTGGTATGCCAAGATTGATCAAAAAGAGACCGGGCAGCCGCCTGTCCAGTTCGCGTTTGATGAGAAATACCTATCCCTCGGTGAGCGGGACAGCTCCCACTCCGGTTGCGTCGCTGGCGCCGAGCGCAAGATGCACGAACTCAATCTTTTTTTCGCGCGGCCCGGTTCCGCAAGCAGAGAGGCTCAGACTGAGGACAGCCCCTATGACAACGGCGATGAATTGAAACGTCTTCATATGGGCTCTCGATACAGCGTCTTTCATGCGCTTCCTTTACCGACCCTTTCCAAACTCGACCTGCCGCCAGGCTTCATAGATGACGACCGCGACCGCATTGGAGAGATTGAGGCTGCGGCTTTCAGGAACCATCGGCACACGGATACGCTGCTTATCAGAGACACTTCCCAGGATCTCGGGCGGCAGACCGCGGCTTTCCGGACCGAATACGAACACATCGCCTTCGGCATAGTTCACGAGGTCATAGCGCTGTGTGCCCTTCGTGGAGACGGCATACAGGCGGTGATCCTTCAGACGCTCAGTACAATCCGTCCAACTTTTGTGAACCGTGATCATGGCGAATTCATGATAGTCCAAGCCGGCGCGCAGCAACTGCTTGTCTTCCAGGGTAAATCCCAAGGGCTGGATCAGGTG
>JAJFBJ010000207.1 GCA_020697375.1 Nitrospira sp. | reverse complement strand
ATTAATCTTGGCCTGATTGACGGCGACAATTTGTTTTGAGGCCGCCACGAGCTCCGGCAGGAGGCTCTTCGCAGTTTCCGGCACAGCCGCCGCCTTCATATTGCTCAAATCGACGCCGGATCGTCCTTTGAATTTTTCGATCAACTCTTTTTCAAACACGTCTGGTGTGAAACCCTTGTCCCTCTTGCCGGCCTCATTGATAAGTGGCTGATGCGCGGCGACGGTACCTCGACCGGCATCCAGCAAAATCGCCAACAGACGCCCACTCTCTACCAAATCGGGATTGGCCGATGCGGGTATGGGAACAAGGCCGATTCCTACCGCCAGGAGGCTTAATGCGAACAATACTGTCTTCGTTCTATACGAAATCATACAACCTCCTTGTTGTGATATTTGGATCAAGACCCTCCCCAGGAACAAATGCTTGGAACGTAGTACATCACGGGAGTATGGACTCCACCTTGCCACGCACTCCAGAACATAATTTCCCTCTCCTTTAACGCTCATCAGGAGGAATGATGGCGGTCGTGCCATCAATCATTAAGCAGGACTTACTGTTCCAAGGCCTGTTCGCGTAAAGAGGCAACTGAAAGGGTGAGGAAGAATAGGAGGGCCACCAGTATCTTTCGCCAATCGCACGGGAATGATCAAGCCGAAACGTTCAGACGAAAGATCCATAAGAATTCCAAGAAATACCCAGCAAAACAATATCGAGGGCGCTTTTAGAGAATGGCCTTCAAGGGTATCAGTCGTGAAACGGGTTCACCCAAGCAGCACAATACAAGGAGATTTCAAGACGCTGAGGGCTGTTGGTTTATGCCATACTAATGGCATCCGCGTTATGGGACCGTTCTTCCGTTGAGCCACATACTCAACTGCAAGTAGCTTCAACAGGAGCGACGTGCAGCTCAGGGGGCGCACGAATAGTTTAATTTTAAGGTCGGGACCCGAGGGCTTGCGGAACCTCGTCCCTACTTGAGCTAAAACTCTTATTTGGCTGGTCGTGCGGCTACTTGTCTCGGCTTTCCTCCGTGTACCTCTGCCCAGAATGTGCCAAAGATGCTAAACGCGTTTTAGGCTCTGCCGGGAGGGTCTTCCGGAACGTGTCAATGAGTTTGGGACACTTGCCGTTGGCATTTAGTGTAGCATCTCGTCTGTCGACGTCGTGATCGTGTGAGGCGAGACGATCACGGTCTCCGATAAAACTTCGAGCCTCTCAACATTCAGGGCGACCCGTGGGTCATCTGCGGTCGAGATCGTGGCTCCTGCGCCATCCTGCGAGGCCGATTGTTTCTTCGGCGGGTTAATCCAGACCGCGTGAGGCAGCACGGGTGGTCGGGGCGGCTTCCTCACGAAGCGCTCCTGGTGCGCGGCGTAGGCGGTCCGGCGCACCCGCTGCCGGGCGTCACGCATCGTTGCGGCCTGCCCGTCGTGCACGGCGGCCGGCGTCATCAGCCCGATTCCCGCGTGGCGATGCTCGCCGTTGTACCAGGCGAAGAACGTCTGGCAGAAGGCGCGGGCGTCCTCGAGGCTACCGAAGCGTTCCGGGAAGTCCGGGCGGTACTTCAGCGTTTTGAACTGGGCCTCGGAGAACGGGTTATCGTCGCTGGTATAGGGCCGGCTGTGTGTCTTCGTGACTCCCAGGTCGGCGAGCAGCAGCGCCACCGGCTTGGATTTCATGGAGGAGCCTCGATCCGCATGCAGGGTCAACTGTCCCGTCCCGATCTGCTGCTTTTCGCAAGTATCTTTGATGAGCCGCTGGGCCAATACCGCCGACTCCGCCGGGGCGATCATCCAGCCGACCACGTATCGGCTGAAGATGTCCAGAATGACATAGAGGTAGCAGTACGACCACTTCACGGGACCCAGGAGTTTCGTGATGTCCCACGACCACACTTGATTCGGGGCGGTCGCCAGGAGTTCCGGCTTCTGATAGACCGGGTGGCGGAGTTGGTTCCGGCGCTCCTTGACCTCGGCCTGCTCATCGAGGATGCGGTACAGGGTCCGGATGGAACAGTGGTAGCGGCCTTCATCGAGCAGGGTCGCGTAGACCGCGGCCGGGGCGGTATCGACGAAGCGGTCGCTGTGCAGGGTCGCGAGGACCGCCTGCCGCTCTTCGAGCGACAACGTGCGCGGCGGGCTCGGACGCGGGGCGGGCGCCGTCGCAGGGCCCTGCCTGCGATAGAACTCCGAGCGGGCGATACTAAAAGCGTCACAGGCTGGCTTAATGCCGATCTCCGTGGACAGCGACCGTGTGGTGGCCATCAGGTGCGCTCGCCTTCCTCGGGCGTCTCCAGCGGGAGGCCCAGGATCTGTGAGACTTTTTTTTGCACGTCGATGATGAGCTCGGCCTGTTTGAGCCGCGTCGACAGCCGGGCGTTCTCCTTGCGGAGGATCGCATTCTCCGCCCGCAGCGGATGTCGGTCCGAGGCCTTTCGGCCTCGCTTCTGGGGTGTCAAAGCCGAGAGTACACCGTCCGTGCGTTGGCGGCGCCACGTCGTGAGGTTCGAGGCGTAGAGGCCTTCGGAGCGAAGCAGCGCCCCCAGGCTGCCTACTGCGGTACAGGCATCGGCCAATTTCAGGATGCGCAGTTTGTTCTCCGCTGTGAAACGGCGCCGTGTCGGCGTGGCGGCCACCTCGGGGTCCGGTCGGGCGATCACGGCGGGTCGGGGTGAGGCGGCGCCTTGGGGGAACTCGTCTACGGGCATCGCCGTCGCCCGCCGGGCTCCTTCGAGTCCTCGACGGGCGTCCTTCGTGGCAGCATTCATGAGGGGTACTCCTCTCCGCCCGCTACTCTAATTGAAGAGAGGCGAAGTGTCCCACTGATATTGGCACAGAGGGTTCGCGCAGCAATTGCCTCGTGTATTCAGCAACATGCTGCAGAGAAATTTCCGCCTCGTGGACCTGTTCCATTGACCACGCTTCGGGCTGTGTCCAGTAAGTAGCCTTTATTTGTAGACTCTCAGCTAGCTTGCCGTCGAGCTGATAGAACCCAACCGCAGCGTTGCGCCAGTGCACAACCAGCTCTGCCTCCCTCTGACGGTTCAAACTCGCTCCTCGCTCCACGGTGGCTACATAAGTTTGGGTCTCTAGCACTGCTACCTGCAGGCTGCTGACTGCAGCACGCCAACTATCGCGGGTTTCCTTATTCGAGGTGCTAATGCGCTTGAATACAGTCTTTAATAGCTCCAAGGCAGCCTTGGAAAGTTCAAAATCCATTCGATGGTTCCACTAGAATCCGACGACTACCCTGACTTCCTATCATCGGTGGGAATATTAGTAGGACAACTAGGGCCCCCAATGGGACTAGATCTTCAATTCTTTTAAAGTCTTTGTCAATGCCATAGCTCGGACAGCCGAGCAGCAGCTTCTCTATATAGTTGAATAGCGTCAAAGTTCCCACTGGCCCGCTCAGAACAACGCACCTATAATCTAACGCTAGGTCAGATGGACGCAAAGCTTGACGCCTTCCTTTTCTCACATACACATAACGAGCGCCTTTTTTGATTTACAAGAAAAATACAGCCCTAACACGCGGGTCACATGTATGCCTGTTCGGTGGAGGGCGAAGGCCGCGCAAGGCTCCCCACCGGGGGCGTAGGAGAGTTAGGTTAATTGATTGGACGCCCAGGCGAGGCTTGATGGTGTAGCCTTCATATAGTGAGACCCGCATGGTCGCGGTCGGTAGTGGGAAAAGTATGGCGGTCGGCCAGTTCGTTAGTGACAGCGTTGACCCCCAGAAAAGTCGGGACTGCACCGTGCTGGTCCTGGAGCACTTGGAACAGCGGGTATAATTGTAAAATATGGAGAAACGGGTCGAAACGGCTCAGCAATTTCTGAGGCATTTGAGGCAGAGGGCCGCCACGAAATGTAAACCGGCCTTAGGCCAGAATGAATACCCCCGTTGGACCTGGCCATGAATTGGCTGCTGAACGGAACATAATTTGACTAGGTAGTCCCTGCATCCGGAGATGACAACACCTCATTCAAGTTCGGCAAGCCTTCCTGCTTCTCACTTGACCTATCTCCTCCCGACCGACGTGACTGAATCGATCCCCGACCATCGACAGGCTTGTACCTCCTGGACCTTCTCGTGCATATCGACGCAACTGGTTATCGACAATATCCCTAGAATACCTAACATCCACGTCCGTTCGACAGGAAAAGCCATCTCGACACCGGGTCAAATTCGGATGCATCCTAGGTCACTGCTACTCAAGATTTATTGTGCCAAGGTCTGTCCAGAGATGCAAAGGGGGTGGAGGCAGGTTGTCTACAGCATAGTAAATTGGAAGGCCCCGCATGCAAGTACGCCTGTTCGGTGAGGTTGAAGAACGCGCAGGGCTACCCCCCGGTGCGTCGGGATGTTTGCGGATTTGCACTGCTTGTTTGACACCCGAGGTTTACCACGAATAGGGCATCGCGATAGACTCTCCGTTTGAATGAATGGCTTACCGGGATGGATGTGATGAAGCCCATCGTTGCTCTTTTGCTGATTGCAGTGGTCATAGGCATAGGAATCTGGGCCTTGTGGGATCGAATCGCCGTCATGGCTGCGCCCAAGAAACAGGTGATCGCCATTCGAAGCGAGGCTGCATCCAAGGCCGACGAGGTCTTCTGGGACACATTTCATAACGGGCAGTACACTCGTATCCAGCCCGCGCTCGAAGT
>JAJFBJ010000078.1 GCA_020697375.1 Nitrospira sp. | reverse complement strand
CACTTGGCGCGCGATCTTGCAGGGAGCCGCGTTCCATGCGCCGAATGCGCAGCCGAGGCTGTCCAAGATCCGCCGTTTGACCTCATGCACGACGGCGCTCGGAAGATCATCGTAACAGACTGTCTGGGTATAACCGGCAAGGTGATGCGCCACTGTCCTCCCACCCGCCATGATGCTACGCCTCCGTTCCAGCCAATCTCGGTTTCCGTTTGTCGAGGAACGCCAGGGTCGCTGCCTGCTTTTCCGCAGTCACACAAAGCTGTCCGAACAGTCGCGCTTCCCTGGCGAGGCCTTCCGTCCATGGAATTTCTCGCCCCTCTCTGATTGTCTGAAGGGCGGCCTGGGTCGCCGGGATTCCGTTTGCCGTCATCAGGCTTGCGATGGTTTCCGCCTGGGCTAATAACTCCTGGCTCGGGACGATTCGACTGACCAAACCGATCTTCAAGGCTTCTTCCGCCGTGACGCGTTGGCCCGTCAGAATCATCTCCGCGGCTTTGGATGGTCCGACGACGCCCGGGAGCCGTTGGGTGCCGCCGAACCCTGGGATGAGACCGAGTGTGACTTCGGGCAGGCCGAAGAGGGCATCCATCGCGGCGATTCTGATGTGGCAGGCCAGGGCCAGCTCGAGTCCCCCGCCGACGCAGGCTCCGTTGATCGCCGCCAGGACCGGTTTGCCGGAACATTCGATGCGGTTGAACAGGGCTTGTCCACGAAGGGAAAACTCGGTCCCCGCCTGGATGCTGTTCAACTGCGTCAATTCATGAACGTCGGCTCCGGCGCAAAAAAAGCGGCCGGACCCGGTCAGGATGACGACCTGGACATCGGAATTGTTTTCCACCTCCCCCCAACAACGCTCAAGTTCATGCAGTACGGTCGAATGCAGGACATTGGCCGGAGGGTTGTGGAGGGTGATCCTCGCGATGTGTTGTGAGATGGTCAGCAGCGCATGCGGCATCATGTCACACTCTCAGGCTCCGATAGTCCAGGACCGCCCGTTGAGGGCTGCTCAATGCCCGGTTGTCGAGGTCTCGGACCCGGTGGTATTCGGCGATCACTGCGATCAGTTCAGGAATCCCTTCACCCTGGTACGCGACGGTGCGCAGGACGGGGTTGAACCATTCGCGCAGGTCCCGTATGGCTGCCTCGGCGCCTGGGCGGTCGCATTTGTTCACCACGACTATATCGGCGACTTCCAGCAGACCAGCCTTCATGGCCTGGATGTCATCGCCGAGTCCCGGCGCGACGACGGCGACAGTGCTGTGGGCCACCTCCATGATGTCGATCTCGTTTTGACCGACACCGACCGTCTCGATCAGGATCACGTCATATCCGGCTGCATCCAGGACGGGCAAGGCTTCACGCGTTGCCGCTGCGAGCCCGCCTTGATAACCTCTTGTCGCCATGCTTCGGATATAGACATGTGGATCTGTCGCATGATGTTGCATTCTGATGCGGTCGCCCAGCACAGCCCCGCCAGTAACGGGGCTGCTGATGTCCACTGCCAGAACGGCGACCCTTTTCCCCATACGCCGATAGGCCGTGATGAGCCGATCGACCAAGGTACTTTTGCCTGTGCCCGGATAACCGGTGATGCCGACCACCATGGCGCGCTTCGCGGAATCGGCCAGGGATGTCAGCAACGCCGCTCCGACCGGGTCCTGATTTTCGAGCAGGGTAATCACGCGCGCGACGGCCCGAACTTCCCCGCCCATGACCCGCGAGGCGAGAGTCGCGGCATCTTCGCCCTTGGATGACCGGCCGATATACACGTGAGTCACGCGGCACCTTCAGTACGAACAGGCTTCCGCAGATGCGGCATCTTCGACAGCCGTGAGCTCAATGGATGCTGGATCGCGTCGCTGAGCTGTTGCGCACATGCGGTCACCAGCATTTCATCCACCGGCAGGCTGGCGCCGGACGCTTTGAGGGCGAATACCAGATCTTCCGTTGCGACATTGCCGGACGCGCCGGGAGCATAGGGACAGCCGCCGAGGCCCCCCGCCGAACAATCGAAAGCGGTGATGCCATAGTCCAACCAGGCGGTGAGCGCATTGGCGACGGCCATTCCATAGGTGTCATGGAAATGAAGCGACAGGCGAGCTTGACCGACATGGGACAATACGGTATCGAGCAGCGCGCGCACATCCGGCGGCGAGGCCCTGCCGGTGGTCTCGCCCAAAGAGATGTCGTCCAGGCCGAGGTCGAGCAATCGCTTCATCACGTCCATCACCATGGCCGGTGAAATACGACCTTCGTACGGACAAAACACCACGGTGGACACATAGCCTCGCACCGCCAGACCGTCCCGTTTGGCTGCCGCCACAATCGGTCTGTACCGATTGAGGGATTCATGAACGGTCGCCTTGATGTTATGGCGCGTGAAGCTGTTTGAGGCTGCCGTAAAGATTGCGATTTTGTTCACCCCCGCTGCCCTGGCTCGCTCGAGGCCGCGCTCGTTCGGGACCAATGCTGAATAGATGACTCCCGGAACCCGTTCGATGGCTCGAAACACCTCATCGGAATCCGCAAGCTGCGGGATGGCGGCGGGTGACACGAATGAGCCTGCTTCGATTTCCGCCACACCGGTTTGTGACAGGGCATTGATCAAGGCGATCTTGCGCGCCGTCGGCACGAATTCCGGCTCGTTCTGCAACCCGTCCCGCGGCGACACCTCGATGATCTTGACGGGCGATAGGTGTGAGTTATGTGCGTTGTTCTGCGACATCCTGCTGCTCGAGCGCCTCCTGATCCGGCTTCGGCTCGCATGGTTTGGCCCATGAGGGCAGCCGCTTCTCGACAAATGCCCGGAGTCCTTCCGTGGCCTCCGCCGCGCAACGAGCGCGGGCGTTGGCCTCCGCACAGGCATTCAAACGATCCCCTTCGGACAAGGGAAGGATCGTATGAAGCAATGTTTTGCTCTCTCTGGTAGCTCGGGGAGCCAGGCGCATGATCGCCTCGATCAATTCGGTGATTCTGTCGTCAAGATCGCTCCGGGGGACGACGTCATGGACGAGACCAAAACAATGGGCAATCGATGCGCTGAATGCCTCGCCGGTCAGACAGTAGCGTCGAAGAAACGATTCACCCGCCTTTCGCAGGAGAAAGGGCGCGATGACGGCCGGAATCAATCCCAGCCTGGCCTCGCTGAGCGAGAACGTCGCATCTTCCGCCGCGACGACGATGTCGCAGACAGCCATCAATCCGACCCCGCCTCCGAAGGCAGGGCCCTGCACCAGGGCCATCACCGGACAGGGGCATTCGTCGATGGCGCGAAACATGCGGGTGAGCCGGAGGGCGTCGGTTTTCGCCTGGGCTTCTGAGACCGGCGATGAAGACTGCATCCCTTGAAGGTCGGCTCCCGCGCAAAAGACAGGCCCGGTCCCGGCCAGCACGATTCCTCTCAAGGACTGGTCCTGCGCCAGCGTTTCGAACGCATCACTGAGCTCCGTCACCATCCGGTCATCAAAGGCGTTGCGCCGTTCAGGCCGGTTGAGCGTGACGCGGGCGATGCTGCCATCCGACTCAACGGCGACCGTCGTAAACCGGTTCATCGATGGCTCCTTCGTTTCTCTCGAGCTCACATGCGGAACACCGGCGCGCGAGTTTCTTTTGTCGGGCTTCCTGCGGCGATATCCAGGCAAAGACCCAGAACTTTGCGCGTGTCCATGGGATCTAGAATGCCGTCGTCCCAGAGGCGAGCGCTGCTGAAATAGGGGCCGCCTTCCTCTTCATATTGCTGCAGGGTCGATTCGGTGATCCGTCGCGCTTCTGCTTCGGATAGTGTTCCCTTGTCACGCTCCCGCTGTTGCTGTTTCACCGTGACCAGCACCCGCGCGGCCTGTTGCGCGCCCATCACCGAGACCCGCGCGCTTGGCCAACAGAACAGAAAGCGGGGGCCATAGCCGCGGCCGCACATGGCATAGTTGCCGGCTCCGTGCGACGCGCCGACAAGGATTGTGAATTTGGGCACCTCCGCGGTCGCGACCGCCTGCACCATCTTGGCGCCGTCTTTGATGATGCCTCTGCTTTCATAATCTTTCCCGACCATGAAGCCGGTGACGTTTTGCAGAAATACGAGTGGAATGCGCCGTTGCGCGCAAAGCTGGACAAAATGTGTGCCCTTCAGCGCGGATTCCGAAAGCAACACGCCATTGTTGGCGACGATCCCGACCAGATGGCCTATCCAATGGGCGAAGCCGCAGACCAGCGTGGAACCGTAGCGGGCCTTGAACTCGTGGAAGCGGCTTCCGTCCACGAGCCGCGCAATCGCCTCCCGGATCTCCCATCTCTGACGAGGATTATCCGGGATGATTCCATACAGGTCTTCGACGGGATAGAGAGGTTCCTCGATCCTTTCCCGGCGAAATGCCACGGGTCGCTGTCTCAAGGTCGCGATGATCGACCGGCAGATCTCCAAGGCCTCCCGGTCGTCCTGCGCCAGATGGTCGCCCACGCCGGAGAGGCGCGTATGCAGATCGGCGCCGCCCAGTTCCTCGCTGGTGACTTCTTCGCCGGTCGCTGCCTTCACCAACGGCGGTCCGGCCAGATAAATCGTGCCGGTTCCCTTCACAATGACATTCTCATCACACATGGCCGGCACATAGGCGCCGCCGGCCGTGCACATGCCCATGACCAGGGCGATTTGCGGGATGCCGGCCGCGGACATGCGCGCCTGGTTGAAAAAGATGCGCCCGAAATGCTCCTTGTCCGCAAAGACCTCGGCCTGCATCGGCAGGAACAGGCCGCCGGAATCCACGAGATAAATCGCCGGCAGCCGGTTCTCCAGCGCAATTTCCTGCGCCCGCAGATGTTTCTTGATGGTCATCGGGAAGTACGTCCCGCCTTTGACCGTGGCGTCGTTGGCGGCGATGACGCAGTATCGTCCCGATACGGAGCCGATGCCGGTAATCAGCCCGGCTGACGGAACCTGGTTATCGTACAGGCCGAAGGCGGCCAGGGGACTCAGCTCGATCCATGGAGAGCCGGGATCGAGCAGCGCCGCAATACGTTCACGCGCCGTCAGTTTCCCGCGTTGCTTGTGTAGGGCGACGGCATCCGCCGGTCCGCCTGCCTGCACCATGGACAGGTGTTTGTTGAGGTCTGCCATCAGGCTGTCGTAATGGGACCGGTGGCGCGCGAACACTTCTGAGGAAGGAATCACGGACGTGCTCAGTGCCCGCATGACGAAATTCCTCTCAACGCTCAGTGGGAAGTCCCTTTACGAAATCCACGATCTCCTGCATCGGCGTGGCGGGCCGGAACAGCATGCGCACGCCGGCTGCCTTCAGTCGCGGCAGGTCCGCATCGGGAATGATCCCTCCGCCGAACAGCGCCACGTCTCCGGCGTCCTGTTCCTTCAGCAATTCAAGCACACGAGGAAACAGGGAGTTATGGGCGCCGGAGTGGATGCTGAGGCCGATAGCCTGAACGTCTTCCTGGATGGCGGTCGCCACGATCTGTTCAGGGGATTGATGGAGGCCGGTGTAGATGATTTCGACCCCCGCGTCGCGAAGCGCTCGCGCGACCAGTTTGACCCCCCGGTCATGCCCGTCCAATCCCACCTTCCCGATCAAGACTCGAATGTGAGCCGTCGCGACTGTCATTACATCACCTCTTGCAGGACATACTTTCCTTCCGCGTCCTTCCTCACATGGCCGGCCTGGATCAGCGGATCATGTTCGAACAGCAGCAGCCAATTTTCCTCGAAGGCCTGGTCGAGCACCCATCGTTTGCTGTCGAGCGTTTGAACGGGATCGAGATCGTAACCCATGATGTAAGGCAGCGGCAGATGCGAGACGGTCGGAATGAGGTCGCCCAGGAAGAATGCGACCCGACCTTCTGATTCCACCTTCACGCTTTGATGGAAGCGCGTATGTCCGGCCGTCACGACCGTCGTGATGCCTGGAAGCAGTTCCGTATCGCCATGGAGGAATTCCCACTGATTCAGCTGCATGACCGGCGTGAAATTGGCACGGCGGTAACTGGCCCTCGTCCGTTCATTGGAGTGCACTGCGTCGTCATATTCTCCCTGTTGCACGCAGTAGGTCGCTTTGGGAAAGGCCGGCATGAGGGCGCCGTCGTTCCCTTCCCTAACTGTATTCCCCCCGGCATGGTCGAAGTGGAGATGCGTATTGATGACGATATGAATGTCGCTGCGGCTGAGCCCTCGCTGTGCCAAGCATTCCTGCAGAGTCGCTGTTCGTTCGACCGCGAACATGGACCGGAACTTCGCATCCTCCTTGTCGCCCAGTCCCGTATCCACCAGAATGTTTTTGCCATGCGCCCGGATCAGCAAACAGGTGAGGCTGAGAGGGATGCGATTCGATTCATCCGCCGGACAGCACCGTTGCCACAGGACCTTCGGCACCACGCCGAACATGGCGCCGCCGTCCAGTCGAAACCGGCCATCGGTCACAGGATGGATTTCAAAGGCCCCGAGTTTCATCGTTATCGATCTTTCCTTTGCCCCTCTATTTCTATAAGGGAAATGCCGGACTGTCCTTCACTGCGCGCATCGGACGAGCACCGTCTTATCGTGCGCGTTCTGCGAGGTCCACGGCGCGAAGAATAATGAGCGCCACGCTTGTGGACGCCGGCGAGACGGTGAGCCGGCCGTGTCTTTGAAGGATGGTCCGGCGGTTCCCGTCTCATCCTTCTGAGGCCGCGCGTTGCGCGAGCGCGGAAGGCGCCCGGTTGTCGCCGCTTCATAGCACCACCGGTTCGCGATAGGTCCCATACACTTCCTTCAGCGCCGCGCATATCTCTCCCAACGTGGCTTTGGCTTTGACGGTTTCTATCAGTTGGGGCATGAGCTGTTGGTGACAAGCGGCCATTTCCTGCAATTCCTCCAGCACGCCTGCCATTTTGAACGGGTCCCGCGCCTTTCTGAAATCGGACAGGCGAGCGACCTGTTCCTGTTCCACTTCTGGTCCGATTTTCAAGATGGGGATGGACCGGTTCTCCTGTTCCACATGCTCTGTCACGCCGACGATGCCTCGTTCTTTCTGTTCCAACTCACGCTGGTACCGCTGAGAGGCATCCAGGATCTCCCGCTGCGGAAACCCTTGTTCGATCGCGTGGACCATGCCGCCCATCTCATCCAGTCTTCGAAAATATTCCAGCGCCCCCTCTTCCAACCGATTGGTCAACGTCTCAACAAAATACGATCCGCCCAACGGATCGACGCTGTTGACCGTCTCGCTCTCGGTGGCGATGACTTGTTGCGTTCTGAGAGCCAGTTTCACGGCTTCTTCAGTCGGCAGCGCCAGGGTTTCGTCCATCGAGTTGGTGTGGAGTGATTGGGTTCCGCCGAGCACTGCGGCCAGCGCCTGGAGCGTGGTGCGCACCACGTTGTTCATCGGCTGCTGGGCGGTGAGGGAGCAACCGGCCGTCTGGGCATGGCAGCGGAGTTGGAGTGAACGGGGATTTTTGGGATGGTAGCGCCGCTCCATTTCGCGGGCCCAGAGCCGCCTGGCTGCGCGGAACTTGGCGATCTCTTCGAAGAAATCATTGTGCGCGTTGAAGAAGAAGGAGAGCTGCGGCGCGAACGCGTCCACGTCGAGCCCGGACTTCACGGCCGCCTCGACGTAGGTAAGCCCATCGTAGAGGGTAAAGGCAAGTTCCTGTATTGCCGTGGACCCGGCCTCGCGGATGTGGTACCCGCTGATGCTGATCGGGTGCCACCTCGGAAGGTGGCTCGTACAATAGGCGATCGTATCGACGATCAGCGCGATGTGTGGTTCCGGCGGGAAGAGCCATTCCTTCTGCGCGATATATTCCTTCAGGATATCGTTCTGAATCGTGCCGCCGAGACGGTCGAATGGGATACCGCGTTTTTGCGCAATCGCCAGATACATCGCGAAGATCACGGCGGCCGGTCCGTTGATCGTCATCGACGTGGTGACCTGATCGAGCGGGATGCCGTCGAAAAGCCGTTCCATGTCGGCGAGCGAAGAGATCGCCACGCCGCAGTAGCCCACTTCCCCTCGCGCCATCGGATCGTCCGAATCGAGGCCCATGAGCGTCGGCAGGTCGAAGGCGACACTGAGCCCGGTCTGGCCCTGCTTCAACAAATATTTGAATCGCTGATTGGTATCGTCCGCGGAGCCGAAGCCGGCAAACTGCCGCATGGTCCAGAGCCGGCTCCGGTACATGGCCGGATGGATACCGCGCGTGTAAGGAAATGCGCCCGGTTGGCCGAGATCCTGCTCGGCGCTCCAGCCTTTGAGATGGTCAGGATTGTAGACCCGTTCGATGTCCAGTCCGGAGAGGGAGCTGAATCGAGGTTTCCGCTCGCGCATGGCACAGGTCCTCCATGACGAAGGGGAGTGTCAGGTCACATTCACCGCCGTCCGGGCCGCGTAGAGATAGAAGCCTTGCCCGCTTTTCCTGCCGAGCCGACCGGCTTCGACATATTTTCGCAACAAGGGACAGGGACGAAACTTCGGATCATCCAGGTCATGGCGCAGAACCTCGCAAATGGCGAGCACCGTATCCAGGCCGATGCGATCGGCCAACGCCAACGGTCCCATCGGATGGTTGGTCCCTTCCACCATTGCGAGATCGATGGCCTCGGCCGACGCCACGCCATCCTCCAGCGCAAAGATGGCTTCGTTGATCATGGGAATCAGGACCCGGTTGACGATGAAACCGGGAAAATCTTTGCAGATCACCGGCGTTTTGCCCATTCGCCGGACGAGGTCCCGGGCAAGGTGCACGCTATCTTCGGAAGTCTCGACTGTGCGCACGATCTCGACGAGCCGCATGGCGGGAACCGGATTCATGAAATGGATGCCGACGACGCGATCCGGGCGGCCCGATGCCCTGCCCAAGGTCGCAATGGATATCGAAGACGTATTGCTTGCCAGCAAGGCCGACGGTTCGCAGATCTGTCCGAGTTGCGTGAACAATCCACGTTTCATGTCGAGATCTTCCGGTATGGCTTCGATGACCATCTGCGCCTCTCGCAAATGCTTCACCTGTCGCAGCGTCTGGATGCGCGCCATCGCCAATCCAGCCTGATCTCCTCGCAGCGCTCCCTTCTCCACCGCCTTCATGACACCCTGCCAGATGTTCTTGACGGCAGATTCCAACAGCTCTTCCGTCACGTCCACCAGCAGAACATTCCAGCCGGCAGTCGCCAGTACCTGTGCGATTCCACGTCCCATCTGCCCCGCGCCCACGACCCCGATCGTTTTGATGTCATCGATGGTCATAGCAATCTCGAAGTAAATAGTAAAAATTCAAAAGGCAAAAGTTTCACTCGTCGCTTCCTGACGTCGGCCCTTTTACTTTTACCCTTTCACTTTTGCCCACTCATCGCTCCACGATGAGCGCGAGCGCTTCTCCGCCTCCGATGCAGAGGCTCGCTAGTCCGCGACGGGCATCGCGCGCCTCCATGGCATGGAGCAACGTCGTGAGGATTCTTGCTCCGGTCGCGCCGATGGGATGGCCCAGCGCCACCGCGCCGCCGTTGACGTTGACTTTCTTCGGGTCCAACCCAAGCTCGCGATTGATGGCAAGCGAGACGACCGAGAAGGCTTCGTTGATTTCGAACAGGTCTATGTCGCCGATGGAAAGTCCTGTTTGTTTCAACAGCCGCCGGATCGCTTCAACCGGGGCGACAGTGAACCATTCGGGCGCGAGCGCGGCGCCTGCATATCCCGCGATGCGGGCCATGGGCGCCAGACCAAACTTGCCGGCCTCTTCCTCCGCCATGACGATCAATGCCGCAGCTCCGTCGTTGCAGGAAGGTGAATTGCCCACCGTCAATAATCCGTCATCCTGAAAAACGGGCTTGAGTTGCGGCAACCTTGCCGGATCCACCCGATTCGGTTCCTCGTCCTCCGATACGATGACCGGGGATCCTTTCTTCTGAGGCGCCTCGACCGGCACGATCTCCCGTTTGAAGGCGCCGGTCGCGATCGCCTCGCGTGCGCGGCTATAGCTTTCCAAGGCGAAGTCATCCACTTCCTGTCTGGAGAAGCGATACTTGGCGGCGCACAGTTCTCCGGCATTGCCCATATGAAACTGGTTATACACATCCCAGAGCCCGTCCTTGATCAGGCTGTCCGTCAGTTCACCGTGGCCCAGGCGATAGCCCTGTCTGGCTTTCTCCAGTAGGAACGGAGCCCGCGTCATGTTCTCCATCCCGCCTGCCACCATCACCTGCGCTTCCCCCAGGGCGATGGCCCTTGCCGCCATGATCACGGTCTGCAGGCTGGACCCGCAAACCTTGTTGACCGTGACGGCTCCGACCTTGTGGGGAAGTCCTGCGCCGATCGCCGCTTGCCTGGCAGGGGCCTGGCCGAGCCCCGCGCTGAGGACGCATCCCATGAGCACTTCGTCGATACGATCGCCCGGCAAACGGGTACGATGCAGGGTTTCCGCAATGACGAGGCTTCCCAGTCCGGTCGCAGAGATTGAGCTGTAGGCGCCGTTGAAGCTGCCCATCGGAGTCCGGACTGCGCTCACGATTACGGCTCGTTGTCCGGTCACAAGAATTTCTCCCAGTCGCTCCGTTCGAGGTGTTGTTTCACCTTGCCCATGAAACGATCGGCCGTTGCGCCATCGATGATCCGATGGTCGAAGGACAGGCTGAGATAACACATGGGTCGTATCGCGATGGCGTCGTCGATCACCCGCGCGCGCTTCTGCACCGAGCCCAGTCCAAGAATGGCGGCCTGCGGCTGGTTGATGATCGGGGTGCTGAAGAGGCTTCCGAAGCCGCCGTGGTTCGTAATGGTGAACGTGCCGTCCCGCACCTCCTCCGGTATGAGCCGCTTGGTCCTCGCTCGTTCCGCCAGGTCCGCCACTTCATGGGCCAACTGATTCAGTCCCTTGCGATCCGCATGGCGAATGACGGGAACGAGGAGGCCTTCATCGAGCGCCACTGCGATGCCCATATGGATGTCCCTCTTGATTACGAGTCCCTGATCGCTCCAGGAGGAATTCAATGACGGCAGGTCTTGCATGGCGCGCGTGACGGCATTGATCACGAAAGACAGGTAGGTCAACGAACGTCCCGCTCGAAATGTCTCGACGCCGGAGAAATCCGCCTCGAAGAAGGTCGCCACGTGAGCGGCGGTGCGGCGGCTCACGACCATGCGTTCCGCGATGGTCTTCCGCATCTGCGTCAGCGGCGACAGTTCTTCGTGAGGGGTTAGGGGAGAGGCGTGAGGAGATGGGGTATCGTCTGTCGTTGCATGCTTGGCGATGGCGTCCAGCACATCCTTCTTCGTGACTCGGGCGCCCTCGCCGGTTCCGGTAACCTTGGCCAGGTCCACTCCTCGTTCCCTTGCCAATTGCCGTACCGCGGGTGAATAGTGCTGCACGCCTTCCGGCGCCGCCTCCATCGCACGCACACCCACCCCTCCGACCCGATTGACGACCCCGGCAACCGGTTGGCTATCGAGTCTGGCCAGCAACCTTCCCACCGGAACCGTCTCACCCTCCGGCACAAGAATCTCCGTGAGGAACCCTGCGGCAGGGGAGGGAATGTCGAGCGCGACCTTCTCGGTTTCCACCTCGAGGAGCGGCTGATCCCTCTCGACCGCGCCGCCTTGAGGGATGAGCCATTTAATGACGGTCCCCTCGGCGATGCTTTCACCCAGCTGAGGCATGACGATGTCGGTCGCCATAATTCTCCGTGAGGCGCGAGGCGTAAACGTGACCTTTCACGCTTTACGCGAGTTAGTACGCCGCCAATTTTTTTGCCCCCGCTACGATGTCGCTCACTTTGGGAAGAAAAAATTCCTCCAACGGCGTGCTGAACGGTACCGGCGTATCCGGGGGAGCGATGCGAAGGATCGGTCCATCCAGGCAGTCGAAGCAGTCTTCCACCAACAGAGACGAAATCTCGGCTCCGATGCCGCCGGTTTTATTGTCTTCATGAAGCATGATGGCCTTGCTGGTCTTGCGCACCGATGCGTAGATCGTCTCCTTGTCGAGGGGAATCAACGTTCGCAGATCGACTACTTCAAGATCGATTCCCTCCTGGCTCAGCAGTTCCGCTGCTTCCAGGGCCAGGTGCACCATCGCCCCATAGGTGATGATCGATATGTCGCCGCCGATGCGCTTCACCTCGGCCTTTCCGATAGGGACGATGTAATCTTCCCGCGGCAAGGTCGCCTTGATGCGCCGATAGAGAAACTTATGTTCGAAGTAGAGCACGGGATTGGGATCGCGAATTGCGGCCTTCAAAAGTCCCTTGGCGTCATAGGGCGTCGAGGGAGCCACGAGCTTGAGGCCGGGTGAATGAAAGAACCAACCCTCGGGACATTCCGAATGAAATGGGCCTCCATGAACCCCGCCGCCGAAGGGCGCACGGATGACCATGGGAACCGCCGCGCCCCAGCGGTAGTGGTTTTTCGCGGCGACTTCGGTGATCTGATCGAAGGCGCAGGAAATGAAATCGGCAAATTGCATTTCAACCACCGGCCGCAGGCCCATCATCGCTGCGCCGATTGCCGCGCCGACGAAGCCCGATTCCGAAAGCGGCGTGTCCAGCACCCGCCATTCTCCATATTTGTCCAACAGACCTTCTGTAACCTTGAAGGCCCCGCCGTAGGCGCCGATGTCTTCACCCAGGAGAAATACCCGTTCATCACGGCTCATTTCTTCGTCCAGGGCCTGGGCGATCGCTTCTACGTAAGTGACCTCTTGCGCGGCGGTCGTGATCGTCATGATTGCACCTCGTCCTCTGTGGCGAAGACTCCCACGAGCGTCTCCGGTCCCTCCGGAAGCGGGCTCTGTTCCGCGAATTCCGTTCCCGCGTCGACTTCCTTCTTGGCCCGTTCGCCGACTTCGCGAAAATAGGACTCATCCCCATAGGCCAGTTGCATCAGGAGCTGTTCCGCCTTGAGGATCGGATCTTTGGCTGTCCATTCTTCCAGCAACTCGCGCGGGACATACTTCGCCGCGTCATGTTCGGAGTGGCCATGCATGCGCATGGTCTTGAATTCCAGGAATGTCGGCCCGCCGCCTCCTCGAGCCTTTGCAATGGCGCGTTTGGAGGCCAGATAGACGGCAGCCACGTCGTTGCCGTCTACGATTTCTCCCGGCATGCCGTAGGCTTTGGCGCGTTCGACGACGTCGGTAATGGCCATTTGATGGCGCAAGGGCGTCGAGTAGGCATATTGATTGTTGGTGCAGAAGAACACGACGGGAAGCCTGCGCGCGGCCGCAAAATTCATGGCTTCATGAAAGTCGCCGCGGCTCGTCCCGCCGTCGCCGGTTCCGGCAAAGGCCACGCGGGATTCTCCTCTGATCTTGAAGGCCAGCGCCGCGCCTGCCGCGACCGGCATGTTGTCGGCCAGGTGGCTGACGAAGCCGATCATGCCGCGTTTCAAGTCTCCCATGTGGACGTTGCCGTCTTTCCCTTTGGTGGGCCCTGCCCGCTTGCCGAGGTATTGAGCGACGACCTCGCCGGGGGAAAATCCACGAATCAGGAACGCTCCCATGTCGCGATGAAATGGCGCGATGACATCATCGGGGTTCAACGCAGAGGCATATCCGACGGCAATGGCTTCCATGCCGTGGCTCGTATAGACGCCGCCGACGATCCGGCCTTGCCGATAGAGGGCCGTGATCCTCTCTTCCAAGCTTCTCGTCAATCTAAGGTAGTAGTACATCTCTAGAAGGTCGCTGCGTTTGATGTCCTTGGAGACGGCGGCCTGTTCCATAGCCTCCTCCTCTTACTCTTCATGAAGGTCTTCTCAGAGCTCCGGCAGATCCTTCCAGGACAGCAACGGCTCGGGTCCCTTGCAGAGCGGACAATCGGACGGTTCCCACTGTGGCATGTCCAGATCGACGCTGAAGTAAAACGGATACCTTGTCGTCAATTGGTCCATCAAGGGGAATTGCCCGCTGTCCCGCCTGGCGAAGACCATCATGCCCGCGAGTTGGCCGCCGCGATCCGTGACGACTTGTCCGAGTTTACTGACGCACATGCCGCGGGTCGTGACATCGTTCAAGGAGATAAAGCGTTCCCCCGATTCGACTGTGCCGCGGACAATGTCGGTGCCGATTTTTCCCGTCCGGGCGTCGAACGGCGTGAGGACGACGCGCAACGGCATGTGCGCGGCCAGGACTTCACTCGTGCGCTCCGCAAGAAGGCGCGCATCAGACGACGTGGTGATGATTCCCGCCGGGGGCTCATGCCGGAAGGTCTGTACGATCCACTCCGCCATGTTGTTCGCGATGGTGGTTATGAATTCCGGAAACCGGACGAGGGACTCGAATCGAAGATAGGTTTGCGTATGGTGGCCTGAAACCACTTCCACATGGCTGTCGAAATACAACGCTCGGGAGGTGCGTAACAGACGGTGGATGTCCCAGGACGAGAAGGTGGGATGCGGAACGTCATGAATCAGGCGTTCGAGCCTCGCGTCGATTTCGGGTCCCTCATAAAGATTCTTCTGTCGTTCTACCAGCTCATGAATGATCGTCCCCGATGACTTCGCAGCCGATGGCGTCATGTTCGCCGTCCACTCCTGTTATTGTTTCGCCGCAATCGTCGTTCTAAGAACTCCGATGGGTTGAATCTCCAATTCCATCACGTCGCCCGGTTTTAAATATCGATCGAGTTCCAACCCGCAGCCGCCTCCGACCGTGCCCGATCCGAACAGATCGCCGGGGTAGATCGATTCGCCTCGCGACACATGTTCAATCATTTGCGGGAAGGACCAATGGATCGTGCCGAAGCGGCCTTCAGACCAGATCTCTCCATTCACTCGTGCGACCATCCGCAGCGAGGCCAGGTCCTCAATCTCATCGGGCGTGACGATGCAGGGTCCTATGGCGGTTGCGAAATCCTTGCCTTTGGCCGGGCCGAGCCGGCAGGCCATTTCCTGAAACTGGATGTCCCTTGCGCTGAAGTCGTTCATGATCGTGTAGCCGGCGATGTAGCCTGCGGCATCCTGTTCTGCGATATCCCTCCCCGTTCGTCCGACGATGCAGGCCAGTTCCAATTCGTAATCCAACTTCTCCGTATTCAGCGGCCAGGGAAGATCATGATCGGATCCGATGATGGTCCGATGGTTCCCCTTGTAATAGACCGGCGCCTTATACCACTCAGGCGGAATCGGTTGACCTCGTCGCTTGGAGGTCGCGGCGATGTGGTCTTCGAAGGCGATGAAATCGCGCAGTGAAGGAGGATTAGGGAGCGGGGCCGTCAACTGGACACTGGTCGCGTCGTAGAAGATTGTCTCGCCGGCCGGGCCCATGACAGACGAGCCGAGACTCACCGCGTGATCCATGGCGCGCCGGGCAGCAGCCATCGCGGACGCGCCGCCCTCTAACAATTCCAACATCGTCGTTGGTACCTGTGCA
>JAJFBJ010000077.1 GCA_020697375.1 Nitrospira sp. | reverse complement strand
GAGCCGGTCCGGCCTTTATCGAGGGCAGCCGTCTGATGTCGCATCAACTCCTCGGACTTCACCAGGAGGGGTGCGGGCATTGTCATGAGAAGCCGTAGCGGAGTGGTCAACAGGTCCGCCGGCCTTGAGAAGCGCTTGAACTGGGGCTGAGATCGCAGAGTTTCATTAAAGCCCGGTCTTCGAGGGATACACATTGATCATTCAGCAGGCTATCAGGGGACGATGACCTATCATCGTATCGCAGCGTTGGTGATCCGGCACTTGTATTTATACCGGCGCAGTTTGCCGCGGATGATGGAAATCATCTATTGGCCGTTCCTCGATTTGGTGATTTGGGGCTTTATTACGGTCTATTTGACGACGTTTCAAGGGCAGATGCCGTCCGTCGTCATGTTTCTTTTAGGCGCGCTTATTCTTTGGGATGTGTTATTTCGATCTCAACAGGGCATCACGATTTCATTTTTGGAGGAAATCTGGGCGCGCAACCTGATGAACCTCTTCGCCAGCCCGCTTACGCCGAGTGAGTTTCTGGCCGCCACCATGGTGATGAGCCTGTTCAAAGTGACGGCCGTGTCGATCGTGATGTCTGCTTGCGCCTGGCTGTTCTATGAGTACAACCTGTTTATCATCGGCCTCTGGCTCATTCCATTCGTAGTGAATCTCGTGCTGACGGGATGGATTATCGGTGTGCTCACCACCTCGCTCATCATGCGGTTTGGGCAGGAGGCGGAGGTACTGGCCTGGAGCATGGTATTTCTGTTTCAGCCGGTCTCCTGCGTGTTTTATCCCATGGAGGTGTTGCCGGTCTGGCTGAGAGCGGTGGCTTGGATGAATCCGGCGGCGCATGTCTTTGAAGGAATGAGGAGCCTTCTCGCCACGCATGCCGCGCCGCTTCCCGACCTCGCCTGGGCCTGCGGGTTGAATCTTCTCTACCTGGCGGTGGGCATCGCCTGGTTTCATCACACCTTCAATGTGTGCAAAGATCGGGGATCATTGGTGCGGGTGGGAGAATGACGAATCCGCATGGAACTGGCAAGGGGAAAAGGGTATGAACATCACATCCGGGCAGGTACGGCAAGCACAATCTTCGGCCGATCTCGATGATTTTTCATTTCACAGGACACCGGTCCTCGTGATCGAGGATTTTTGGACCGTAGAAGAGCGCAGCCTTTTCCGGCAGGCCATGGAACGGGCCACTTGGAACAAACTACAGGAGCTATCGTATGTCCGGCAGGATTTCCCGAATTCCGGGAATTGGGCCAAAGCCGACATTGCGCCGCCGCAAGGCCAACTGCTGCTGAACCGGTTACACATGTCATGCATTCAGCAGTACATCGAATCATTCCCCAATATCAAACGCCGCCATTTAGGATTCAATTATTATTCCTACGGCGCCGGCGATTGCCTGTTGACACACGATGATACGGAGCAGGGTCATCCGGCCAGCGGGAAGCCCGTTCCGCTCCGGCGCATCGCGCTCGTCACCTATTTTCATGAGAAATGGGAATATGATTGGGGGGGAGAACTGATGATTTACTCGGCCTCGGACCATCAGCCGGACGGAAAGCCGGACCTCGTCATTACCCACTGCATTGCGCCGAAGCCCGGGTCTCTGGTCATGTTTACCGTGCCGCGGTTCCATCGGGTGTGCCGGGTGGACCAAACTGCGGGTGAGCACAAACGCCTCTCGATTGCCGGGTGGTTCATGACGGAGCATTGATGCCGGAAGGCGACGAATGAGCCCGGCCGATCTTGAATACCTTCGAATAGGGACCGCAGTCGGTCACGGTCTTATGCGACTTTCGGCGGATAGTTGATTTCAAGGATGGTAGGAATGGAAGCCTGTTCGTCGTAACGCAGCTCCCAGCGGCTCCATACCGCCATACGTGAACCATCACGGCGGATATGAATCAGTTCTCCCTCCCAATAGCCGACGCGTTCAAGTTCCTGCTCGATGTGCGCCAAGGGCTTAGGGAACAGGGTTTTCAATAACGCATGCGAGCGTTTTCCCAGCGTATCGTCAGCCTGCCAGCCGTAAAGACGCTCGGCGCCTTTATTCCAGAAACGAATGGTTCCGTCCGGTGTGCGGATCATGACGGCATCGAATTCCACGCTCGGAGACATTTTTTGCGCCGATTGCATGCCGCGATACTTCACGATGCGCGCCGGGTTTCCCACCACGATGGCATTGGCAGGCACATGTTTGGTCACGACCGAACCGGCTCCCACGACGGCTCCCGTCCCGATGTGGACCCCGCTTACCACAATCGCTCCGGATCCTAACCAGACGTCGTCATCAATGATCACATCTCCTTTCGAGCTGAGGGGTTGCTGTTGCATGAGCATGCCCAACTCGGTGCCGTGGTTGTGCGGAAAGACCCGACAGTACGACCCGAACATCACATGTCGTCCGATCCGGATACTTCCCAACTGGGCCGAAAGTTCACAGCTCGGACTAAGAGAGGTGTAATCATCAATCGTGATGGTTCCTCCTTGGCCGGTATCGAGAATGGTATGGTGGTCTAGGAACACGCCTTCGCCGAGCGCGATCTTTCCGCCATCGGCCGATTGTTCAATACGGACATAATCACCGATCACGACATGGAGGCCAAGCTCGAGCGCCCCATGATAGACGGTTGCCGTGGGGGCGATATAGCCTCTCGGATTCATGGCCGACAAGGTGTGATAGCCGTCTCCCCCGGCCTTGGGCATTCCCACGGAGACGGCAATTCTTGTCGCCATTCGGCCAAACGGCGAAAGACTGCTGTATTGCATCCAAAACTGAGTCCAGGAGAGAGACATGCGAAGGACATACCGTTCTCGGATCATCGCCCAGATACCGGAGATGCCATCTGTGCGACCGGCATGACTCAGGAGAGTGATTCTGCGACGCAGCCGGGGGAAAAAGGTTTCTTGGTTCATGTGCGCAGACATGGAAGCATGTGATCGAACCTATCCTCAAGATTAAGACTTAGATCGGGTCATGTCAATCTGTTGCCGCTATGATGCCTACGTAGTCATCGATGAACCGGGCCATGCCGCAAGGGGATAACCTCACATATCATGCCTTGAATGGCAGGATGACGCATGGTACTATTCCGCGTCTCCCACTGGGGCCTGGTGGGAGATTCCTTGAAATGGTTCAGGCTCAATATCGATGTTGCCTTGCCGGGAATCTAATCGAAAGCCAGACCCAAGCCGCTCCAAATCGTCGCGTCTTCGGCCCGTCCTTTCCCTTTCTTTCCGTCGTTAAGACAATGTCACTACCCAAGAGGAGGACCCACATGGGTTCTAAAATTTACGTCGGCGGGTTGCCCTATGCGGCGACCGAGCAGCAGTTGAGCGATCTGTTCGCGGTGCATGGGGCGGTTGAGTCGGCCCGCGTCATCACGGACAAATTTACCGGTCAATCGAGAGGTTTCGGATTCGTCGAAATGACCTCCTCAGAAGAGGCCCAGAAGGCGATTTCGGCTCTCAATGGAACGGACATGGGTGGCCGGACATTGACGGTCAATGAAGCGCGTCCTCAAGAACCACGCACTGGTGGGGGACCGGGACGGAGCGGAGGAGGCGGGGGATTCAACGATCGTGGGGGCAAGCGCGATCGCTGGTAGATACCACTTCTGAAACGACACGTGGGCAGTCATCATTCCGGTGGCTGCCCATTTTTTTTGAGTCCGGCCGTCGTCGTGACGATGGATCATGGCATCGGCTACTTGAGGAGGCGAAGCTCGAGATCGTCAAAATAAGTGACTGCGTCGGCCTTCGTCCAGAGACCGATTCGACCGCGGCCGAACGTGCTGTCGCAGGCTCGAAACAGTACGGCATCGTCATAGAGCGCCTTGATTTCGCATCCACGCTGCACGATTCGCAGCTTGTGCCATCCGGCTGCGGCGAGCGGGCGGTCGATCTGCTTCACCACCTGTTGCACCCCTTTCACCACACGGTACAGGCGAATCCTTTGCTCGACGAGGCTGGCCCGCAATAGATAATAGTTGCGGTCATCGACAGCCCGCCACACCAGCCCGCCCCCCAGATCAGCTTTACCTGCCACGGCCAGATAGGACACCTCGACATCGAGATCGGTGCTGTCGGTTTCCTCCACGAGGAGAAGCTTGTATGCCTGGTCTGTTCCCTTGGGCAATACCTGCGCCAGCACTTGAGACGGGCTCTTCGCGCGGTCGGTGATGAGAATTTTCCATTCCCCGGACGGGCGGCCGTCGAATAAGGCGCCGATGATGAAAGCTCCCGGCAGCGAACCGGGCGTCGCCCCGTCGAAGTTCCACTGACGGGCAGGAGTTGCTTCAGGCTCCGCAGGCAAAGAATCTTCAGCCCAGAGGCCGGTCGTGCATGCGGCAGCCAGTACAATCGTTCCGAAATAGGCGATTCTGTTGTGTGCCGGGATCATCTCAGGATGAACACCATCGAGGCTCCCCGCCGGTCGAGAGCGCTGAAAACTGTGCGCTACAGGCGGAGCGGTCGGCGAGTCCTGCTGTCAAGCATTGACGCAGATCGTCTGTGGCGATCGGTGATCTTAACGGGACATTCCTCAGATATGACATTGCCGGAGATAGTGCATCACTGGGGCATCTCCAGTTCCCGCAGCTTCGCTTCGGCCTGTTCAAGCCATCGCCGATTCGCGGGCGTGTCGAGCTCGAGCCGAAGGTATTGTCTTAATTCTTGAGCCGCCTCCATACGCCGGCCAATGCCGGCCAGGGCGTTCCCCAAATTGAAGCGAATCTTCGCGTCGTTGGGTCTCAGATGCAGAGCCGTACGGAATTCCTCGATGGCCGCTTCAGGGTTACCTTTCTCCATCAAGGCGAGGCCCAAGTTAAAGCGCGCATTGATGTCGTTCGGCTGGAGGCTCGCTGCGGTTCGGTATTCCGCAATGGCCCCATCGACATCGCCCATGGCCTTGAGGGCCACGCCGAGATTGTTGTGGGCATTCACATCATGGGGACGATGGCGCAAGACCGTCTTGAATTCCACAATGGCGCCTCCCAGATCCCCCATTTCCTTGAGGGCGACACCCAGGTCGTTGTGGGCCTTGAGGTCGTCGGGTTGAAGGACCAGCGCGGCCTTGAATTCTGCGATGGCATCATCGTGTTTCCCTATGTCCAACAGAGTATTCGCAAGGTTGAGGTGCGCGGCGAAATAATTCGCCTGAAGCCGAAGCGCATGTTTGAATTCGTCGATCGCCTGCCCCAGGTCCCCCTTGAAGACAAAGGCCACGCCGAGATCGTTATGGCGCATCGCTTCAGCATCGTTGTCGACGGGTTTGGTGATTTTATCGATAGGCGAAAGAATCTGTTCCTCGGTCATGGGATGGCTGTCAGCCATGATCGGCTGAGGAAATGGTGATTCAGGAGAAGCTGCGAGCGCATGGCCGGAGAAGAGCGTGGCGAACCCCAGCATCAGGAGGATGAAGATCCGGTAGCGTCTGGTTGAAATAGAGTCACCGCGGACACCGTCTGACATGGGAACTCCTTCTAGGAAGACATTTTGGAAGCGACGCCGGGCCGGCGTAACCGCGGTCTGGTCCGCCATGTGCCCGAGATCGCCAAGACGCCTCATTCAGATAGCTCTATCCGCGCGAGAAATTCAAGGTGAAAGTCCATGCGGATGCGGTCTGTCCGCGCGCCTTCATGAACCATGGGAGCGCTCCTTGATGGCATCGAGACGTCCTTTGTCGAGTGTGACATGGATGGTTTTTTCCTGGGTGACCATCACGGCGCCTGGAGTCTGTCCCTTCGCTTTGCGCACCCATTTCCGCCTTGTATAGATGACCTCGCCTTTGCCGCTTTTTTTTAAATCGCTATAGAGCAATGCCAAAGTCGCGGCGTCTTTCAGCGTGTCCGCCGGCGGATCGGTTCCTTTATCCAGCCGGACGACGACGTGAGAGCCGGGTGTGCCACGGGCATGGAGCCAGAGATCTTCGCTCTTGGCGAGACCGAACGTGAGTTCATCGTTCTCGCGCGCGTTGCGCCCGACGAAAATCGGATGGCCGTCCGATGAGACGAAGCGCCGAAATGGGCCTCGCCGGTCCTCGACTGCCGCTCGACGTCGATCGGTGAACGGTCTGGATTGGGTTGCGGTTCGTCCCTCGACTGCCGGAGTTTGCCAGGTTCCGTTCCGGATGGCGTCTAACTCTGCTTGAATCAGCTTCACCTCCGCTTCAATCGCTGCCAGACGCGGCGTAATTTCTCGCTGAGCCGACAGAAATTTTCGATATTTGCCAAAGTAGGCATCCATGTTGGCCTGTGCTGTTTTGCTTGAATCGAGGGGAATGGTCAATTCGGGCATTCGGTCGTCGTAATAATCCACCACCGTGACGGTCTCGAGTCCTTTCTTCAGGGATCCGAGATTGGCTTTCAGGAGTTCTCCGTAGCGTGCATAGGGTTCGTATTTTTTTGCCTGTTCCAAGTCATTCCGGAGCGCCGCCATGCGCCGGAGATGCTTCTTGAGGCTTTTTCGCAGAGCGGATTCCCGGTCTCGACGTTGCTTTAGATGAGACAGTTCCGTTTCGCGTTCGCGGTACAGGTCTTCCAATTTTGTCGAGAGGGGAAAGGGATCGGCATCGGAAGGAGGCTCCGGCGCGAGCATGGCGCTGTTTTGAGAAACAATTCGGGCATGAGCCGGGGAAGGGAAGTGGTAGGCTTGGCCGATTCGTTCCTTGTTGTGGCGAAGCGTGGCAAGTACTCGTTCTTCTCCATCGAGAAACAGCATGTCGGCGTTTCTGCCGAATAGCTCGGCGATCAATGCGACCGGCCCATCTCGACTCGTGAGGTCTAGGCGGACGATCCTGTCGCCGACGATGTGGTGGATTCGGTCGATGCGCGCGCCTTGGATGCGCGCCCGCAATAATTGGCAGAAGGACGGCGGGGCCGGTGGATTGGCAAGGCCATGGCGGATCAAGTGCAGCCGTGCGGTTTCGTCGGCGATGGAACAGAGCAGCCGACGGGTGTGCCCAGGGACGCGAACCGCCAACAGTATGACTTCCGGATGCGGCTGGGATATTTTCTGCACCCAGCCTTCCCTCAGTGCCGGAGCCAGTTCCTGAACAATGCAACCAATTTCCGTCGCGCTCAGAGTCATATCCGGCGCATTGCCCCCGTTCGATGGCCACAGTTATGTCTCATGCTTTCCTGTCCAGCCGATGGCATGCAGTCGACTTAGGCAATCTTTCCCATCCGGCCGCAAGGTCAGTGCGCTTAATTGTCGTGAGACGAAGGGTTTTGGCTGTATCGTTGATTCGGACAGCCAAGCGAAAGCGCCGGCCGACCTGTGGCATCCACATTGCTTCCTTCCAGGCAGAGCAGTCTATATCTCGCCGGTTTACAGGCAGTCTGGATGGAGGTGATGCATGATGTGCACGCGATGTGAAGGGTTGATGGTCCCTGATGATTTGATTGATCTCCAGGAAAGTTATCACCCCATGTGGCTGAATGGTTATCGGTGCCTCAGCTGCGGCAATGTCGTGGATACCCTGATCCAACGCCATCGAATGGTGCAGAACTCCCCGCTCCATCTCGCTGTCCCGTCGACTCCGGAGAAGCCGTTTCTCTTCGATCTCATCAAGCGGACGGCGTAGACAAGGCCTCGCAAAGCCGGTGAGGGTTTCGCGGGGCCTACTGCAAAAGACGGACATTTTCAGGGTAACCCTTCGGCCTATATTCATCCGCATCGTCACCGTTCTGCCCGCATTCCCACTTACCCTACCAGGATGTATCGTGATCCTCCAGGTCCTACTGGCCCTTGCGGCTGATCAGCAAGCCGATATTACTGGGTTATTCGCCCCCTGTTCCTTGCCTTGTCAGTCGGGCGGGTACTCGCGTAGAGTGCGCGCGCAATCACAACTGGAAGGATGCGGGACGGTGACCTTGCTGGATGCTCCATTTCTCGAACGGCTCATGTCCGAGTTCCGACGATCCATGCGCGGCCTGCTCAAGGATGTGTGCGAGGATTTTAAGCGGAATTATGCGGAGGCCTCTCAATCATTGGAGTTACCGATCGAGTGGTTTCGCACGATCGAGCGCGCGCTGACGCCTGCCGAGTATGGCCATTGGAAAGTCGTCGGTTGGATCGAATCGCTGAACGACCTGCTGTATTTCGTCGATATCCTGGTCCAGGTACGACAAGAGCGGTTTCGCCGGGACATTGCTGAGCAGCTCCGCACGGAGTTCAAAGAGAAGTTCTATGAGCATGGGTATGCCGAGGAGCTGTTTCCCAAGGGCACGCCTGAACCTCGCCTGCTTCTATCGCGCCTCAATGGCCTCTGCCTGCGGCTTGCCCGGGAAGTGACCCAAGAGTCCCTTTGTCTTGCCCCGCGACTGGCCTGCGAATGGGTGGCGAAGGGGCGAAGTAGGCAATGGATAGTGCCTTGTGATCTAAATGCCAATTTCGAGCGGGTCGAGCTACCGTGGGTCTGCGCGGTCGGTACGGCCGGTTTGTCCTATCAGGCGCCTCCTCTGGTCAGGCGAGCCCTCAAACGCTTGAAAGGGCAGGCTCAGTTCGTGATCAAGGATTCCGGTATCGACATCCTGGTCGGCGGACAGGCCTCTCAGATGGTCGAATATGACGGGCAGGAACGATGGCATTGGCGGCGCTTGGAACCCTTCTGTTTACGGGACACCGGATTTGGACCGCTCCATCTCGGCCCGACACTCGTGTATGGGAAAAAAAAGACCGCGATTGCTGTGCATCCGACCAGGCCGGAGATAGCGACTCGCATGCAGCAGGCCCTCTCCATCATTGGATCCGCCTGGCCGGAGGAAGATCGGTCGCTGGCCTTGCTGACTACGCGGATCGTGCCGCTTAAAGCTTCCGGTGTGGTGAGCTTCAGCTATCGGCATCGCCCGGGTCTATCCGTCATCAATTGTTTTGACCGCGACAGACTGGATTTGATCGACGATCTGATCCACGAGAACAGCCACCACCATCTCAATCTGCTCTTGCGTAAAGATGTGATGTACCGAAATGATCACAATCAGGAGATATTTTATTCGCCCTGGCGGCGCAGTCTGCGGCCGCTGAGGGGCATCCTCCACGCGACCTTCACGTTCACGATGGGAGCGATGTTGTTCGAGCGACTGTCGACTTGGGCTGAAACCAAGCAGGGCAGGAGGCAATGGAAGGAGGCTGGATTGACGCAACGCGACCTCAGGCGTGCGCGCTTTCGATGTCTCGAAGAGATTGATTCGGTTCGTTACTCGCTGCAGGATCTTGACCATGCCGGTAGCCGTTTGAAATGGCTGACTCGCATGGGCAAGCAGGTGGTAGGACAACTGGCTGAGGCGCTGACGCACATCGAACGACACATGCTGAAGCACCAGACTGCGGTGAGCCGGTCGTCGTTCGGCCCGGCTCTTCGCCGCCATCGCGCCGAACTGGCCCGCGCTCGCGAGACGTTTGGTCTGATGCGAGCTACGCCTTCATCCTCACAGAATTGAAGGGGGCAAAACGGTTGAATAGCGCAAGGACGGGCGTCGGTTTCACCCTCAGATGAAGCCGGCGCCCGCCGTTCCAGCGATTCCCGGCTATCGAGTCCTGCCGGTCTTTCGTGGCTTCGGAGTCATTTTAATCTTTTGAACCTTCCGTTTCGCGGCTGGCTTTTTTCCACTCGCTGCAACCGGTCGGGCTCGCACAAGGTACGACCCAATCTCCGGATCCCCTACCTGAGGGTTGGCCGTCGGCCCTTCGCTTTCTGTGTGTGAACCGGTGATATTCACGAGGCTCAGGAAGAGACGGATGGTGCCAAGAATTGCCGCCGAAACATTCGGTGGCGGCGCCGGTGGTTTCATGATGCCGCGGGTATTGATCACGAACGTCGAAGCGTGAAACGTCTTGCCGTTCATGAGATCTTGCAGGGTTTGAATTCCCTGGTGGTTTTTGGCGTCGTTCGGAGAGGGAGTGAGGGCTGGTTCAGATAATCCCTTCGTAATGCCCGCGTGAAGGCGCAGGTCGTTGATCTGCGCGCCGTCGGCATACTGGAAGCCATGGGTCGTGGTGAATCCGCCGAACCCGCTCATGACTTCCGAATAGGATCGGCCGGCGGTCGCCGTGAGATTCAACCATTGCAGATTGCTGTCGGTGTCTAATGTCAGGAGCTGATCTCCGCTTCCTGGGACGAGATCTTGTTGAATCAATGCCACGAGAAGCCTCCTTTTTCCATTATGTGAGGAAGTGACGAACTGAGTATGAAAGGCAAGGATTGCGCCCGATAGTAGCATAATTGTCCGGCCAAGCATCGATTCGGGAAAGGTGGAACTACCTGGCGGTCTTCTCACGCGAGTTGACGGTGAGGCAGAAAATTGGTGTCCTGACATGTCGGTGTATCCAACGAGATACGAAGGTATCCTGTTGGATACGCCGTGCACTGAAAATGGAAGCATTCAACCATGCTGGATGGTTTCACTGAGCGTCTTCTGCTTGCCTGCGCCACTGTAGCCGGCCAGGTCTCTCGCAGCCATCATAGTCGTCACCGAGAAATGTCATTAAATTTGATAAGTAGGAGTGACCTCGGTTCGGGTCCTGCCATCCGGCTGCGGTATCAGCACACGTCACAGATGTCTGCCGATCTCTTAGCGAGGTGCTCTTGCTGGACAACCGGCCAGGCATGTTCTAACATTGTTCATACGTGAGGTGCACCATGATTAAAACATTGAAGAGACATGGAAATAGCATGGCCTTGGTCATCGAAAAGCCGATGATGGAAGCGCTCGGTATCACGGAAGAGACACCGCTCCAGGTGACGGTGAGCGGGAACGCGCTTGTCGTCACACCTGCGAACATGGGAGTCGGTCCTGAGCGGATGAAAGCTATCATCAAGGAATTGCGCGAGCGATACGGGCCGATGCTGAAGCGGCTGGCGGATTAGCCTGTGAAAGAGTTCATCTTTCTCGCGGTGGAGGATGTGCTGTTTCTCCATGCCGATACGATTGGAATCGACGGGGGTTCCCCAGGGATGAGAGACCATGGTTTGCTGGACGCGGCTGTCGCGATGCCTCGCCAACAATTCGGCGGCACGTTTCTACACGCGGACCTCGCTGCCATGGCCGCCGCGTATCTCTTTCACATCGCTCAGAATCATCCTTTCGTAGACGGAAATAAACGGGCAGCGGTGATGGCCGCGCTGTCTTTCCTTCATGTCAACGATGTGGATTATCCGCTGGACCCTCATGATCTCGAAATCACCACTCGTAAAGTCGCCGCAGGCGAGATGACGAAGGACGACCTGACAAAGTGGCTGCGCGCGCAGCTAGGCAAGCGAAAGTAATCTCTCACCTGACATGTGAAGAAGCGTGAGACGTCTCGCAATCTATAGGCTTGTGTGGCTGGGCAAGGTGCCACGAGCAGTTCAGAGGGATAACTATGGATTTTAATGAGAAAGGTTTCCTCGGCACCTCAATTGATGACTTCTCAAAATCGGTTCAAGTTCGATACTCCAAGTTTTTCGAGCTGTCCCATCAAATCAATGAACTTGCTCATGCCATTAAGTTCGAGCTGAAAGTCCATAATCGAGACCATCAGGAATTTCTCGCCGCTGCTCTTTTCTTACGACTCCTAAATGGGTTCGAAGCTGTTGTGATCCTGGGAATAAAGGGGTTGCTGTTCGAAGCAAAGGTTGTACTGAGAAGCGTCATTGAAACTCTCTTCATCCTGAAGCTGCTTTGTGAGGAAGAAGCCTTTGCTCTGGAATATTTGGGATCAAGCAAAGCGCAGAGTTTGAAATGGATGAACATTGCTCACGAAAACCAAGATTCTAACTTCGAATCCCTGAGACAGTACGCAACTCCTGAAGTCATGGAGGCCCTAAGAGCGGAGATCAAGCAACATGGATTGAAGAAGTTGGAAGTTGAACCCGTTGCCAAACGGGCAGGGCTGCACCATTTTTACAGCACGCAGTATCGCCTTTTATGTGAACAAGTCCATTGTTTGCCGATTTCTCTCGATCCGTTCATGGTTCAGGATAACGATGGTGATCTCAGTTCATTTGATGGGGGCCCTAAGCATGACGAGATCGACTTTGTTCTTTTTGCGAATATTCAGATGTTGCTTACTGCGTTGGCGGGTATCACAAACCTCTTTGACCTAAATAAGAGGGGCGAACTGGAGAAGATCGGCCAGGCCTTATCAGGATTGACCCCACTTCTTGGCGCGAGCAAATCAGAAGGTGAAAAAAATGCTACCGAAGCGGATTGAAAATAGGAATATTGGTTTCTGTACAGGCTGCTCAAAAAGGCCATCCAGCAAGGCCGCAGGGAGTGCGGCGACTGAGGCGTACCTTTACGGTACGTCGCAAGGAGACGTACGACTGAGAACGCCGCCGGGGGCCTTTTTCAGCAGCCGTCAGGGTTCGACGGTGACGTCCACATACGCCGGCACACTATCCGCGCCCTTCTTATCCGTCACGCGCAGCTTGAATCGGAAGGTTCGCCCCTCGGATACGTAGGGCGCCGTAAATGACGGCTCCGGCATGTTGACGTCCAGCATGGCGACCTTGCTGCCGCGTACCTGGCTCCAGGCATAGAACAGCGCCTCACCTTCCGGGTCCCGACTCTGTAATCCGCTTAATCGCACCTTCGTGCCTGCCTTGACCGTCCTGGCTGTGCCGGCATTCGCTACGGGAGCTTCATTCGGCTCTGGGTTGACCTCCACTCGTATATCGAGCGTGGCCTGTTTGCCGCGATTCGCCACCGTGAGCGAAGTCTTGCCGTTGCCCACGATCTGCAAGAGGCCCTCCGGCAATACCTTGATGATGTGGTCATCGCCCGAGGTGTATGACGTGCCGGTACTCGGCGAGGACAGCGGGCGCGTGACACCGTCGGCAAATTCGCCCACCACCGGAAGTTCGAAGATCTTGCCGAGCGAGTCGACATGGCCGTAAGCGGAGGATTGCCCCGTTCGCCCAAGCTGTAGCGGTTTCTCGGTTTCAAACTCGATAGAGATTAGTTCGGCGGCCGGCTGGACCGTGACGAACACTTCATCGAAGACGGCTTTTCGGCCCAGGCGACCTCGTGAAATGTCGGCGATGGCCAGGAGCCGCATGCGCCCGATGGCCTCCGAGGGAATAGGCAGTGCGCCTCCATAGGGAGGCAGGCGATCGGCAGTGGAGGTTAATGCAGGCAACGCCACCACCGGCGCCCCGGTGATACTGTCTTTCTGCCAGTACTTTTCGGTCGCCATGTATCCCTCCGAGGCCTTGCCCGTCCGCTCTTCCCCTTGTTCTACGAGGGCCTCGGTCTGTTCCGGGTACCAGTAGTAACGAACCTCGACCAAACCCGCCTCCCGGCCGGCTTCGACCTCGACCGGGACCGACTGGCCGGATGTTAGGGTCGCACCCTCGGCGGGAGACAGGATTCGAAAGGCCTGCGCCTGCCGGACAGGCAGGCACAGTAAAACGGCAAAAGTAAAAAGCCAAAAGCCACGCACCCATTTTTGACCTGTCACTTTTGACTTTGTACTTCGCATGGTCACCTCGTCAGATGATAGGGCACGTCGGTGAGGATGACGCGATCCTTGAACAGGAGGGCGCCCTTCAACATCAGCGCACGTTGGTTATGAAGGATGTTTTGCCACCAGCGGGCGGGAAGAATTTCAGGAAGCACGACCGTGACCCAGCATTCCTGGTCTTTTTGCAGTACTTGCTCGATGTACTCTAACAGGGAACTCAGCACGGATCGATAGGGCGACGGCAGCACCGTCATCGGTACGCCGCAGCCCCACTGGGCCCATTGAATTTCCACGCGGGCGGTTTCTTCCGGGTCCACATCCACGAGGACTGCGCGGATGTCTCCGGAGCGGCTTCGGGCATAGTCCACTGCACGGATGACTGCGCGGTTCACTCCGCCGATCGGAAGCACGACGATATTGCGCCGAGGCAGCGGAGGACGATGACCGCGTGAAAGCGCAACTTGTTCGGACACGGCTTTGTAGTGAGAGCGAATGCCGCGAAACAGCATGATGAGAAACGGAATGACGACGACGACGATCCATGCTCCGTGAGTAAATTTGGTGCTGGCGATGATTAAAGTGGCAATGGCCGTCGTGACGGCTCCGATGCCGTTGACGAGCAGCTTTTTTTCCCAATGGGGTCCCTTCTTGACCAGCCAGCGTTTGACCATGCCGGCTTGGGCGATGGTGAAGGACAAGAAGACCCCCACGGCATAGAGTGGAATGAGCGCATGGGTGTCGCCCCGGAACATAACGATGAGCAGGCAGGAAAAAACGCCAAGAATGATCACGCCATTGGAAAAGACCAGCCGGTCTCCCATCATGGACATCTGATGCGGCATATAGCCGTCGCGTGCCAGTATTGAAGCCAAGCGCGGAAAGCCGTTAAAGCTGCTGTTGGCCGCCAGGATCAAGATGAGCATCGTGGCGCCCTGCACGAGATAGTAAAGCGGACCGGTTCCGAACGTGGCGCGCGCGATCTGGGAGACGACGGTTTCATCCCCCTTGGGAAGGACACCGAAGTAGTAGGCCATGCTACTGATGCCGACGAATAGCGTGCCGAGAATCGCCGCTGTGCCGACCATGGTGAAGGCGGCATTCTTGGCTTCCGGTTTCTTGAACGCGGAGACGCCGTTGGAAATGACCTCGACTCCCGTGAGTGCGGTACAGCCGGAAGAGAAGGCGCGAAGCAGGAGAAATAAGGTGAGCGGTTCGCTGACGGCGATGATGGGCAGCGGCTCGACAGGCGCCGCGTGGCCGAAGAAAACTCGAAAGGCTCCCATCACAAGCATGGCCGCCATGGTGCCGATAAAAATGTAAGTCGGCACGGCGAAGAATTGCCCCGATTCACGGACGCCGCGCAGGTTGACTACGAGCACGAGCACGATGGCGGTGAGGCAGAGCGCTACTCGATGGGAGAGAAGAGACGGAAAGGCGGAGGTCAGCGCTGCGATTCCGGCCGCGACGCTGACTGTCACCGTGAGGAGATAGTCGATCATCAGGGCGGCTGCGGCGATCAGGCCGGGCCACTCGCCAAGGTTGGACCTGCCGACGATATAGGCGCCTCCGCCCTCCGGATATTCGAAGATAATCTGCCGATAAGACATGGTCAGGATGGTCAGGAGGCCGATAATGGAGAGGCTGATGGGGATGGAGTAGCTCACCATGGCGGCGCCGGCCAGCGTCAAGACGAGCAGGATTTCCTCCGTAGCGTACGCCACTGAGGAGAGAGAATCGGACGAAAAGACGGCGAGGGCGAGTCGCTTAGAGAGGCGTTCGTGAGCGGCTTGCTTCGTCTTGAGTGGCAGGCCAACCAGCCAGCGTTTCAAGATCATGCGACATTATGCCTGAAGTCGCCGAAGAGAGACAATGGAGGGCGGAAT
>JAJFBJ010000076.1 GCA_020697375.1 Nitrospira sp. | reverse complement strand
GTCGTAACTGATAAACTTCGCCATGCCCCGCTCCGAGCAGATCTTGGTCAGCGCACTCGTCAGCGTCGTCTTCCCATGGTCCACGTGCCCGATCGTCCCGATGTTCACGTGGGGCTTTCGTCGCTCAAATTTCGCCTTCGCCATGATTCACTCCTTTTCTCAAAAACACACGCGCTCCTTGCTTAGCGCTCCAGGTCGAGATCTTCATCCCGAATGAAAGGCCACAAGACTGCGGCGCTTATCCTATCGCCAAGAGCCATCATATCGGCTCCCGATCTGGTCAAGCATGGTATGGAGCCCACGACGCGAATCGAACGCGTGACCTCGTCCTTACCAAGGACGTGCTCTGCCAACTGAGCTACGTGGGCCATCAATTCATAAAATCTATCCACTCGCGCATCCTCTTGGCAGCACCCTGAGTTGAGTGCGTTCGGTTTGGAGCGGGCGATGGGATTTGAACCCACGACAGCCAGCTTGGAAGGCTGGAACTCTACCACTGAGCTACGCCCGCCCATGGTCCGCCAACTTCACAACGTGCCGGCCTTCTTGCCTCAAACAAGCCAAGGCACCGTCACATCCCATACATCTAGATCATCTTCTATATCCATCGCACGCCCTTTGTACGTGCTCGGGGTAGAACTGGCTCGTTTGGTGGGCAGGCAAGGATTCGAACCTTGGAAGCCATAAGGCAGCAGATTTACAGTCTGCCCCCTTTGTCCACTTGGGTACCTGCCCGTCCGATACGTCGATTCAACTCAAACAAACAGCATCAACCCGGTCAAATTCTTAACCGGAACGGTTTCATTCTTTGAATCTGAGAATGAAAGTAAGCCCCACCATGCACAGCTTCCCAGCGAGAACCGGAGATCTGGAATGCTGCTGAAATGAGGATTTGGCCTAGCTTTGAAAGCAGCCGATTTTATTTGCCACGTGTGCCATTGTCAAGGGGGTATGTTCTATGCAGGAAGAATCTAGGGATTCGTGCGGACAGGACAGACTCCGCGCGTAGCGGGCACAGGACTTACACGATTGGCCACCTGGTCGGCCTGACGAACCAATTCCGATGAGCTGCCCAGCACATCTCTCATGAGGACCATCAATTCTTGCGAGGAAATCCGAAATTCAGGTGCTAAGTATCGTTTGCGTGCCATGACTCTTTCACTTGGCTCTTCCGGCTCGTAATAACCCCGCAGGTCGGCATTGTGTTCCGCCTTTTCCAAACGAGAGAGCCAGCCTGAAATGAAGGATTTGTCGGACTGTTTACCTTTCGGCATTCCTTGCTTTTGCAGCTCCAGTTGCGTCCATACCGCCCATCCGATGAATACGGCCCACGTTTCATTCAGGGCTTCCCAGGATTCCGTATCGGTCAGGAACCGCTCCTCCGTCTGATCTTTCTTTTGGAGCACGGGCGTGATGAGCACCTGCTGGTAGCGGCAATGCTGTTGTTCCCTGGCGAAGGCCATCAATGAGGCATCTGCCCCTGCCGCCGAACCGCCATGTTCGAGAAAATCCATGTAGGCATGAAAGAGTTCGTGATACAGCGTATCTAATTCCTTGTGCGTCAATCGCGTAAGTGGTCGCAGCGCCCTCCCGGCGGCATTCAATGAGAGCGACCGGTTCAAAACCATCCGGTGGTCCTTCGGATGGTACTCAGCGGCAAACGCATGCAAATCTTCGAACTCGAAGGTTACGAAGTGGGGTGGAATGCGCTCAAGAAACCGCGTCGGGAGATTGAGTGCTTTCGCCTCCGACACCAGTGTCGACCAGAGTCGTGAAGATTCCGAAAGAGCCGCCGATGACTCGGCTCTCGCCTGGCCGGACAGCATCAATCCAAGCGACAAACCGATCAACATCAACGCGATAGCCGCGCGCTGGCCACTGGTATATGGGGGGATGACAGACATCGTTGCACCGCATGGAAAGCAGCTCGTGGCAGGCTGTCCCGGACTATTAGGCGAGAACGATCGGATTAGACATAACGGTCACGCTCGCGACCCCAACCGTACGCGTTCTCTTCCTCGACCAAGGCAAGCGTTTCGAACAGGTGCGGGGACACATGGTCCAAAAATCGAGATGGCTTGGACAGCAACATGCCCGAACTCCTGTCATACACATTGATCGGGTAGGTCAAAAAGAGGTACCGCTTCGCCCGGGTTACCGCGACATACAACAACCGCCGTTCCTCTTCCAGTTCTTCATTGGTATTGAATGAGAACACCGACGGAAATTTGCCATCCACCACCCACAAAAGAAACACGCATTGCCATTCCAGCCCCTTGGCAGAATGGATCGTCGAGAGCACCACCTGCTCATCATCTTGTCCCGGCGGTTCAATCCCCACAGCGCTTCCATCGGGGGGTGCCAGCGCCAAGTCGGCCAGAAAGTCACTCAATCCGGGATAACTCTCCGCGATGGTATGCAAATGATCCAGGTCCCGAATCCGTTTCGGATAGTCGTCATGATGGTCTTTCAGGATCGGCAAATAATATTCATAGATCCGATTGACCTGTTCGGTCGGGTTCAAGCTGTCGGCCTTCGCCAGACTCTCCAGCACCAGGGCCAGCTCTTTCAGTCCTTTGCCCGAACGGCCGCTGTTGTCTTGCAGCACGCGATACGGATCGTTCGCCCGAACCATGGATGCCACCAGATCCTGCGCCTTCTTTGGCCCCACACCCTCAACCAGCATGAGCACGCGATGCCAGCTGACCGCGTCCTGTGGATTCACCACCACCCGCAAATGCGCCAGCAGATCCTTCACATGCGCCGCTTCGATGAATTTGATGCCGCCACGTTTCACGAACGGGAGCCCGCAACGCGAAAGCTCGATTTCCAGGTCGAAAGAGTGGAAGCTGGAGCGAAAAAGCACCGCGATTTCGTTCAGCGGCATACCCTCTTCACGCAATTCGAGAATTTTTTGCGCGACGAATCGCGACTGCGCATTTTCCCCGGCCGCCTCAACGAGCGCCGGCAACGGCCCGTCCAGCTTGCGCGTGAATAAATGCTTCGTATATTTCTCCGGCGCTTCTTGAATGATTTCGTTGGCCACGCTAAGAATCGGCTGTGTACTCCGGTAGTTTTCTTCTAGCTTATAGATTGTGGCACCAGGAAACCAGGAAGGGAATTCCATGATGTTGCGGAACGTCGCTCCTCGAAAGGCATAAATCGACTGTGAATCGTCGCCGACGACCATGACATTGTCATGCGTAGCCGCCAATTTCCGAATGAGCTCCGCCTGCAATCGGTTAGTATCCTGATATTCGTCCACGAGGATGTACCGGAACTGCTGCGAAATAGCATGCCGGACGGGCTCATCCTTGGTTAACAGATCTCGCAACAATACAAGCAGGTCATCATAGTCCAAGAGCTGGCGTTGTCGCTTGGCAGCCCGATAGGCTCTCTGCAATTTGGTCAGGTCATCCAAATGGTCTGCAAAGTGTGAAAATTCCTCGACAACAATGTCTTCCAGCGTGCGTAATGTGTTTTCACACTTGCTGTAGATCTCCGCAATCGTTCCCTTGCGCGGAAAGCGTTTATCTTTTTCATTGAGTCCCATTTGGGCGCGCAACAGCGCAATGAGGTCCTCGGCGTCGCCCCGATCCATAATCGTAAACCCGGGCTCGATCCCGAGTATCCGGCCATAGCGCCGAAGCAACATGTTCGCCACGGAGTGAAACGTGCCGCCGCACACACGCTGGCTGCGTGACCCGATCAAGACGCCCACGCGTTCCACCATTTCCTCGGACGCCTTCCGCGTAAAGGTCAGCAGAAGAATGTGCGAGGGATCCACGCCGGAATCGATCAAGTACGCCACGCGGTGGACGAGCGTCCGGGTCTTGCCACTGCCTGCGCCGGCGATTACAAGCGCGGGGCCATCGCTCGCTGTCACCGCGGCATACTGTTGAGCATTGAGGTTGCCCGCATAGTCCAGCGACAGTTTCGGGACTCTTTCCTGATCAGCTGTCCGTTTAAGAATGTAGGGCTTGACGTCTCGGTTCATGAAGAATTCCGGTTCACAGCAGGCGTATGACGGGAACGATCGGAGCTGTATAACATACCATTGGACGCCGTGCAAAAACAGGCGTGAGAGGAGATTCGTCACCATGAAGGATAAGACCACCACTTGGACCTTGAAATCGACTTGTATATAATGCCGACATCCAGAGGACATTTATGACATCAAGACAACAATCCTTCTCTCAACAGTTACAGACGGTGGCCGAGCTTATGCTCGCGGTGGCGGGAGAATCCGTATCGGTGATCAAACGTTCGGCACCCGAACAGGCGTTGAAACTCAAACGTCAGGAAGAGTGGACCATTTACCTTGAATTTTTGCGCATTATGTTCAACCTGACTGATCGCGTATCGGCACTCCATATTCCACTCAAGGAACAGCCGCAATTCATGGACGAATTGACGGACGCGGTGATCGATCAACTCAAGAAAGTCTTGGAGCCGGCATTTGGGGCCGGGGACGATCAAATGGAAATTGTACTGACCATCGGCACGGCCGTAGCCGAAAGCCGGCAGGCGTACGAGCGCTATCATTTCCTGGTCACGGAAGACAGTACCGCCAAGAATGACATGTACCGTGATTTCAGCGACCGCATTGCCCGCCTGGTGAGCGCTTCCGGCAATCCGCAAGTCACCGCCGCCGCGACTCTCTGCATCAGCGCCGTGATTCCGGCGCTCAGTGGCATTTTCGAAGGCCAGGCTCCTCCGGCGACCACTGACGCTTCGATGAATCGCGCGTCATCCACTGAGAGTGGAACACCTCGGGGAACCACAGGGGTCGATATCAAACTCCTCAGTGTCATGTCGAGTATCCGGGGCGAAGAGGTTGAGACGCGGTGGGGGCTTCATCCTCGTTTTCGGCAGGACCTTACGAAAGAGGAGACGAAGCAACTGACGGCGACCATGAATCGCGTCGCCAAAATCCTCGGAGAACGATACGCCACCGTCGCCTTTTCTGACCAATGGGCATCCTGGCATAAAGCCGGACACGCCTGAGGCAGCATTCTTGAACAATGACTCTTTCGGTGCTCTTTTCAGGCCATCGATCATATCCCACGGAGGCGTCGTGCAAGTACCCGATCCTATACAACATGATGATATCGTTCCGCAGAACCTGCACCGACTCGGTGAGCTTGCCCGTAATCTTTGGTGGAGCTGGAATGAGGCGGCAAGACAACTGTTTGAGTCCATCGATCCAACCCTCTGGTTTCTAACCCATCACAATCCCGTCCAGTTGATCTCCAGTGTGAAACCGGAACGCCTGATCACGTTGTCCGGCGATCCGAATTTTGTACGCCAGTATTCGGCCGTCATGCGAGTGTTCGATGAATACCTTAGCGATAAAAAAACTTGGGCGGCCATGGAATTTCCTGCCCTCAAAAATTCAACAATCGCTTATTTTTCCGCCGAATTCGGTCTCCATATTTCAATTCCGATCTATAGCGGAGGACTCGGAATTCTGGCCGGTGACCATTGCAAGGAAGCGAGTGACTTAGGAATCCCTCTCGTCGGCGTCGGCTTCATGTATCCACAAGGATATTTCAAGCAACGTATCAATCCCGAGGGATGGCAGGAAGCCACGTATGCGCCGTTCAACCGTCATGATTCACCGATTCAACAAGCTTTGACACCGGCCGGCATCGCCTGCTCCATCACGGTCGAGATCGGACCCCGCCAAGTCACGGTTCTGGTTTGGCAGGTCCGCGCGGGACGCATGTCGCTGTTTTTGATCGATACCGACGTCCCCGAAAATACGCCGGAAGATCGCGCTCTTTCGGCTCGGCTGTATGGAGGGGATCAGGAAATCAGACTCTGCCAGGAATTTTTGCTGGGCATCGGCGGCGTGCGGATCCTGCGGGCACTCGGAATGAATCCTGCTGTCTGGCATTGCAATGAAGGCCATTCAGCGTTCCTCACTGTAGAGCGGATTCGTGAGTTGGTCGTAGCCGGCCATAGCCAGGCCGAAGCGAATGAGCTGGTTCGCCAGAGCACGGTTTTCACGACCCACACTCCCGTTCCGGCCGGACACGACATCTTTCCCTTGCACCTCATGGACCGTTATTTCTCCAACTATTGGAACCAACTGGGATTGTCCCGCGAAGAATTTCTGCGACTCGGTGAAACTCCTGAAAGCAGCGGGCAAGGCTTCAACATGACGGCCCTGGCCATGCGGCTGTCTGCTCATGTCAACGGGGTGAGTCGCGAACATGGCCGCGTGTCCAGACACATGTGGCAACATATGTGGCCCGGCCTGGCGGAAGACCTCGTCCCTATCCGTAGTGTCACGAATGGCATCCATGCGCCCACATGGATCTCACCGGAACTAAATTCTCTCTATGCAAAATACTTAAGTCCGGAATGGACTGAACGCATAGACGACCCGACTCTCTGGCAGCGGGTGATTGATCTACCCGATGGTGAGCTGTGGGAGGTCCGGCAGGCTACCAGACGAAAATTGATGCGATTTATCCGTGAACGTGTACGAGACGGATGGATCCGCGGCCATCTTCAATCCATGCAGACGATCGCCAGAGGGTCACTTTTGGACCCGGAAGCCCTCACCATCGGATTTGCCAGACGGTTTGCGACCTATAAGCGCGCGACCCTTCTCTTCCGCGATCTCGAACGTCTGAAACGCTTGCTTCATAACCGGTGGCGTCCGGTCCAAATCCTGTTTGCGGGGAAAGCGCATCCGGCGGACGAACCCGGCCGGTACTTTATACATGAAGTCCTTAACATCTGTAACGATCACAAGATCGGCGGACATATCGCCTTTCTGGAAGACTACGACATGCATATGGCGAAGTATCTCGTCCAAGGCGTCGATATCTGGCTCAATACTCCGCGAGCCCCGCTGGAGGCCAGCGGCACCAGCGGACAAAAAGCTGCGCTCAATGGAGTACTCAATCTCAGCGTACTGGACGGGTGGTGGCAGGAAGGCTACAACGGCGCCAATGGGTGGGGGATCCAGCCCCTTCCGGAGGGGTCGGACACCCAGGCGCAGGACGCGCACGATGCCGAGCAATTATTCCGATTATTAGAACAAGAGGTCGTTCCACTGTTCTACCAGCGCGATCTCGACGGCATACCACGCGGATGGCTCCACATTGTCAAAGAAAGCATTAAGACCATTGCTCCTCGCTTCTGCACTAAACGGATGGTCAAGGAATACATGAGGCAAATGTATGCACCGGCCACCGCACGGACCCCAAGCAAATGGTAGTGTGATTCAATCTGAGCAACTTTCCCTGCGACGCAACCTTTCCAGGACTTGGTGCTTGCCGTTCAGTCTGATTCTGCTCGTCGGATTCTGGCCACTCTATGGAACGGCCGCACCATCTTCGCCGAAATCGGCTCTCACACCACTCGAACGGCAGGCAATGACTCTGTATCAGGCCGCAGAATATGATCGTGTCCTGCACCTTCTGGAAGGCCTGCCTCAAGGGCAGGAACCTGATCACAAATTGATTCGTTATGCCACTCTGAGCCAATTGAAACTTGGGAAGCCTGAAGAGGCTTGGAAACTGTACGCTCGGCTTGTTGGCGACGGCAGACCGGAAGACCCAGGACTGTTAAAAGAGATCGCGCGAAGTTTCATTCTTACCCGTGTCCGTGATTCCCAAGAACATATCCGCATTGCTGCGTATACAGCCCTTGCAGAAATGGCCGAAGCCGATACGTTGCCGATCCTTGAAGACGGCCTATTGGATTCATCAGCACTCGTCCGTGCTCGGGCTGCGGAAGCGATCGGAAGGAGTGGACTGGCGGGACGTTCCTCTACACTCAAGCGAGCGTTACGGGATGAAGCACCCGGCGTCCGGATCGCGGCAATCAATGCTCTCGGTGATGCCAAGGTATCCGGCATCGCAGACCAGTTCACCGAAATCGCCCGAATTGATGAAGGGCCTGAATCGATCTTCGCCCTGGCCGGCTTGTATAAACTCGGACGCACAGACACGTTGACCGATATCTCGAGCGCCGTCACGTTACCAAATCCTGAAGTACGAATGGCGGCAGTGGGTATACTGGGACGCCTGCGCCGCCCCGGAAGCATTTCAATTCTGAGTCAAGCCGTCTATGATCCCAATCCTGCCGTCCGAGCCTTCGCTGCAGGAGCACTGGGGGAATTCGGCAGCACCCAAGGAATCGCCTCGTTGACGCATTCTATTGAGGATGAAAACCCGCGTGTCCGCGCAGTCGCTGCCTCCAGCCTCGGACGTCTAGGTTCAGTGGAAACCCGCGGTGTCATTCAGCCGCTTCTTCATGATCCGGATGAGCATGTACGTGTCAGCGCTGTGGAAGCTCTCCTACGGTTAGGTGACAACGGTGCGATTTTAAGTGCGGCGGATCTGACCCGACATCCCGATCCTTCAGTGCGGGGAGGCCTGGCACAAGCCCTGGCATCAGCGAGTTCCCCCAATGCCCTTGGTCTTCTTGAGAGCTTGCTTCGAGATCAGCAACCGCTTCCGCGCCTCATGGCTGCCCGCGCACTCGGAAAATCAAGACTGCCGTCACTGATTCCGGCCCTCAAATCAGGCCTGCAAGATTCGGATGTCGCCGTGCGCATCGCCTCAGCAGGAAGCCTTTTTCAAGTGCTGTCCAGAAAAGACAAACAACGAAGTACCCGTTAGGGACAAAGACCGTTATGCTAAGGTTCATAGGGTTCTTGGTACTGCTAGTCGGGGCGTTTGGAGTCGGATACTTCTGGGGAAAAGAACCGACGAGTAATCTCGAACAGAGGGTGAAAGATCTCTCCAGAAACATGATGGATACGACCCTTGGAATTGAGCGTGACCTGCGCCGACGTCAAGGTCTACTCGATGCCAAATCCAAAATCGTTCAAGCGAAGGCTGAATTATTCAATAAAAATACGAGCGAGGCTGTACGAGAACTGGCCGGTGCCGCAAATTTGCTAGACACCAGTACGCGTGGAGGGCGGCAAGCAGATCCCAATGCTCAGGTGAGGGAAATGATAACAAAAATCAGAGAGCTTCGCCTCGAATTGTCACTCGGCAAAAAAATCTCTTCCGGTTGTTTTTTCCATTTGGCGAGTATACGTTCGACTCGCATTTTCACCACCATATCACTATCTTTCAATAGAGGCTTGATCGCTTCCCGACCACGTTCATCACCGATAGCCTCAAGGGCGGCGGCAGCCGTCAACCTTGTAAACCAGTCTTTATTTTGCAACATTTCGATCAGCGGGTCGATCGCCTCTGGTGACTTGATCCGTCCCAGAGCAATCACCGCTTGCTTGCGCACCAATTCCTCCTTGTCCTTCAGAGCCTTGATCAAACCTGGCAGTGAGGGCTCGCCAAGAGTCACAAGCGCGTCGGTGGCGTCCTCCATGAATTCATCGTTCCGAAGCTGTTGCATCAGGGGTTCCAGCACCCGTTCATCGCGAATCTTCCCCAGGGCAACAATCGCAGATTTTCGCACATCCCAATCGCGAAGCAGCTTAAGAAGCACGTTGACGGACGGAGACCCGATTTGTCCAAGACCTTCAATCGCAACCTCTCGAACCTGCCAGTCTCCGTCACGAAGCGCTGCGGCGAGTGGTTCCACGCAACGCTCATCTCCCATTTCTCCCAGCGTGATCGCGGCTTCCCGCCGGACCACCCAATCGGGATCCTTCAGAAGGTCAATCTGGATATCGATTTCATCCTTGACCAGCTCTTCCTCAAGAGTCACTTCCTGCGATGAATCGGTGAGCTCCTGAATCGCGGAGGAAGAATCCGAGGGCGCGGCAAGTTGGTCGGAAACCTGATCTGTCAGTGCTTCATTCAACACGTCTCCCGCAGGAAAATCCGCCTGCGCCTGCTCTTCTTTTTCACCGGCTTGTTCCATGGCAATCTTCCTTGTTTCGCAAGGGTGTTATAGCATTCGCGCCAATCAAGGCCCAGAACCTTACGGTTTACTTTGGACCTGTTTTCCGGCTGCATGTTTCTTTCTCAAAGCAAGCGCTCGTTGCTTTCGCTGTACACGCTTAAGTCGTTTGCGCAATGAACGCGCAACCGGGTCCCCTGAAAGTTTTTTTTCATCAGTTACTTGCGTTGCGATTTTCTTTTTGAGTCTGATTTCGTCTGATTCACCGGTCGGCTTCTTTGCCATTCAACTCTCTCCAACGATTAAAATCGACAACAATGAGTGGTGAGGACATCTCCACCTTCCTGGATCATACAGTTTAAAGAAGTGCGTGAGGGAGTGTCAACTAACGGACTGTGCTGTCTGCCGGCTAAGACACTATCAGCATCGGGATCGTATTGTGCGCTGTGTGGTCATTCGCCAGCATGCTACCAATGCGACGTTCGCGTCGCACGTATAGGGCTTCTTGAGGCATCATTCGAACGGGGACATCAGGCGCTTCAAACGCTCCTATCGACCGACTTTGCGCTCTCACCCTAGACACATTAGTGTTCAACAGAGTTCCCGCCACAGTGGCAACTTTTGCAACGGGAACAGGCACCACAGGGCGATGGTTTCCAATCACTTCGATCTGTACCGCTGTAGTACCGGACTCCACCATGCCGATTTCCCGGGCGGCGGCATAAGAGAGATCCAGCATTCGTCCTGGCACATATGGACCTCGATCATTTACCCTCACTTGAACTGACTTCCCATTGTTCAAATTGATCACACGAACCAGGCATCCCAGTGGCAACTTTCGATGGGCCGCAGTATAAGCAGTCATATCAAACACTTCGCCATTCGCCGCGACCTTTCCATGGAATTCCTTTCCATACCAGGAGGCCACTCCTCGATCCTTGATTCCTAGGTCAAGAGACAGTTCGCCTTTTGGCAGCGAAGAACAGGCGCTCAACAAAAGGCAACCGGCCAAGGGAACAATTGCGTATCCCGATTTGACCTGAGAAGGGTTCCGGAAGATCTTTTCCATAGAAGCACCTCGTGTGAAAGCCTGACCGCCAAAATCAGGCTACGAAGGATTCCATCCGGACACAATACCGTTCGCGTAGCGACGCTCCCTACGAAAGGTACAGAAATCCAGCTATCAATGAAACAGGAAAGCCCACTTTCACCGCATGGGACAAACGATCCCAAGGATGAAAGGGTTCACGCCTTCAAAACCAGAGCATGGCCTCAAGCCGAGTAATGGCTAAAGACTCTGACAAGATGGCATAAGATCTCATGCCAAGCCGAAGGAATGCACCCTAGGCTAGCGAAACCGAATTGCCCGATCCTCAAATTTGGTATTCATGACAAAACGCTCGAAATTCTTTTGGAGTACTTCCGTGAGCATCTCCTCACCGTCCTGAGGTTCAAACCAGAACACATTGTCATGGCTGCCTGAATGAGCGTCCGTCCTTGAGAGAGAACTATCATCTTCACGATTGCTCGCATGAATCACCAGCTTGCTTCTGGCTTCAATATCCGTAAGCATGATGCCACGCTTGGCATTGACCGTCAATTCCAGTATTTTTCCGGAAAGCACCACATCAGGGCCATTTTCATCCACCGGTGGAGCACTCTTCGCATACTGAGCCTGCCAGCCTTTACGCTTTAGAAAGTCAGCAAACGCCTGAGCCGTTTCTTCTCCTGCACTGCCGGTTGAAACGTTAAAATACGTTTCGCCTCCCCACGTCGAATTTCGGCTGCCCACCTTGGTCCGATCAGCCCGTCCATCTTCAAACGGTGTCACCGTCACCCGGGGACCTCTCAAGGGTTTGACTACCTGGCTGGTGCCGTTGCTGTCTTTGGGCGGCTTTGGGGTGAGGTTCATTGGGATGATGTCTCCTTTCCCGGAGCAGCCTAGCAGGAGCAGCAACCCGACGGTCATCGGCGCAGATATCCCTCGCACCACATGCTGTCGAATCATAGGATTTCTCTACCTCCTTGTGAGTAACGCATTGCTCTAATACCGTTGGTTTCATTCACGATGAAGCATAATCGATCGAACGGTGAGACCATCCCGGCCCTTCACATACTTCAAGGTCACGCTATCTCCCGAACGGATATGATCGAGCCCTATTCGTTGGGTACCTCTCGTGATCATTGCGCCCTGCTTAATCACCGCTCCAACGACGAGTTCTTCTTTGGTTTTTGACAGGCTCTTGAGGAGGATGACGGGGGGATCCGTTTTCGCGTCGAGGGCTTCGACCGTCCCTGTTATCTCATACAGGGTGATATTCGCGGCATGAGCGGCACTGAACTTGGTTCCAAGTCCGGACACAGACAGACAGAGCAAGGCGCCCATCACTAATAGGGTTAGCAAGCCCGATCGCGGCTGATTCATTGCGCGCCTCGACAGTAAAACTCTTTGCTCGTCGGTTGTTCTTTGCTCGTAGGTTGTATAGAGCAGCTCGATAAAAAGTGGCGGAACTTTAGCAGGTACTAGACATAGTGTAAAGCCGAACTAAGGGTGTTCCCCTTCGCCACGAACCGGATGAGCGCGCGCCTCTCTTGACTGCATCGAAGGCTGTCGGTATGATCGGTGTGAATTTTCACGCCACGCGACCATATCAACGCACAGCGGGAATCAGATCCATCCAGCCCTCCAGTTCGACTGCATGATCGAAGTTCGCAACATCACAAAACGGTATGGGAACCTCACCGCGATCGACCGCGTCACCTTTCGAGTCGAAAAAGGTGAGATTCTAGCGTTCCTCGGCCCGAATGGCGCAGGCAAAACCACAAGCATGCGCATCCTGACCTGCTTCATGCCGGCCACGGAAGGTTCGGCGCACGTCGCGGGCTTCGATTGCGCGGACCAACCCGACGAGGTCAAGAAACGAATCGGCTACCTTCCTGAGAATCCTCCGGTGTATCAGGAACTCACCGTATTCGAATATCTTTCTTTCGTGGGCAAGCTCCGAGGGCTCAGCGGTGCGGACCTGACAACGGGGATGGATCGCGTCACCGAACGCCTTTCTCTGGGATCCGTCCGGAAGAGGCTCATTGCCAACCTGTCACGAGGATATCGCCAGCGGGTCGGCCTTGCTCAAGCGCTGATCCATGATCCGCTCGTCCTGATTCTGGATGAGCCCACGGTCGGCCTCGACCCCAAACAAATTATCGAGATTCGTGAATTGATCAAGAGCTTGGCCGGGTCACACTCGGTCATTTTGAGCACCCATATTCTTCCGGAAGCGACCGCCGTCTGCCAGCGCGTAGTCATCATCAACGGCGGGCGAATCGTGGCCGAAGATACGCCGGACCAATTGTCAGCACGGCTGCGACGGTCGGAAAAAATCAGCGTGACCCTTAAAACTCCTCCGGCCGACGTGCTCGACCGGTTCCGAGATGTCGCCGGAGTGGAACATATCCTGACGACTCCCGACCCCCGCACCTTTCTCATCGAATGTGCGCTGGGCGACGATATCCGGGAAGAGTTGGCACGATTTGCGGTCGGACAGGATTGGGGATTGCTTGAAATGAAACCCGTCTCCATGACCCTGGAAGATGTCTTCTTACGACTGACTCAACATGAAGACGACCCGCCTGAACTGAACAGGGCTAAAGAGAGCGAACAACACTGACTTATGGCGCCCGTTCAAGCCATTATCGAAAAGGAACTGCGATCCTATTTCGTCTCACCGATCGTCTATGTGGTCGGGGGCGTATTCCTGCTGACCTTCGGCTTCCTGGCCTACCTCTATATTGTCTTTACCGGCGCCCAAGCCATTCAGTTGATGCAGATGCAGGGAGGCATGGCGCAGATCAATCTGAACGATTTAGTTTTTCGCAACCTGTTTGCCAGCATGCGGTTCGTCTTGCTGTTGATCCTGCCTATCCTGACCATGCGGCTCCTCGCCGAGGAGCGGAAACTTCGCACCTTCGAGTTTTTGATGACTGCCCCGGTGCGAATCAGCGACATCATCATCGGCAAATTCATCAGCGTCTATCTTGTGTTTATCGGGATGTTGGCGGTGACCACTCTGGCGCCGCTTACTCTGGCGCTTTTCAGCGATTTTGACTGGTATCCGGTCCTAACCGGCTATCTCGGGCTGGCGCTCCTCGGCGGGCTCTTCCTCGCCGTCGGCCTCTTCGCCTCTTCCATCACGGAAAATCAAATCGTCGCTGCCTTTACCAGCTTCGGCCTGCTCTTGATGTGCTGGCTGCTGGCGGGGCTCGGTTCACTCTTGGGAGATACCCCGGCGGGCAATGTGGTTTCCTATCTATCGTTCATGGAACATTTTGATCATCTCGTTCGCGGCCTCGTCGACACCAAAGACCTGGTCTATTACGCGAGCGGAACCACACTGATGCTGTTTCTCGCCCACCGTGTCGTGGATTCTTCGCGATGGAAGTGACACCCAAACCCTTTCCCATCGGAGTCATCGGGACCGCTCTGGCCATAGCAGGCTTGGTTGCCTATTCTTTGGTACCCGACAAGCTCTGGCTCGTCACCCTCCTTGAAGTGTCGGCTTTGGCATGCCTCGTGTGGTTTTTTGCGACTCACTTCGGGCGTCTTAAAGCCTTTACGGCCAAACGATCGACTCGCATGGGCGCGAACAGTGCGCTCATGATCGTGCTTTTTATCGCCATTCTGGCCATTGTGAATTTTCTCGCGGCCCGCCATTCGGTCCGCTGGGATTTTTCCGAGAATCAAAACTATACGCTGGCGCCGGAAACTCATCGAGTCCTTCGCAATCTGCCCAGAGACGTCAACATTACCGTCTTCACCAGGGAAAAAGACCCAGGCTATCAGAGCTACAAAGAACGCTTCGACAGTTATCGGCAGGCGAGCTCCAGGTTGACGATTCAGTTCATCGACCCCGAACGCCAACCGAAGGTCGCGCAAAATTACGGCATCACCAGAACCGACATCGCCATCTTCGAAAGCGGCCCGCAATCAGTTCGCATCACTTCTCCCGCCGAAGTCGAAATCACAGGCGCCTTGCTCCGTGTTTCCAAAGACACAAAGAAACGGCTGGTATTTTTAGAAGGTCACGGAGAGCGAAGCCTAGAAGACAAAGACCGCGGCGGCCTCGCGCTGACGAAAGAAGTGATGCAAAAACAAGGATTCGACATCGGCAGCCTCAGTTTACTTCAGGAATCCGCCGTACCGGAGAATACCGATGTCCTGATCGTTGCCGGGCCGCGCCGGGGGCTGACCAAGGAGGAGAAGGACCGCATTCACAGCTATGTGACCAAGGGCGGTCGCCTCATGGTGCTGATCGATCCGGACACACAGTCCAACATGGACGATCTCCTGAATGTTTGGGGCATCGAACTTGGCCGTGGCGTCTTAGTCGATCTGCAAGACCGTCTCGCGCAAGGTGATCTGACGGCCTTGCTGATCCGCACCTTTACCGATCACGAGATTACGCATGAGCTTACCGCGGCTGTGCTGTTCCCACTCTCTCGGCACCTTGTCTTCCATGAGGACCAGGGGAAAGAGTGGGACTATGTTCCACTCGCGCGGACATCGCCACGCAGTTGGGCTGAGACTGACATAAAAGGCCGGGTCGTCAGCTACAACGACAAGGAAGATGTGCAGGGTCCGCTGGCTCTGGCAGCGGCCCTGTCTCCCAAACAAGCTCCGGAAGAAGGCAAGCCCAGACCAGCCGTGGTCATCGTCGGCAACTCTTCTTTTGCCAGCAACGGGTTTATTAATTTCCCAGGTAACAGCGATTTCTTTCAACGGGCCATCGGGTGGCTCACGGAAGAACGCGATCTCATTTCGCTTACTCCAAAAGATCCGGCCGTCCGGCCCTTTGTCCCCAACCCGCTGCAGGAGCGCATTCTCCTGTATGTCCAGGTCATTCTTGTTCCCGCGATGACCGTTCTCGGCGGGCTCCTGGTCTGGCGGAAACGGCGTCGTTTGTAAGGCGATGGTACGCTACTGGCCGACGGTACTGATGGCGGGCATATTCGCAGGACTTGGCCTGTACCTCTATCTTGTCGAACTCCCCGAACAACGAACCGAGGAAACGACCGCCACCCAGGCCAAGCAAATTCTGCCATTCAACGAGGCTGAGATCACCTCGTTGACAGTCCGCAGTCAGTCCGGCGAGGTCGTCCTCTCCCGAACAGCAAGCCAGGCATGGTCGATTACAGCCCCGATTCAAACCGATGCCGACCAGCGACAGGTCCAGGCCCTGATCCGCGCCATGGTCACGGGACAGGTTTCGCGACTTGTCGAAGAGCGGCCGACTTCGTTGATTCCATTCGGCCTCGAACATCCATCCACGGTTCTCACGATTGGAGCCGGATCCCGTGGAGAAACCCTATCGATCGGCGATGCCGGTCCCTTGTCGTCCACCCTTTATGTCCTCAGGAACTCGGATCAGGCGGTCCTTTTGACTGACCTGGCGCCAAAGGACTTTCTGAACAAAACCCTATTGTCATTACGCCGCAAAGAGTTGCTGCAGTTCAGCCAGCAAGGCGTGGAACAACTCCGTCTTACCTATCCCACGACCGAAATCCTGTTCTCGGCACAGGATGAAAAACCGAAAAAGAAATGGAAGATCCGGTATCCCATCGAGGCCGAAGCCGACCGGATAGAGGTTCAGTCCCTGCTGTTCAGGCTGGAGGATTTGAAGGCGCTTGCGATCATCGACCCGGGACCGGAACGGGATGCGCTCGCAAAATCATTGACCAAACCAAAGCTGAAAGTCAGCCTGCATGCGGGCGGTGTCGACCAAGTGATCCGGCTCTATCAGCCGGATCCCGCCAGCGGAGAAGCCTATGCCCAGACGACGCCGGACGGCCCCATTTACAAAATCAACCCTGCGGCCATCAAGGATCTGACCAAGGATCTCTTTACCTTCCAGGACAAGCGGCTGCTCGGGGTTGAAATCGACGAAATAGCCACGCTCACCATCAAGACCCGCGATGAACAATATACGCTCATTCGCAGGCAGAACGAATGGGCGCTTGAAGATCAGCCGGCAGACAAGATTCGCCAGGACGTGGCGGACCTGCTCGTGAGCCGTATCGTCAATCTTCCGGCGGAAGAACGGGTCCTCAAGCAAGCCGGCCAGCTCGCACCCTATGGACTCGTGGCCCCGGCAGCCGAGTTCGTCGCCACCGGCAAAGAGGGTCGAGTCGTAGGCCGTCTGATACTGGGCAATCAGGTGGGGGGCCTGGTGTATGCGATGGGTCGGCGCATCGCCGGCATATTCCAAGCTCGCCCGGATTTACTCACGCAAATCCCTTCGCGACCGGCCTTACTGGGCCAGAAATCTGAGACAGCACCCTAAGCAGGTGCCAAGATGGTTTCCTGGCAGGGAGTATTTATGCTACTGTGCGCCCATTGCTCTTGATAAAGGAGGATCGTTCAATGACGTACTCGCAGTCTCACGCGGTTCTTGTCTTGTCCTTATCTTTGTTTTTGCTCAGCGCCTGTGCCTCACGAGAGGCGGTCACCAGCGGCGAATCAACACCCGCTCCCGCTTCTTCCCGCTCTTCGATGAAAGCTGGTCCCCCTGCTTATGACTCCCTTCAAGGCTGCCTGGCACGTATCCCTTCGGGAGCCACTGCCGGCACACGCATGCTCGCCGAAGAAGGCTGTCATCGTGACGAGGCGCTTCGGGAGTCCATCGGGGGAACAGGAACGACCAAGAGCGGCAATCGAGCAGCTGCAGGAGCCTTCGGGGACAGCCTGGATGCCTGCATGGGCCGTATTCCGAAGGACGCTTCCGCAGGACAGCGAATGCTGGCCGAGGAAACTTGCAAGCGCGATCAGGGAGTAAGGCATTAAACGCTTCTATCCTGCGCTGATCACCTCCGAAGGTGGCTGGATCCCTTCGGAGGCGCATCCATCTCCACCCTTTCGGCCGGATCTTATCACCCACCGGCAGTGTTTCACCCACCTGCGCGCTGCAACGTTATCAAACGTTATTTCCGTGCCTGTCATGCATGAAGCGGCCTGTATGACCGGCTGAAGCGTCCGACATTCCGATTCTGTGGCTGAACCACCCGCTGGCAGAGGCCAACAGGAAAAGAACGCATCCAATCCCGACCACGCTCATAGGGGCTCCGAATGCTTCCGCGATCCACCCGAAAAAGCTCATGCCGGCCATGGACGTACCAGTAGCAACAGCCGTATAGACCGCCATCACGCGTCCCACCATTCCGGCCGGGGCCATTTCCTGAATGATGCCCCAGGCAATCGGAGTCCATGCGCCGAATCCGACCCCGATACAGGCCACCAGCAGGGCAGCGACATAAAAATTCTCGCTCCATGTCATGGCACAAACCGATAGGCCGCCGAGCACACTCGACGCCACAATGGCTAGCACGCGCCGGCGAAGACTCCAGCCGCTCAAACGAGTCAATCCCAGCGAGGCCAAGAAGAACCCCACCCCCAGCCACGACCAGAGATATCCCACCTCCACCGGTCCGAGACCGAGCATGCTTCGTCCGAATACCGGAAACAAGGTCGTAAAGGCGCCCGTGCCGAATGTATACAGCGATGCCATCAGGATCAGAAACAGCAAATCGCGATGCGCGAACAACGCGTATCGCACCCCATCGACCAAATGATGGACCACTTCGTTCATCCCACCGCCCGTTTTCCTGGCTTGGTCGGCTCCCTGCAGACGAATCGGCAGAAGACAGACAGCCGAGAGCAGGTAGGTCGCGGCATTCAGGCACAACACCTCTTGAGAACCCGAGAATGCGATTCCGATCCCGCTCAAGGCTGGTCCGACGATGATACCGAGACTGGTCGTGGTTTGCAGGAGGGCATTGGCCGCCGTGTATTGCGGCCGGCGGACCATGAACGGCACGGCTGAAGACAGCGTGGGCACAAACACCGCGGTGGCGATGCCGTACAAAAAAGCCAGAATGTAGAGTGCATCGACGGTGAAATTCGCCACCGACACCCAACAGGGTATCAATCCGATCAGGACACCCCGGGCGATATCACTCCAAATCAGAATCGCCTTCTTGGGAAGGCGATCGACCATCACGCCGATCAAAGGGCCGAAGATAATCGGCGGTAAGGTCTGCAGCAAACCGACCATCGTAGTTTTGAGCGGGGACCCGGTGATGGCATAGACAAACCACAACAAGGCCAGTTTGCTGACTCCGTCGGCAATCTGCGACAACACTTGGCTCCACCACATCCAACTGAAGTCGCGGGTCAACAACCATCGATGCGCACCCTTCCTGTCAGGAACCATGCTGTCCGTAATGACTGGGTCCGTGGATTTTGGTTCGGCGAGGATCGCTTGCGCTCGGAATGGTGCCACGTCTCATCCTTTGGCTCACTCGAGTCATGACATTCACGATGGACAATTACCGGGGGGAGCGAACGGCAGTTCCGGGTCCGCCGCTCCGAACGTCTCATGCGACGGCAGCTCTCACAGCGATTGTGCCGCGGGTACATTGCACGGCGACTCCTGCCGTCAATAACAACACGAGCCCTAACCCCACCAAGCTCGCGGCTGGTCCCATGGAGTCGGCCATCCATCCAAATGCTGTCATACCGGCCATGGCGGAAGCCATCGATCCCACACTGAAAGTCGTCAGCACCCGCCCGATAAGATGCTCGGGAGTCACTTCCTGCAGCAACGCCCACACGATGGGATTCAGTACCGCGGTACTGCCTCCGACAATGATCACCACCCCCGCAGCGATCAGCGGGTGCTGGAGGAGGCTCAGGCTGCAGACCGCGAGCCCGCCGATTGTCATCCCGTACACCACAATGCGCAAACGCCCCCGCATATCCGTCTGCTGTTTCCAAGCCAGCCATACGGAAGCCGACAACATCCCGACACCGAGCGCGGACCAGAGCCATCCCAGTTGTATCGGTCCGACCTGGAGAAACTCCTTCGCGTACACCGGCAGGATGAAGACGAATGCGCTGACGCCGAGATTGTAGAGCGATGAAATCACGACCAACGTGAGGACAATCGATTGCTGCCCGAACACGAAACGGAAACCGACCTTGAGTTCCTCCCATACCGATGGCGCCGTTTCGGCCGGCCTTGCCCGGCCGGGGCCGAACCGGATGGGAATCAAACAGAGAGCCGACAAGAGAAACGTCACGGAGTTGACGAACAACACATTTTGCGCAGCGATCAAGGCAATCATAATTCCGCTGATGGCCGGCCCCAAGAGCATGCCGATGTTATTGGTACCCTGAATCATCGCATTGGCGGACATCAATTCGGACGGGCGGACCAGCAACGGTACGGATGAGACAAGCGCCGGCCCGAACACGGTCGAGACCACCGACGTGAGAAAAACCAGTACGTACAAGCCTTCAATGGATAATGCCCCGACGGCGTAAAAGGCCGGAATGAGAAACGTCAACAACGCCCTCAGCACATCCACCCACACCATCACCGCCTTTTTGGGCCATCGATCGAGGTAGACGCCGATGAGCGGACCGAAAAACAAGGGAGGAATGGTTTGCAACAATCCGACCATGGTCATTTTCATGACCGAACCGGTCAATTCGTAGACGAACCAGAGCAACGCGACCTTGCTCAATCCCTCGCCGATCTGAGAAGTCGCCTGGCCCCACCAGAGCAATCCGAAATCCCTCGTCTTGATGAGACGCCATCCTCGACTGATCGTGCCGCCCGTAGCATCACCCCCGGACGCATCATCCGATGCTTGATGGGACATCGCCTGTTCCTCCCGGAATCAACTTGTGAATAGTGCCGTCGTTGGCTGCAGAATGAGAAGACTCGTTCAAGTTCTGCCGTACGATATCAATCGGCGGTTTGAATAAGAGCTAGGTAAGCCCCTAACACATTAAAGACGATCATTGCACACATTGCCAAGGGGGATGTAGTGAACTAGGGCCTTGCCTAGTTTGAGAATATCATCCGCCTGTTAGGGTAAAGACAAGCGCTGTGACGGATCGAAACAGCGTAGAAGAGAACGAATTCAACGTTCGAATAATCACCACTACAAGTTCGAAGAGGGAGGTTGGCCTATGTACCAGAATGATAATTCTAATTGGTCGGCGTTCATGGCAGGCGCGTTCATCGGAGCCGGTATCGCCTTGATTTTGGCTCCTCAATCAGGAACGGAACTCCGCTCAACCCTGCGCGACTATGCCTCCAGGGCAAAAGATGAACTTGACCATGCGACCGAGCGGGGCCGCGCCGCGTGGGATACAGCCGTGGAACGAGGGCAGGAGTATGTGGAGGAAGGCAAGCAGGCGATGCGCAATGCGGGACGGTCCGCGCGCGAGTCCGCTGAAAACATGGCACAGACGGCTGAAAAGGGAATGAACGAAGCGACATCCCGACGGGGGTAACGGCGCAATCGTCATTTCGTAAGTACAACTTTCAAGAGGAGTAGTCATCATGATGGTTAACCAGCTCGCAGGGTTTGTTTTCGGCATCGCGCTGCTTTCGCTCGTAGGCTGCCAGTCGACGACAGGAAAGACGGCCGGACAAACGGTGGACGATGCCACCATTACCACCTCGGTGCAGTCCAAGCTATCCTCGGACCGGATCTCCAATTTCTCACGGATCGATGTGGACACGGAACGGGGCGTAGTGACCTTGAACGGAGTGGTGAAATCCAGCGATCAAAAAATGCGAGTGGCTGAACTGGCGCGTGAAGTCAACGGTGTGAAGTCGGTGAAGAACAATCTTCAAATCCAAGCACCCTAAGACTGACTCCAAGGACTGCGCCTGGATGTGAACTGTCGCAAAGAACGCAGGGGCATGATGCGCTGATTCTTCAAGACAAACAACTAGCCGTCTCGAACCCCTTGCGCGCTTGGCGAGCCAGATTGCCGGGGTCGCCAAGCGCGCATACCGGTCGTTGAGATATCAGGAGGCTCATCATGAAGTACCATGCACGATTTATCATACCGGCCCTGCTTCCCATTCTTCTGTCCGGCGGCGCTTGCGGTCGTACCATTCCGCAGACTTCGACCAAGCCGATGCCGCCTCCCATCACAAGCGCAGTGCCGTCCTTCGCGGCTATGAACAAGGAGCAATCGAAAGCTCCTGTTTCCCAGGTGCCGGTCCAGATCAAAACCGATCTGACACCTATTCAAAACGCCATCCGGGATGCGATACCGGAACGCTTCACGGAAGCGGGGCACCCGCTTGAACAGGATTTCCGCTGGACGTTCGTGCGAAATGGCGCTCCCGAGGTTCGAATTCAGGACGGCCTTGTGGCGGTGCATGCCGAATACAAGGGCGACATCGAAGCTCGTGGAGGGTCGCGGGCCTGCCGGCTTGATCCCGTGTATTCGACGTTGGATGCAACGGGAAAGCTGGTCATCATACAGGATCGCGAGTCGGTGGCATTCGCCTTCGAACCCTCTCACGTGACCACAGGACTCAAGCCGGAGAGTGACGGACGCTGCAATATGTTCAACATTCCGGTCAAGGATCAGTTGGCCGAATTATTCGCGCTTCCGGAAGCCAAGATCGCCTTGGCGGAAGCCGTGCAGCCGGATACCTTCGGTATTCCATTTCAACGTATCTGGGATGATCTCGAGGGCCCACTGTCTTTGCCGGTATCAGCCCTCAATACCCACGCCTGCCTGTATGGGAATCCACGGGAAGTCCTGCTGGGACAACAGAAGGGCACAACCAAGGAAACGATCATCTCCGGCATGGCGAAAACCATGCCCGTCGTCTCCTTCGAGTCGGCCTGTGCTGAAGCCCCTCCGACCACTCCCCTCGTGAACTCGGGAACCGTGCCGTCGGAGACCAAACCCTTCACAATGTTATCGAACATTCCGCTTTCATACAGCGTGCTCAATCATCAGCTGCAGAGCAAGCTGTTCCATCAATCGATCTTCCTCGATTCCACGCCTTCGGATACAGCCGTCATCGAACGGGTGTCGGCGGCCGATGCCAATGGGCGCGTCCTGATGGCGGTTGAAACGAGCGGAGATCTGAAAGGAACCATCTACTATTGGGGCACGCCCCACCTGGACGACGGAGGAAAGAGCCTCTCGGTTCCGGATCTCCAAATGGCCAATGAATCGAAAACGGCGATCGATTCCATTCGTCTCGGATATTGGCAAGTGGTCGATCGGGAGCTCAAGAACAAGCTGCGCCAAGCCGCTACGATCGATCTGTCGCCCCAAGTAAACCGTATGAAGCAGGCTCTCACAGGCAAACATGCCTCGGGTGATCTCACGATGGATATTCTGGTGACCCGGCAGCAGCCGGACCAAGCCCGATCCACAGCGCAAGGTCTGATTGCCACCATTCTGCTGGAAGGAACTGCGAGCGCCATAGGCAATGTGACCTTGGAAGAGAACGCGATGCGAACCTCACTGAAGCGGGAAGGACTCAGTCATTGAGACATCCCGGCATACATGACCAGCCGGAGCCGGTGCACGCCACTGCGGTGGCGTGTCCGGCCCTTGCCGATTCTTCTACTTTATCGGAGCTCTCCCTACATGGCCCTCCCTTTAGCCAAAATTGGTGGTACTGCGCAGAGGCTCGCCGGGAACATTCCTGTTCATGATGGCGATCCTGTATTGACTGAGCCTATATAACCGCCAGGTCGGCTCGCGGTGTTTTCCTCCCCAGCAATCCCCGTGTTTAGGGTCTTACCCAGTTAGCCCGCCCAGCCGGGAGTGTTACGGTGACATTTACACGTTGTAAGGCCTAAGAGACGGGAAAAGATCGAGGGGAGGTGTAATCATGATGCACAAGCGGAGTTCCGCAACATTTCCGCAGACCAGCGAGATAACCAAAATGATCCGAGACGATCATCGGCACATCCTGGCCCTCTTTCAGCTGTACTTAGCCGCGGCCGATGATGCAAGGCACTCGATCGTAGACCAGATACTGGATCAGCTCGCCTCGCATTTGGAGAGGGAGGAAGAACTGCTCTACGGGGAAATCAAAAAGGCCGATGATCGGGGGCGAAGACTGGTCGAGGAAGCCCTCCTGGAGCATGAGGAAGTGAAGGCGATGATGCACGAACTACGGCATTCTGAAACGGACGACGACCAAGCGCTGGATGAATTCTTCGAGGATATGATGCAAACCGTCCGGGCTCATTTCATCGCGGAAGAGCGCGACATGCTTCCAATGGCAGGGAGATGATTGACGACAGGTATGCCTCTAGTGCGGCGGCGTCCGTATGCGCCCTATTCCTAGACAGCCGCACGCCAGCATACATCACCCGACGTTGACCGGGAGACGAGCGATGTTGTTTCCCCTCTGTTGTAACCATCTGCTTTCGACTATCGGAGGCATCTTCTTGCTGATACTGGGGGCACTTCCTCTCTCTGGGTGCCACGCAAATCCTTCCACCGTCACCATCAGGGTCGTGAGCGGCCTGCCGGCTGCAGTGTCCTTCCCATCCGGCGTCCGGCGCTTCGCGATCGCCCATCCGACGGAGGCCCCGCAGGAGTTGTTGCCAGCCTATGCCTTGTTGGAAACAGAATCGCGTCGGCTCACTGAGATCCCTCCGTTTCCGCCTCGAGCAAGTTCGGGTGGAAGGAATGCCCCATGTGTCCGGCAAACGGATTGTTGGCCGATGACTTTGCTCGATGAAACAGAGGAGCGC
>JAJFBJ010000075.1 GCA_020697375.1 Nitrospira sp. | reverse complement strand
TCGTTATGAATACTTCGGTTGGGCCTCCGCCCGGCTCGATGATGTGGCGAACTGGATTCCCGCCCGACTGACCGGGACCTTCATCGCGATGGCTGCGGGCTTGGCAACCTGGCAGTGGGAAAGAGTCCGAGCCAGTTGGCACATCCTGCATCGAGACGGAGACAAGCATCCCAGCCCGAACAGCGGGAGGCCCGAAGCCGCGATGGCCGGTGCCCTGGGCGTGCAACTCGGCGGACGAAACTATTATGGCGGGGCGCCGCAGGATCGCCCACTGATAGGCGATGGCACAGGCCCTCTCACCCTTGATCATATCGCCCAAGCCAGAGACATCATGGTGGTGGCCTGGGGACTGGGGCTGTTCCTTGCCCTGCTGTCCTTGTGGCAGTCATGAAACGCATCGGTCACGGCGGTGATATCTATGCCGCGGCTCGCGAATTGGGACGAGGTGTTCATCGTCTGCTGGATTTCAGCGCCAGCATCAATCCACTGGGGCCTTCGCCCGCCGCATTGCGGGCGATCGCCGGGGCAGGCCAGCTGCTTCAACATTATCCCGATTCGGCCTGTTGGGATCTTCGCCAGGCGCTGGCCATGCATTGGCAACGTCCTCCCGGAGAGTTTCTCGTCGGAAACGGTTCTACCGAGTTGATTCATCTGCTTCCCATGGCATTGCGGATTCGGCGCCTCCTGGTGGTCGGACCGACGTTTTCGGAATATGGGGCGGCGATGAAGCGGTGCGCAGGAGACGTCAGCATGGTGATGGCGGATCGTTCCGACGGTTATCGGCCGCCGCTTGAGAAGGTCGTTGCTTCCCTGCAGGGCGCGCAAATGGGGATCGATCGTCCCCCCGTCGATGCGTTGCTCCTATGCAATCCCAATAGCCCAACCGGTTACGTTTGCGATGCCGCAGCGGTAAGAAAGCTGGCGGGCCTCGCGGCGCGCCGCGGGATCTGGTTCCTCGTAGACGAAACGTTTGCCGAGTACTGTGACGACGCCTCGATTTTGTCTCAGACTCTTCCTGCACGGACCATCGTGTTGCGAAGCTTTACGAAATTTTATGGGCTGCCGGGACTACGCGTGGGTTATGCAGTGGCCAGGCTCCGTGTCATCGAGAGGATCAAGGCGCATCAACCCCCCTGGTCCGTGAACATGCCGGCTCAGCGTACCGCTGCCGCCGCACTCCGGGATGTGCGGCATACCCGCCTCAGTCTTCGGTTCATGCAGCGAGAGCGGGCGCGGTTCTCAAAGGAACTTGTCGCGCTGCCCCGTTGTTCCGTTTTTCCCTCGGCGGCGAATTTCATCCTGATCGAACTGCCGGATGGCCACAAGGCAAAAGCGGTGGTTGCTGCGCTTCGAAGACAGGGCATCTTGATTCGGGATTGTTCCCAGGTCCCCGGATTGAATGACCGTTCTGTGCGTGTTGCGGTTCGGACGAAGGCCGACAATGACCGCCTTCTGCAGGCGTTGGCTACAGTGATTCGCAAAGGTGGGTCATGACGGCGTCTCTTTCAGATTGCAGATCGACCCGGTATCGAATCGCCGCGGACACGCTCATCATCGACCTTGGGACCCGCATGAGAGTATTGTCTTCCGCTCCGAAAGGGGGAGGGCTCAGATCTACCCGCTATATTTTGAATCATCAGGTTGCCGCCAACCCGATCGGGCAAGAATGTTCGGGGAAAAATGCTTCACAATCAGACTGGAGTGATCCTGCTCGATACCTTCGACGGTTTGCAGTGGGACTCGGTGTGGATGGAGATTCCGTCGGTCTCATGACGGCCGTTCCGATGAAGCAACTGGTCACCAGCCGCGCCGCAAGGGATGGTATCTGGGTCGAGTGTTTTGCGACGGTCGGCGTGACTAACGCCGTGCGGGCCGGTGAGCCGCCCCGGCGCGCTCGAGGTAAAAAGTTCCTCCGCACAGCCGGCACGATCAACCTCATCTTGATCACGAATGCCTGTCTGGCTGTTCCTGCCCTGGTCTGTGCCGTTCAGGTTGCGACTGAGAGCAAGACCGGGATATTGCGCGACCACGCCGTTTCCAGCTGGACCGGCCGTCCTGGCGCAACGGGAACGGGAACGGATGCGGTGGTGATCGCCTGCTCCTTGCGGGGCGACGGACCGTGGCATCCCTATGCCGGTACCCATACCGACATCGGATCCATGATAGGACGGGTGACCGCTGACTGTTTGGCGAAGGGACTGACGCGTGCCGCGCAATGGGCTTCGCAAGCCCGAACCTAAACGATGTTCACTACCTAGCGATGATTCTCTTGCGCCATCCTTCTCGTGCCACAGCCATTGCGATTCTGGGTACCGGTTCCGATGTCGGAAAGAGCATGGTCACGGCTGGGCTGTGCCGGCTCTTATATCGGGCCGGCATTCGCGTCGCGCCGTTCAAGGCGCAAAATATGTCGCTGAACTCCTACGTGACTGCGGAGGGCGGTGAGATTGGACGCGCGCAGGCCCTGCAAGCCGAGGCTTGCGGGATTCCATCACACGTAGATATGAATCCCATTCTGCTGAAGCCGGAATCCGATTCCAGGTCTCAAGTCATCGTGCAGGGCCGCGTCTTTGCCAGGCGTGAGGCCAGGGCCTATTTCGCACATAGGCAGGATCCCGATTTGTTTCGCGCAGTCCGTGAAAGTTATGGAAGGCTGTCCACGCAATACGAGGCCATCGTAATCGAAGGCGCCGGAAGCGCCGCGGAGGTCAATCTTCGTGATCGCGATCTGGTCAACTGGCCGGTTGTCGAAATGGCCGATGCTCGCGTCATCCTGGTAGCGGACATTGACCGGGGGGGTGTGTTTGCACAGATCATCGGAACGCTCGACCTCATCTCGCCACAGGAACGCGCGCGCGTGCAGGGCCTCGTCATCAACAAGTTTCGGGGAGATGCCGCTCTTTTCGCCGACGGGGTTCGTTTCCTTACGGAGCGGACGGGGATTCCTGTCCTGGGAGTACTGCCGTTTCTACGGGATCTCTCACTCGATCAGGAGGACAGCCTTGATGTGGACGTACGACGGCAGGTTCGTTTCGCAGCGGACCGCATCAACATTGCCGTACTGCTCCTGCCGCACATGAGCAACTTCACCGATTTCAACGCGCTGGCGGAAGAGCAGGATGTGGTGCTGCGCTATGCGGCTGTTCCGAAGGACGCGGCAGGAGCCGATGCCATTCTGATTCCCGGCACGAAGACGACCCTGGCGGACTTGGCGCATCTGCGGCATAAGGGTTATGAACCGTTTTTACAGAACCATGTTCAATGCGGGCGAGAACTGGTCGGCATCTGCGGGGGCTATCAAATGCTGGGGCGACAGATCGCCGATCCGGATGACGCGGAATCCGGAGGCGCGGGAGAAGGATTTGGATTTCTGCACCTCACCACTGTCTTGAGGCGAGACAAAATCACCGAACAAGTCCGGGCTCAACCGTTACACTTCAATGCCCTCGATGGCCTCTCGATTCAAGGCTATCTGATTCACATGGGCCGGACACATCGCCATGAACACCGGCCTTGTTTTGTGCTTCAGGGCGTAATGGAACCATCCGAGCCGAGCGGTGAGCAGACGGGACAAGACAAAGATGGCCTGGATGGCGCGTTGCGCGATGACGGCTTGGTGTGGGGAACCTACATCCACGGACTGTTCGACCAACCGTCGTTCCGCCGCGCCTGGTTGAATAGGCTGCGCGCCCGCAAGGGATTTCCTGAAGCTGATCCTGCGCTTTCGCAAGGAGTGAACGATAGGAGGCAGGATGGGCTGGAGCGCTGGGCAGACCATGTCGAGCGGCATCTTGACCTCAGTCTGATTTGGGACATGATGCAGAGGAAAGGCAATACTTAGCCTGACTGGAAGGACAGGAGCCAAGGCAGGGAAGGGAAGGAACTTTTCAAGCTGCATCGTACCGTCAGTCCTGAAGAATGACCAAAGTTTGGCGCGATTGCCGAAATATTGAACACAAGATCGAGTAGCCGAACATAACCGGGCATAATCGATATAGTCGTTCGTCCACACCTAATCATTCGATAAATCACACACTTCCTCGGATCTATCCTCTCGATTCATCGATCCTAAGTAATTGTTCTTTTTGGGCACTGATCGTGCAAAAGCCGACGGAGTCTGAAGCATTGGTATCCGATCCGACTGTGTCAGGAAAGTTGTGCTGAGAGTCATCCGCTAGAGCATGTCCGGGCGTGATTCGTAACCGGCAGGAGGAGGCATGGTGAAGAATTTCATCAAGAAATCGGTTGTGGCCGCGCTCATCACGGTCTGTATCGGCACGGCTGGTCCCGCGCTGGCGAATACTGAAGTGGAGACTGCCGAGTTGCTGATCAAACTGCTGCAGGTCGGTCGAGGTCTCATCTCAGAACACCAAGCCACGATCAACGATGCCGGCAAGGGGGACAAGGGCTTTACCGGAGAGTATTTCGTCAATCAAGTGACCGAGCGTTTTCGCAAAGCCACGAAAATCGATCTGAGCCGTTCCAACAGCACTGCACAAGCTCCTCTTTTTCTTGCCATGGTGGAATCTGAGAAGGAAGTGATCGACGAGGCGCAGCCGGTCATCAATAAAGCAGGCATCGGTTTTAAAGGCATCATCCCCGCTGTCTTTGCCCGCAAGGCCGGGGAGCGGTTTTATCGCAAGACCGGTATTCGCGTGAAACTGACCGGCACGGATTATCGTTTCCCCGGCAACCGGCCGGATGATTTCGAATCAGAAGTGCTGCGGATTTTTTCAGACAGCCGCCATCCTAAAGGCCAGCCCTATAGCAAAGCCACCATGCTTGACGGCAAGCCGGTGCTGCGAATGATGGACCCCGAGTATGCCGCGGCGTCCTGCCTGGGATGTCACGGAAATCCAAAAGGTGAGAGGGACATTACGGGCGCGAAAAAGGAAGGGTGGAATGAAGGTGACCTGGCGGGCGCCATCAGCATCGTCATTCCAATGCGGTAGTCGTGACGGCCGGATTCAATAATTTACACACCATACACATTCGCTGATTCAAGGGAAAGGATGCACTCATGAGCAAGATCGTCGTCGTCGATGATTCCTACGCCGAACTCCAAATGATTGAAGGATATCTCAAGTCCGCGAATCATACCGTCGTCTCGTACCCTAACACGGATAAACTCGAAGACAAACTGGCGGCCGACAAGCCGGATTTGATCGTCTTGGATGTGGTAATGCCCGGACGCAACGGGTTTCAAACCTGCCGTGACCTTAAAAGTGATGATCGTTTCAAAGGCATTCCGATCGTGCTCTGCACTTCGAAAGGTCAGGAAAGCGACAAGTTTTGGGGTCAGCAGCAGGGGGCGAACGGCTATGTCGTGAAGCCTTTTAAAGCGGAAGATTTAGTGGCAGCCGTCAAACGGGCATTGAATTAACCCATGATCGACGTTCCGGCCATCCAGTCCCAGCCGTTCGAATCCCCCGCGGCGCACGGATCCCCGCGTACAGCGAAGCCATCCATCTCGGCGGGCGAAGGCGCCTTGCGCATGTGCATCTTGACAGTAGGCGGGGAGCTGTTCGCAATCGATCTCCGCCTCGTCAGCGAAGTATTCGAAGTGGAATCTGTAACCGCCGTTCCCGGCATGCCCGATCTGTTGACTGGTGTCACAAATCTGCGCGGCACGGTCATTTCCCTGGTGGATTTACGGGTGAGCCTGGCTCTGCCCGTCACCGGTTCAGCCCTTTCGTTCGCAATCGTAATCCGGCAGGGATCCAGACAGATCGGAGTCCTCGTCGACCAGGTTCCCGAGATCCATACCATTTCCCGACAGCATCTACTGCCGGCTATGCAAGCCGGGCCGGCAGGCGCGCGGCCCTGTGTGTCGGCCGTCGTGCGCCTAGGCGAACGCCTGGGCGGAATTCTGGATGTTGCGCAAGTGTTTACACAGGTCGACGGAGGCAATCCGGCATTGCCGTAGGGGAAGGCAGCGATTCCAAAACGTTGCGGGCCTATGTAAGCGGAAATTGAGCGCCCGGATGCTGACCGCGAGGGAACACAGAACAAGGAGGAGCGCACCATGATCGGGCAAGGCGTCATGAATCGATTCCAGGATATGAAGACACAGTCGAAACTGCTGGTCAGTTTCGGTCTGGTCAGTTTTATCATCATGATCATGGCCAGCGTCGGTGTGTTCACCCTGCGCCAGCTCAGTAATCAGTCACAAACGGTATACGTGGAATATACGGTTCCGCTGGCTGAATTCGCCCAGATGGGAACCGCGCTCACCAAGCATCACCAGGTTTTGCTGGATATCGCGGCTGCCACCAAGCAGGGCGACCTCGCTCAGGAAGTGGCCAGGCTGGCCCCTCTGAAGACCTCGATCGAGAAGGTGTTGAACAGCTACAAGGCTACGACCCTGCGTTCCTCGCGTTCCGGCCGAGATGAAACCCGAGACTTGGCGCTGTTCGAGCCGGCTCTGAAAAAATATTTCCAGGATGCCGAAGGCGCGCTGAGCGCCATGTCGGACAGTTTCGACCGAAGCACGTTGTCTTCCGGGCAGGCCGAGCAAATGCGGGCTCTTGGCGTTCTGGCCTTAACCGTCAACTTGACGCCCTCTTTCGAAAATGCCGTTAAACGCCACAATGAGCAGGTCACCAGCATCGAAGCCGTGGCCAAGGATCTCAATGATGATGCGCAAACGCTCGCTTCAAGCGGTACGTTTATTCTGCTCGCCGGCGGTCTGGTCGCCGTGGCGATAGGAATATTCGTCGGATACGTGTTGGCGAAGTTTCTGTCACGCGGCATTACACATATCGCCAATGTCGCGACCCAGGCCGCCGGTGGAAATTTGCAAGCTCGCGCGAGGATTCAGTCGCACGATGAGCTGGGCCAGATGGCCACCGCATTCAACGCCATGCTCGACCGTATTACGGCCCTGGTGTCTACGGAGGAGGAGCGCGACACCATGCAGAAGCGGCTCATGCAGTTTCTTGTTCTCGTATCCGAGGTCGGTAAAGGGGACTTGACGAAGCGAGGTGATGTGACGGCGGACATGTTCGGCAACCTTGCCGACGGATTCAACCTCATGATCGGGCGTTTCGGACAACTGCTGAAGCAGGTCCGCGAGGCTGCCGACCGCGTCAACAAATCAGCCGGCACCTTGCGGGACTCCGCGGGGCAGATGTCCGGGACAGCACGGACGCAGGCAGAAGAATCCGTGCGTACATTGGGCGCGGTCGAACAACTGGCCGCCGGTATGCGGCAGGTGGCGACCACCGCCGGCGCGTCGTCCGATTCCGCCAAGCAAGTGCTTTCGGCGACGGAGCGAGGCAACGTCGCGGTTCAAGAGACCGTGCGCGACATGCAAAGCATTCGGTCAGCCGTGCAACGTATGTCCAAACAGGTGAAGGGGCTCGGCGATCGGTCGCTGGAAATTTCGCAGATCGTATCGACGATTCGAGATATCGCGAATCAGACCAACCTGCTCGCCCTGAACGCCGCCATCGAGGCGGCCGGCGCTGGTGAGGCCGGAGCACGATTCGCGGTCGTCGCCGACCAGGTTCGAAAGCTGGCTGAAAGCTCTACGCAGGCCACACGCGAAATCGCCGATCTCGTGAAAGTGATTCAGACAGAAACGCAGGATGCGGTCGTTGCGATGGAACATGAAACGCAGGCGGTGGAAGCCGGGTCCGCATCGGCTCTTCGAACCGGTGACGTGTTCGCTGAAATTTCCGGCATTGCGAAGCGTTCATCCGAGTTGGCCCAAAACATTGCGAGTGCGGCATCTGAACAGACCGCATCGACGGAAAAGGTCGGTCGGGCCATTAAAGAGTTCACCGGTGGCGCCGTTGCGACACAGAAGCAAACGGACTCAACCAGACTTACGATCGAGGACATGGCGAAACTGGCTGAAGGCCTCAACTCATCGGTCGCGCAGTTCAAGCTGGCGTAGAGAAACTCTTGAAGAGCGGTGTTGTGGATCCGCTCGGATGTCGAGTCGCTCAATGAGTTCTGATTTTGACCGGGGCCAGTTGGTAAACATTTTCGTCGCCGAAGCCCGGGATGATATGGCGCTGTTCTGGAAGGCCCTGCACGCGGAGGAAAAGTCGTTTCCCGAACCAACAGAGATATGCGAGTACCATACGGTGGGGCACAAGCTGAAAGGCGCTGCGCTATTGTATGGATTCGCAGGTCTCGGTCAACTTGGGGGATTGCTCGAGGAGACGCTGGAGCATTGTCAAGACATCCCTGCAGAACGATGGCCGACGTTTCTTGTATTGATCCGGGACGTCGTAACGTCTTTTAGAAGCCAAATCGAAGAGATAGGGCGCGGTGGAGGTGAAGATGCGTCGGTCGTTGAGGACTTTGTCAGGCGCTGCGCTGCGTTGATGCGGCCTGGCTCCTCAGAAGGTTCGGAGACGCAGTGTGAAAGCGCAGAAGAATGTGCGTCCCCGTTCGCCATGGTCGTCGATAATCCGGCGGCTCAACCGGCAGATTCACCCGATTCAAATGTTCTCACGGATGATTATCTAATTCCTTCCCTTGATCCCGAGGTGATGTCATATTTCGCTCCTGAAGCTCAAGAATATTTGGAAACTCTGGAGGCCCATCTCTTGCGTTTGGATCAGCATGCGGCGGAACCGGAGACGATTCATGCACTGTTCCGCACGGCCCACACGCTCAAAGGATCGGCTTACACAGTTGGGTTCAAGGCAATCGGAGATCTGACGCACCACATCGAAGACTTCATGGGATCGGTGCGCGAGGGGCAACGGCGCATCCTTCCCGGCCATACCGATCTAATGCTGCGCGCGATCGATGTCATACGCGCCCTCATGCGTCGAGACCCTTCCGTGCTGCTACTTACGCGAGAGCGATTTGCCGCCTCACTTCGGGAAGTGAAGCAATTGAGCGATGCCGACCATGAAACCGGCGCCCGTTCACCTGCCGAACCATCGTCCCTTGAGACGGCGGAGGTCGCGGATGCGAAGCAAACCCACGAGAGCGAACCGGCCAGAGGCGAGGGCAAGGGCGAGACAGACCGAGCAGTGATTCGAGTCAGCCGGGACCGGTTGGAACGGCTCCTGAACCTCGTCGGCGAACTGGTCATCGACAGAGGCCGCCTCGAGCAGCGACTGCGTACGCTGGATCAATTGGCTTCTCAAGTATTGGCCAATAAAAGTCGATTGATCGACGCAATCCGGACGTTCGAAGACAAACATACCTTTTCATTTCAGCCGTCATCGACATCTTCCGGCCAAGTGGCCCTGGAACCTGTGCCGGGCATCAGTGATTTCGGAAGTTTGGAATTCGATAAGTACGATGACTTTAACATATTGGCCCGGCGCATCAGCGAAGTCACGGCGGATATCACCGAATCGATGTCCCAACTGAGTGGGTCGATTCACCGCGCGCAGGACGATATGGGGCAGTTACAGCAGCTGACTCTGGGTATGCGCGACGAAATTGCACGCGCTCGAATGGTGCCGATTGGCACGCCATTTACCAGATTCCGACGTGCCGCACGGGAAATGGCGCGCGCCACGGGCAAGGAAGTCAATTTGATCACATCGGGTGAACAGACCGAAATTGATACCGGTGTCGTCGAACGGCTCGTCGATCCACTCGTCCATCTGGTTCGAAATGCGGTCTATCATGGGATCGAACCGGCAGGAGTCCGCCTCAGTCAAGGCAAGCCGTCTGCCGGTACCATCTACCTTCACGCCGCTCATCGGGGTAATTCGGTGGTCATCGAAGTCGAGGATGATGGTGCGGGCCTCGACATTGTAAAAATCAAAGAGAAAGCCGTCGCACTCGGACTTATCAAAGGGACTGTTGCGGAATCGCTTCCCGCAAGCGAAGTCGTGAAGTTTATTTTTCGTCCCGGTTTCTCCACCGCCGAGGCTGTCGGCGATCAGGCGGGGCGTGGTGTGGGGATGGACGTAGTCAAGCGTGTGATTGAAGCGATGAACGGCCATATCGAGGTGGAGTCGGTGCGTGGAGAGGGAACGAAATTCACCATGCATTTGCCGCTCACTCTCCTGATCGCAACCGCCTTGCTCGTCCGCGTCGACAAGGAACGGTATGCCATCCCTCTTCCGAGCGTGCGCGAAGTCACGATGTCGAACGATTCAATGATCCAGAAGATGGGACATCGATCGGTTCTGCAGGTTGGTGATGAGGCGATCGAAGTGTTTCCGCTCGCTAATCTTATTCGCCGGGAATCTGGCATCGTCGATGGTGCCACGCCCGTGGTCATTGTTCGAACCTCTACGGGACCGCTCGGTTGCGCTGTTGATGAGCTTTTAGGCCGGCAGGAAATCGTCATTAAGTCTTTGGGTGGATTGAAACCTTTTGAACGTTCGATGTTCGGCGGTGCCACCATCGATCCCGAAGGACGCGTCGTGCTGGTTTTGGATGTCAGCCGGTTGACGGCACGCGAGTCCCATGAAGCGATGCCGGCCGGGCAGGACGATGTCGCGCCTGCCATGCTGAATGCACCGGTTCACACTGCAGGATCGCAAACTTCTTCCCAAAATCTTCCGTTGTTGTTGATTGATGACTCGCTCAGCATCAGGAAGTTTGTCGGGCGCATGCTGGAGGCGGCCGGCTATACCGTCGAAACGGCAATGGACGGCGAGGAAGGATGCCGCAAGGCCTCGATGCGGAATTATCAGCTCATTATTACGGACCTCGAAATGCCCAAGCTAAACGGCTATGAGGTGATTCAAGCGCTTCGAGCAAGACGGCAGACCCAGACGACCCCTATTCTGGTGATGACCACGCGGGCCGGCGAAAAACATCGCCAGATGGCTGTCAACGTTGGCGCGTCAGGCTATATTTCGAAACCGGTCGAGGAGCGGGCCTTGATTCAAGAAATTCAGAAATGGACGGGTCATGAAGCGGCCGTGCCTAAGTAGTAGCCGATGTGCCGATTAGCCCGTTCGCCGGCTCAATGAAAGTCTATTATGGCACTTCGAGGACATGAAACCGCCGCCATGTCGAGCGGACAAGCGATCCGGTTTCTCGTGACGCTCATCGGTTCCACTCACTATGCATTTCCTGCATATTGGGTTCGCGGCATCATCAGCCCAGCCGAACAGGGGGCTGGTGAACACATCACCTGGGCCAATTCGTCCTTCGAACGGACCGATCTCGCCGCTCGTCTCACCATGAAAGCCCTCGGCGAAACGGCTGAGACCAGGATCATTTTGTACGGTAATGAGCAGCGGTCTCGATCATTTGCGGTCGATCGGGTTTTTGGGCTCGTTGACGTCGAACGGGTGATGATCCAAACACTCCCGCCTCAGTTCCGAGGCAGTGAACGTAACCGGTTGCTCGGGCTTTTTATCGATACGGCCTACATAGCGCTCATCACCGACCCTTTCTGGATACTGGAGCTTCCTCCTTGTAAGGATGTTCTGGAGGTCTTCGCCTTTCGGGCTTCCGAGCGGCGATCTGAAAAGCGCCTTCCTATGCTTCAAGCGTCTTCGGCCGAAGAGGGAAAATGCGATACCGATTACCGCCGGCCATGTGAAGTGAGTCCGGAGATCTGACCCATGCTACGCGCTCAGTTACGCCGACAGTCACAAGTTGAAGTGGAAACCGCCGCGATGGCGAGGATGCAGGGCATGGTGGTGTTTTCAGTGGGGGGACGTCGGCTGGCAGCAGCGATCGAGGAAATCGGTGGCATCATACCGTGGCCTGAAGCCATACTTGTGCCTAGTGATACCCCATTTGTCACCCGGCTTGTTCGGCAAGGGAAAAGCTGTCTTCCCGTGTTCGACCTCGCGGCGAAGTTCAGTTGTGCCATACGCGATAATGACGCCCTATGCCTTATCATCAAACACGCAGACGGGCCTATGGCGATCTGCGTCGATTCCCACGTTCCGTCACTTCACATGGTGGCTCGCTCTGCGGTGCACTATCGCGTAGACAGTGATCCCGACATTGCCGGGACTTGCATCGTCGGCGATGAAGAATTTCCCATCATCCATTTGAGGACATTGGGGATCTCATCGATCCGTACCCATTGATAACTCTTCCGATCGCCTTAGAGGAACGATATGCCAAAGATCTTAATTGCCGATGACAGTATCGCGGTTCGCAAGGTGGCAGAACGACTCCTAACAGAAGCCGGAATGGGGGTCACCTTGGCTGCGAATGGGTCTGAAGCACTGGCGCTTCTCAATAAGGATCGCCCGGATTTAATCGTTTCCGATGTCATTATGCCGGACAAGAGCGGCTATGAAGTGTGTGCATTTATCAGAGCCCAGGCGAACTTTGCGGACATTCCGGTGCTCTTGATCAGCGGAATTGTGAACGATGAAGTATCCAGACAAGCCGAATTCTGTAAGGCGGACGGCGTGTTGAAGAAGCCGTTTCAAGGAACTTCGCTTAAAGATAGAGTGCTGGATCTGCTCACAAAGCGAACGGTCAAGTCTCCGCCGATCCAGGAACCGATTCTCAGCCCTATACCCGCGGATAGGTCCGCCAGCGAAAATCGTCCGGAGGATCCGATCATAGCTCTACATGTAGAACCACAGTATATATCCGGGCAAAGCAAAGACAGTCGAAGAGAGATTGAGTCTGCAACCTTGCCTCACGTACAAGCAGAATCCGCTGGGTTATTGATGGATAGTCTCGGCGCAAAAGAGCCATACGTCGACTCTTCGGTAAGGGAATCTGTCTCGGGGGATCTCGAGAAGCAACATGCGCTGACCCTGACTCTGCGTGATGCCCGGATCACCGAGCTCGAAGAACAACTGGCGAGTGAACGTCGGCAGAATCAAGAATACTTACAGGATATGCAGAATGCGCTGAATGAACATCGGGAACAAGTGGCATACCTGTCTTCACGCACACAAACATTGGATCAACAATTGAAGAAGGAAGGCGAGCAACGGGTCGAGCTCTTGGAGCAGCTCGCCGACGCATCCAGGCACATTCATCGGGTCGATGAGTTGGAAACAGCGTTGAGTGAAGAACGCCATCGTACAAAAAAACTTGCAGAGCAAATTTCTGACAGCGCCTTCCAATCGGAACGTATTTGTGAATTGGACGCTGCACTTGCGGCAGAACGAGATGCGGCTGTTCAATTGGTACAACAGATCACCTCGCTCGAATATTTAGAACGGCATGCGCGCGACCTTGAGACAACATTGACGAATGAACGTGAGGAAGCGGCACATCTAAGCAGGCAACGCCTCGAATTAGAATCAATCGTCGCTCAAGTGCCGGTGTTGGAAGAGGCTTTAAAAGATGAACAGGCGCGCGTCGCGGAGCTCGCCGGCATGCTTTCCGCTGAACGGCAGAATGCAGCCGACTTGCTGGTACAGGTCAAGCAGCTCGAAGAGGCCGCCGAACGCGTTCAACAACTCGATAGGACATTGCTCGATGAGCGGGAGCGTTCGGCCCAGCTGGAAACACGCGCGATTGAAGCGGAACAGATGGCAGAGCAGTCCAATCGGCGGTTTGAAGATATGGTTCGGAAGCTGGGTGAGATCGCGGGCCTCGCGTCTCAACTCGGGAATGGAAAACGTTAGAGAATCTTCACCTATCCGACCGGCAGGATGACTAAGTGCGTTATCGGTAGGATGCTATAGTGGCGATTGAACCGGAACAAACGGAAGGCGACTTCCAACGCGAATTAGTCGAGCTTTTTGGTCAAGAGGCCCGAGACTGGTTGGTTCAGATTGACTCGGCGCTGACCGAACTCCAGAGCCAACCTGATCTGGACCGCCATACACAACTTGTGGATGCGGTCATGCGAGGGATTACCAGCCTTGGGGGTTCCGCCGCGACCGTCAACCTTTCCGATGTTGAACGTACGACGTTCGCTCTTCTCCCCTTTATCGACACGTTGAAGGATCGGACCACGGCCACGAAGGAAGATTACGTCACGGTTTATGAACAATTCCGCGTCGTAATTCTTTCCGTGACGACTGCGACAGGCATTACGCTTGAACTTGGAGCGCTGCATAAAGCGCCGCTTCAATCCGAGCCGACATCCGATCTTCTGACGCTCCTGAATTCCCTTCGAGCACTTCAGGACACCAATGTGGGGGATCCTTCTTTTCGCAGTCTGATTCCGCAGGTAATGCAGCGCTTGGAGCAGGAGGCCAGGCTAGGAACTACCCAAATTCGGGGCAAAGATTTTCATCGGATTCTTCTCGATCTCCAAAGTGCCGACGAACAATTGCTGCAATCGCTTCGAGAAGAGTTGCCCGCAGTCACTGATGGCCTGAGTAGGCTTCGCAGAGAAGGTACGATTGCGTATAACTCCAACAACGCGTTTGGCTCCTGCATTCCGGGTATAGAACATCTTCAGGGTATCGCCAAACAGGCAAATGCCACCTCGCTCGTCACGTTTTTGACCGGCCTTCAAAGCTTACTGTCCCTCATCATTCATCGGCATGTGGTTCTTGAGGCTCATCGACTGGAATCGGTAGAGGCACGAATCCGAGCGGTACTCCTCACCATCGAAGGCTGGATAGCCGTAGGGAATCGGGAACGAGATGCGATGGGTAGACTACTGCCCACGTCCTGAAACAGCCGGGCACAGTTCGACGGTCCTCGGTTCCCCCTTTCCTGAAGGGCGACCTTCGCTTGTATGATGTCGCGTTATTCGCCGGTTTGTCGATAGGCGACTGGATCCGCCCGTCTGAAGTCCATGAATGAGCCGTTCGACAACATGATGGCGAGCCGACAACTGAGCGGCTAGAAAATCGAGAAGGATTCCGTGGGAGAGATGAGACATCATCGCTACAGACAAATCGAGGAGTCGCTCACGCAGGTGGCCACCGCTGTTCAGCGACGGGAACCGGTGGATCTTACGGAGCTCGCTCAGCTTGCCGAAACTATCATCGATTCCATTCACACAAATGATCAATTGATCGTCGAGGCACTGTCCAGTCCCGACGGTCCTCCCCTCATTACCAATCTGGTCAATGTGGGTATCCTGTGCACCAAGGTAGGCATCGGTCTCGGCTACTATGGAGCGGAGTTGCGGCGGCTCACGCAGGCGGGGCTGGTACACGACATCGGCCTTTTTGCCGTGTCGCAAACGGTCCTTACGAAAACCGGACGTTTGACGCCTGATGAGCGAACCCTTGTGGAGCAGCATCCTCATCTTGGATACGAGGTGATCAGGCGCCTGGGGGCGGACTATACTTGGCTGGCGGAGGTTGTGCTGCAAGCGCATGAAAGAGGGAAGGGGCAGGGGTATCCTAACAGACTCAAGGGGCGAGAGATAAATGAACTGGCCCAGGTTATTGGCCTGGTCGATATTTTCGATGCGCTCGTCAGCCCGCGTCCCTATCGTCGGCGTATGTTACCGCACGAAGCCATCCGCGAGTTACTCAACACCGAACGGACTGCGTTTCCACGTGAGATCATAAAAGCCCTGGTCGAGCAATTGTCTCTCTATCCGTTGGGAACCAAGGTGCG
>JAJFBJ010000074.1 GCA_020697375.1 Nitrospira sp. | reverse complement strand
ACAGCCTGCGGCCCGGACAGGGCCACACGAACACTGGCCGGAAGGTAAAATCCATACACAGACAACCCGATGATATGCGCCACCCCTAGACCGAATAATGCTCCCAGCATGATGTTTCCGGTCTTGGCCCAAGAAATGGTCATCGTGCGATTCGCGCGACGATAGTAGATATAGCTCAAGGTGGTGATGCAAATCATTACGTTGACCGCCCCGTTCTTCGATGACATGACGCCATAGTTCCCAATGACCGGATGCTGAGCCCCGCCCATGGCCTTCACTTCCGTGCCGGTCATAAGAATCGTATGCGGCGTCAGCCAGATAAATAGGCATGCCATAAGCGCCAACAGAAGATACTGGTAGTAGGGCTGATAGCGTTCTCCCCCTTGGATGCGCCCCATGCTTTGCCAAAGATAGTAGTTCACGCCGAGAAAAAGAGCGCCGATCAGGAGCGCCTGCACGACGAAGAGCCATGTCAGCAACCCGCCCATCATCGTGACGCCCATGCTTTGACTGAAGCTGTACACGGAACGCATCAACCAATAGCCGGCAAACGGCATCGGCAGCAATGCGCAGACGGTCACAAACAGAAATACATAGCCGACCCAATCATAGTAAGCACGCTCTTCCTGGCTTTTCCCGGTGAAAAACCGGTAACAGGCATAGGCCAGTACGACCGCGCCACCCGACATGATATCCGCCAGGAAGCGATGAAGGTTCAGCGGATTCCATAGGGCTGAACGGAGCAGATGCCAGGCATTGCCCAAATACCGGCCCTGTCCGTCAACTCCGGACGGCGCCATCATAAATGCGGACCATGAATTCGCAAGCAAGAGCAGCGAGGTTCCAAAGGCAATCGCGAGCAGGCCGATCGAAATATGAATCCACTTCACACCGGGCGCTGTCATACGATCCCAACTGTAGTAATAGGCGATTGTGAAAAATGTGGTCCCGACGAACACCAGGGCATAGAGAGGCATCATGACCTTAAAGGTGGCTCCCATATACTGCATGAAACTCGGATAGAGCGTGATCAGTAATGTCAGCATCAAGCTTCCGACCGCCGCCGTGACGGAAATCGCCAGCAGCGCTACCTTCAAGAGGTCTTGAGCCAGCCCGTCATACCGCATGGCCAGCCCCTGATTCCGCGCCATCAAGCCAAGAAATTCCAAGAGCACGCAAAATATCGGCAAGGCTAATACGAAACCACCGAAATACGTGTGCTGCTGGATGATCAGCCACATCAATAACCGGCTGTCGAGCGAACCATAGTTGGGATAGTGGTTCTCAAGGCCAGTCGGCGCGGGGGGTCCGCTAGGGGCACCGGGCGTCTGAAAATATATATCCGTGGATAAATCCGATGCCGCCAGCGGCTCCGGATTCAATAATGCGATACTTGCGCTCAGCAAGGCCCAACACAGAAACATGACGACCCCTATTCGAAACGGAATGCCTTTTGTCATGGTGAAACTCTCTGACTGTTCTCCTCATAAACAGCCGCAGATCCATTCAATGCCGCGGTAGAAATCGTTTCACGGGATTTACCCAAAATGCCCATGACAAACGGGCAGCGCAACAGAGCGCTGGGCACTCCTCCCTCCTGCCGGTTTTCAGCATCACGGCGAGAACCCAGGTAATAACAGTACAGCGACATCAAACCACCGACCAGCGCCGCGATCCCGGCGAATAATCCGACTGAACCGAGCGGCTGTTTCAATACATAGAGGCACCCCCCCAGCACAACAAGATAATAGGTCGCGGCAAAGGCGAGCCCCGGCCACCACCAAAACTTCATCAACTCTCTCCAACTCGTCGCGGCTACCCTTGGCATCCAAGCTTCTCCACCCGCTTGCCCGGCGAAAAATGCCAGCAGGCCGATGGTTCCGGCGGCGATCGTCGCAATGGCACCTTGCGCCAGCACGGCCGCATCTCCGCTCACAGCCGCGGCCATGACACCCGAAAGGCTCGCGCATCCAACCGCCCCCATGGCGATCCAGCTCAGCGCTGTCGCGTCGAGCCGTTTGAGTAGGGCGCGTAAACCCGCGCCGTCAGGAAAAGTGAGAAAGGGACGTCCGCTCTGCTGAAGCCACCGGATGTGTCCGATCTCAAAGGCATCACGCGCGACCGCCGTGCAGGGAATAATGATTGCCATCATTGCCGGTCCATCTGGATGCAGGGCGTAGTCGTACCCCACTAGCCACAGCAGCGCAAGCACTAGAAGCGACAGTTGAATACCGTACACAAATCCGATCCACATCAGTATCCAACCGATGCGCTGTGCCCCATCCGCCGCTACCAGCCGCCGGAACCGCAACGCGCGCCCGACGCGATAGGCGCAAGCCGACGTCACCATCGATACGATTCCGCTCAGCAGAAGTAAGATTATCGGTTCCGCCAGCGAAAACCCCTGTTGTGCCGCCCGGTAGACAGCGAAGGCCACCAGTCCTGGCACGAACATGACCAGACGCTTTCGCTTGCGAACGGAATCCTCCGTGACGGCTAACGTCAAACTCGGCAGAACTCGTAATGCCAGTCGATGTAACAAGCTTGTATTCCGTTGGAGTAAGAACTTAGAGGTAAGAGGCGGCGCTCACGCGTCATCCCTCTGCGCCGCCATACCGAAGTAGCGCGCCTTGATCTCTTCCATCAAGGCCACGGTCACACAATGCTGACCGCGATCCACCGCCGTCCGTTCCAGTTCGATACGCGCCATGGCGCGAACCGGCGCCGGAACATTGGCGAGGCGGCGCTCCGCGTCAGGGTCCCAGGACACCACATCGCCGGTTTTTGCCTGTTCGATCATGTCATAGGTAATCACCCGCTGTTGCCGATTCCTGGCAAAACCTTCCACGAGCTCTCTCATGAACGGCCCTGCATAGGGCGGCAAGCGGTCCATCCGGTGTTTGGCATCGTCGCTCCAAATCAGCCGATCGACGATGCCGCCGACTTGTCCGACCGGCACTTCGACGCCGATCAACCGGTGACAACCTCGACATTCCGAGCGGATGAACCACGTCGCTGCGCCGTCATTCGAAATGCACTCCTCGACCCCTTCGGTGTGCATCCATCTTCCACAGCCGCATACCAGCATGTCTCTCCCCAGCCTCTCCGGCACCGTTCATCCCCTAGCCGATTTTGCCGGGGTATAGGATGTACAACATTGCGTAGGTAACACTTCCGGTTAGAAACAAGATGCAATAGACGACCATCGTAAAGCGGCCGAGCGCGCGATGCCGTCTCCCGCCGTCGGGCCAGATCCGCTGAATCCCCATTTCAACCACAAAGACAATCGCCACCAACATGAGAAACGCGATGTAGACCTCCAGCTTTCGCATGGAAAATCCCGCGGACATTACCCGCGATCCGAATAACAGAAGAACGACGGTGGTCAGGCCCGCAAAAATTAGAGTGACCTTTTTCCATGAGGTCTGCAGCAGGGTCTCACTCAGTACCCGCGCACCGTTGATAAATTGCTGCGAGCGAAATCCCAGCACGATCATGTAGACGGCCATTACCAGTCCGATGATCACGAGGAGGATATGGATTGTCAGCACTGGGATAAAGACGTAATCGTACAACGCCTGCGAGCCGCCGAACCCTTCCTTCCCCTCAAACGCCAGCACACCCAGCTGCCGAAACAAATAATAGGCGGTAAAAAATCCCACCATCGCAACCATGCCGCCCAGCATCAGCCAGTGATGCCCGTGCCCGCGATGCCGCTTCGCCTGAAACCATCCGATGATGAAGAGTCCCGTAAACAAGGCGGCCATCAATTGGCTGAGATCGGCCCCCACAGTCGCATGGGTTCCAAAGAAACCAGGCTGCCGAAGCAATTCAAACATAATATTTCCATTTCCTAACAGACCATCGGCTTGACACCTTGAACCACGGCCGTGCGTTCGATTTCTTCAACGGAGCCGTAGCCCCCGTCCTGCATCCACTGCATCGCTTCGGCGGTGCGATAACAGGCGCCCTGTTCCGTATTGACCAGAATATGAACGGCAAAGGCAGCCGTCCAGGCCGGACTTGTGCCGGACGGGTCCAGAAAACGATCCTTGATGATCAAGCGGCCACCGGGATTCAAGTGACAGTGGATTTTTTTAACCAGCGCGGCATTCGTCGACAGGTTTTGATAATGCAGGATGTCCGACATCAAGACCACGTCATAGGGACCACCCAAGGGGTCGCGATTAAAGTCACCGGCTTTCAAGGCAATCCGAGCTTCAAGACCGGCTTCCTTCACCGTACGCTCTGTCAATGGCAGGGTGGTCGCCAGATCGAACACCGTGGCGGAGAGATTCGGATACACCCGGCAGAAGGCGATGGCATTCGTCCCCGCTCCCGCCCCGAGATCAAGCATCGTTCGCGCCTCACCCAGCGCAAGCCGCTTCGCGAGCTCAGGTCCGCTCTGTTGCCCGATCCGATGCAACACCGACAACACATTCGCCGCGAGCGACGGATCGGTTTCAAAGACATGCTGCGTGACGTGAGATCGGCCCGTTTTGATGGAATCTTCCAGCTTTTCCCAATTCTTCCATTCCGCATCGTGCAACAGCAGCAAATGTCCGACGTATTGCGGCCCATGCCGGACTAGGTGAGTCGCTGCTACCGGCGTATTGGCATAGAGACCGCCCGTTTTCGTCAAAAGCCTGATGGCGACCAGCGCATTGAGAAGAAGTTCCAATGCGGGCGCGTCGGCGCCGATTTTTTCGGCGGCTTCGGCGACTGTCCGGCCTCGCCCGTCAAGACTTGAAAATACATCCAATTTCACTGCGGTCAGAAGAATTTTGGTCTCCCAGTAGTAGCCCAGCTGGAAGACTTCGGCGAGCGACAATTCGCGCGGCACACATCACCATTTCGACAATTTGTTGTGAATTTTTTGCATCTTACTCAGTTCAGAAACAGAAACGCAAGGCGAGCAACCCATAGGAAGGACTATCGTCCAACCAACTCGCACAGGCTCCCGGAGATAGGTTCATAGTTGCCTGACCAAGTAATCGGGATATCAGAAAAGAAGTAAAAAAACATGGGCGGGACAGCATGACATGGACAACAAATACAAAGGGCAGTGGTCCGTCTCGAACCACTGCCCTTCGTCGGGCGGGACAACCCGCCATATACATGAAGTTACTTGAGCTCAGCCTTCAAATTGGCCGATCCGCCTTCTGCGACTTCAACTTCAAATTCGTTCAACTTGCCTTTTCCGACAAACGGATGCCAGACCACAACCTTGTGCTTACCGGCAGGAACCCCTTGAAGTTCGAACGAGCCATCTTCCTTCACAACTGCATAATGCGGATTCGAGACAGGGAGGAAGAAGGACTGCATGAACTCGTGCTGATCGCACTGCAGCCGGTAATAGCCTAGCTTTTCCGCGCCACCGCGGAACTGCACCGGCTTATCCAGCTTATCGCCCTTCTTGGCCAGACCAATGTTGAAACCAGTGGCCGAGGTGGAGCCCTTTACCGTAAAGCTGTGCGGATTGTGGAGCACGCCCTGTGTGGACTTGGGATCATCCGGATCAGCATCATGATTCTCGACATGGAAGTTCTTTGTATTCACCACCACGCCCGAGAACGGCAGAAACTCACAGAACTCCGCGATGACTTCCGTGCCCTTAAAGCCGTCTATAAAAGCCTTGTCTTCGACGCCAACGACAGCGACGACGGCGTTTTTCAAGCCGCCATCCTTGCCCACTTCGATGGTCTTCAATATACGTTTATCGCCATCCACCAAGCTCTTGTTCGGGATCTTGGGACAGAACTTCGGATTTGGGAATTTGGAGAAGAGAAACTCCTTCTGCTCCGGCTTCCCGGCATACGTGACTTTCCCGGCGATCGCGCCTCCGGCGAACGAGGTGAGGGGCGCAGCCAGGAATGCTGCGGCCGCAACGCCGAATACTACTTTCATCGCACCCTTCTTCATGTTACTGCCTCCTTGTAATGAACATTAACCGAGCAACTATTCCATCACTACTCAATAAGAAGGAGTCGATGACCATTGCCTCCTTCTGATCACATCCACGTGCTATGGCACTGTCAGCTCATGTTCCAGCGCCTGAACCTTTGTCTATACTGGAATCATACTCGCACTGTCAACTTGAAATCCAGACGCAAGACATTATGATTTCGCGTGATTAAACGATCGTTTCGGATGATCGATGATCCGGGCAATGGCCCCGCCCGCCGTCGCACGAACTGCGTCATCCTCATCATGCAAGGCGCCTTTAAGAATCGGCAGGGCCTCCACCACTCCGATATGTCCGAGCGCCCTTGCCGCCGCTATGCGTGGACGGGGTATTGGATCCTTGATCATTCCGGCAAGATACTCGATGGCATCCCTCGTACTGGCTCCATGCGCACGCCCGACCGCCTTTGCAGTAGCGGAGCGGGTTCCCGGATCATTATTCTGCGCCAATTCATACAGTTCTGCCGCGACGGATTCGAAGGGCGCTCCGACTCGCAACAGCGCCGAAACGACGGCGGCTTTCACCACCGGATTGGGATCGGTGAGTGCGTTTCTCAATGCAGGCAGAGAGTCCTTCAAGCCCAATTCGCCCAGGCTAATGGCTGCCGATGTCTTCACCGCCGGAATTTTGTCTTCAAGCGCATGTTCCAGCACAGAGATACCTTGCACAGTTCCGAAATCTCCCAAGGCCGCGACCGCTGCCCCTCGCACGGAAGGCTGAGTGTGAGTCGCCGCCTCCAGGAGAATCGGCAACCCTCTCGGATCCTTCAATTCACCGAGGAGGCGTAATGCAGTGGCCCGCTCTTCCGGATGCTGAGCCGAAGCAGCTTGACGCACCGATTCCCACATGGCGGTTTGCCCCGTACGGTACAAGGCTCCCGCCGCTGCCAGTCGCACGACCGGCTGTTCATCCTTGAACGCCCGTTCAAGAAGCGGGATCACGGATCGATCGCCGCTTTTCCCCAGCACTTTAAGAACAGCGGCCTTCACCAAACCAGCTTGATCTTCCAGCGCATTGCGCAATCGCGGCGAGCGTCGCCCGGCTTCAAGTTTCCCCAATGCTTCCGCCACCAGAGCGCGCACAAGACCGGAACCATCGCTCAAGCCGTCCTCTAGAAATGGAATCGTTTCGGGAGAATCGACGTCCTTGAGCGCCGTATAGGCCGCCCCGCGCATTTGCTCCCGCATGTCTTTCACGAGAACATAGACGAACCCCAAAGCCACCTCTTTGAGAAGCGCCGGATCATCACGCTTCAGTTCCTTCTCCAGCCGGCCGTACTCGACCAAGGCGTCCTTCGGTTTGCTGAGATTGATCAATGATCGAATTCTGAGCCGCCTGGCTTCTGAATGAGACCCCTTCTCTTTGATGATTTGCTCAAGCAAATCCAGGGATTCCTGATACTGCTTCCTATCAAAAGCCGACTGGGCATCCCTTACGGAAACCGCAGAGGCCTCGGACGGCCATAGGGACAGAAGTGCCCCCATCAGAACAACGGGCAGCATTCCACCAGTGATCATCCAGGACGAAGTTCTTTTAACATTCAGCTGCATCAAATCATTTGATGGTCGTGTCACAGTCTATTAGCCTCTTTCCTTTGCAGCCGATGCCGGAACCCAGCGTGTATATCCCGGCGGTTCCTCAAAGTAGTACTCAGGTTGTGGGGAAAATCGGATGCGCTGATACTCGATGGACCAATCACGGTCCTGACTCACCAGTTTCAACACAGTCCCTGTTTCGAGATCCACCCACTCATACAAACGCTCGTTCCGGCCGTGGTAGTCGACTCGCACCTCGTAGAGCTTGCACGCACGGCCGATCGTTGTGGCTTCACCCACCAGACTTCGCCGTATCTCTCCAGGAAGATTCGGCTGAATCGGCAGCATCTCTTCCGGTTTCACAGGAACCGATAAAATCTGCCGTCGTTGGGCCAGCAGGAACCAGGACTCTCTTTTATCCAGTCGGATAATTTCTATACTGGAATAACCCAACTCCGTCCTGACGGCATACTTGTATTCCAGGCGAACGCGGTCACCCTTGGCATATACCTGGGCCTCGAAGCGGCGCCCTTCCGCCCGCTTCAGCAAGGAGGCGGAAAATTCGGCCTGTTGGACGATAGGAGAAATAGGCGGGCCGTCCTGGGTACCGGCGTAGGAAACGGCAGACAGGCACAGGATCAATGACGAACAGCCATGGCGCGCCCACTGCGGGAAACTGACCCTATCTCGGTTACTGTTGATGCTCCACCAGCGGCTGAATGTCAACGGGATAGCCGAGGGATTCGAGACCGAAGCGAGGATTCTCCATGACTTTATAGGACGTACGGTTTCCTTTCGGGGCGGGTAACGACACCTGTTCCCTCGTGGTCCCGTCCGGCGTGATCGTGATCCTCCGCGTGACTCCCGGACCGGATTGAGGATGCCATACCACCATTTGATAGGTCCCGGGCGGTACGTTCTCGATTCTGAAGGCGCCCTGGTCGTCCGTTACCGCATAATACGGATTGTTCACAGCCATGGCCCAGCTTTCCATATATGCATGAAATCCACATTGCATGTAAAACGTGCGTCGGCCCTTATTCAAGTAAATGGGCCCCACGAGGGACTTTCCTGGAGCATGGTTGTGAATCGCATGGATATTGCCCCGTTGGTGTTGATGATTCAGGATCAGCGGCTGGTTGAACAATACCCGCGCTCCGGCTTCGGGCGACGTTTCATAACCCTGAATATCATGCATGACCGGATCCATGTTCACAACTTCCACCGCATGCCCATTGCGCACGATTGTCACCCATGGCTGAAAGACGCAGTCTCGCGCTTCGATCAGGGGTACGGAAAGATCGAAAGGCTTTCCGGCCTGGACACCCTCAAGGGTCACAATGGCATTCTTCAATCCACCGTCTGAATCGACAACGAAATCACGGAGCAGACGCCAGCCCTTTCCGTTGGAGATCCGGCCACAATAGGAAGGGTCCGGAAAGGTAATAAGATTAAATCCCTTTGGCTCCGGGACCGCCCCCGTCAGAGTGACGTTGCCATGGAGGGTCCCGCCATGCTGTACGTCGACGATGTCATAGGCCCCGACCGGTGAAACCACCAGATATAACAAGGCGGCGGCACCGAGTGCCAGACTACGAATCATGCGAAGTCGATTCAGTATCACAGCGCTCCTTGTTATCGACCTGCATCAGGGAATTTGTCGTTCCAACGTTGGACGAATATCCACGACCTTCCCTAGCGACTCGGGCCCATAGTGCGTGTTTTCTGCAATTTCGTGCACGCTCCGCCGTCCCTTCGGTGCCTCAAAAGAAAAATCGACCGTCGAGGTTCCCTTCGCCGAAACCGTCACCTTTTTTTGGAGCATGGTCCCGACTCCCGGGTGCCAGGCCATCAATGTATATTCTCCCGCCGGCACATCCGTCAGGGTAAATGTGCCTGCGTCACCCGTCATAACATAGTACGGATTGTCGACCGCAAAACCCCAACTTTCCATATAGGCATGAAAGCCGCACTGCATCACGAACATCCGGCGGCCCTTGGTCATATGTATGACTTCTTTCACAGGCTGTCCGGCGAGATGCTCGTGGCTGTCCGCACCTACTTCACGCTTGTGGTGAGGATTCATCGGCAACGGCGTATTGAACAAGACGCGCGGTCCCAATTGAGACGTTTCATACGCTTGGATGTCATGCATGACCGGGTCCATATTCATGACCACCACTTCCGACCCGTCCTTGACAACCGTGACGAATGGGAGAAATCGGCAGTCGCGCGCCTCAATGGTCGGTGGCTCGAATTTGAACGCCTTGCCTTTTGTAGCGTCCGTCAGCATGACTACGACATCCTTCAGTCCCTTGCCCGAGGTCATCGAGAATTCGTCGAGAACTCTCCACCCGGTTCCTGTAGAAATACGGCCGCAATAGACAGGGTCTGGAAATGTGATCAGGTTATACCCTTTGGGCCTGGGTTTTCCCCCTATCATCGAAACCGTGCCGGTTATGCTACCTCCGTCGGTGACTGTGATTTCCTCGTAGGCCCACGATGGCAACCAACAGGTACTGACGGCACAAAAAACGACGAGGCCGACCATTCGCATGTCATTCCTCCAACAATAGAACAGGTGGTCGATTGGAGCTATATATCGAGATAAGCTCATCAGGCGTTGAGGTCATCATACACAAATAAAGCCCCATAACAAAAGAGGGGAGCCCTTGCAGGCTCCCCCCTTCTGTTTCACCGCATCGAACGGTTCGATCAGCTTACTTTGCCGCGACAGGTATCGCCTGCATAGCCGGCTGCTCAACGCCGGCACTCTTCGTACCGGTAGTGGCGCCAGCCAACGGCAACAACCGTGTATCGCCGGACGGCAGCACACGGAGATAGCCCCACTGACCGGACTGAGAGTACGGCAACCGCTGGTTGCTGTACACGTAGTCCCCGGGTAGACGATACATTCCACCCGCTGACGGAAGGAATGCATCGAGCACCTCGGAACCGGAATACTCAACGACACTGATTTGGTCTGCGCCGCGCATAAAAGGCTCGATCGGCCATTCATGCTTTTCGACGCTGAACATACCGTTTTGCTCATTGCTGACACCCAGCACATGGATGCGCACCGGATCTCCCGCATGCGCTTCGATGATCGGTGTCGCGGGATCTTCCGGCTTGTCCGCTTTACAAGGTTGGAACACCTTGCCGAGCGAGCAGCCCTCTTCTTCCCGGAACTTATACGGCTCAGACCGGTAATTCACCCCAGTCAAACCCGCCACATTCTGAACGTACGGCATAAAGCTCGTACCGATGATATTGTCCTCGTCCTGGAAGAACAATGCGACGTCTCGATAGTTCGGGCGCGTTTCATTTCCCGGTATCGAACGGTCGATTATAACGTCGGCGACCCAGGCATTTTTGTTCGCCAGATCCGCGCCTGTCTTAGGATCACGATATTTCGATCCCTTCGGACCGACCACGACAGCGCCGAATAACCCGTTCCGCGGGTTGGTCATGACATTACCCCAATCCCACACCAGCGAGGTTGTCTCGCCGTTGAACGGATCAGCATAGTACGTATATTCTCGCTCGCCTCCGGGAGCGACCGTCTGGTCACCCGGATTGTTCCCCACGTTCGCGCCCATTGAATCCTTCGGATCGAAAGCCAGCCCGATCGCGGAGAAAGAAGCTTTGCTGTCCTTCATCTTGTTTTTCAGATGCACCTTGACGCAGTCACCGGCATTCACGCGAAGCGTCAGCGGCATCGGCTGCGTTCCGCCGGCTACCTTGGCAGTGTCCTCCTCCAAAGCATAAATCTTGGCTTCGGAATTGGTCATGAGAATCTTTCGCTCAAAGTCCACTTCGATCTCTTCCGGCGCCTTCGCATTGAACTTCATTCCCGGATAGTCCATCGCGACGACGTTGAAAGTCTTCACAGGAGCATCGGCCGGGCACACCGGCAGGGTCTTCGGTATATCACCCTTCATCGAGAAGCCGGCGGGCAGCTTCTTCAGGTCCGCCTGCTCCTTATCGAGCACACGAATGATTCCCCATCCTCCCTCGGAGAATTTGGAGGACCGTCCGTTGAAATGGATGTAGTCACCGGCCTGATGCCGAGACCCACCCGCTTCAGGCACCACGAGGTCATACCGTTCTGCGATGCCGATATGAATAGAATTCTTCCGATTTGCGTCGGAGGCATACCGCTCCGTCCAGAACGTGTGGCCGGCAAGAGTCCAGACCATCGACTCGTTCATGAGAGTATGCAACAGACGGAACACCATCGTATCGCCCACATAGGCCCGCAACGTGGGCGTATAGGGCTCTCCATGCACCTTGCTGTTGAAAATCTGCGACGCGTCCGGGTTGGTGGCCAGCCGCTGGGCGATTGGCGCCGCCCTGAAATTTAAACCGCTGCCGGTGGTATGGGTTCCGCCGTTCAAGAACGGCATCGGAGTCATGTAGATCTTTTCCGGCATGACAAATGACACGGTCTTACCTGCCTCGAGCGCCACCTCAATCGGCTGCCCGGGAGGATTGCCGGCCGTCACGATGTTGACGGTGTGCGGCACGGTATCATGCACTTGCACGACCAACTCTCGGAAGCTGTTATTCACTCCATGACCGACCGGTTCATTGGTACGGATGTCGGCAATCGGTCCACTTCGGACGAGCTTCCCTGTCTTCGGATCGTGATAGGTCGATCCCACTGGTTCGGCAACGAACGTGCCGAATCCGCCGTGCGGCCATGTCGTCGCACCGAAGGCGTGATCGTGCCAGAAAACCGTCCCCACATCCGCATCGACCCAGAAGCGCTGCCGCACGAATTCCACCGTCACGATGTCATTGACCGGGTGGTCATGCTTCAAGCCCTTCGCCAGGGTAATCGTATTGCCCTTGATGGCCTTGATGCGGGAGATTTCGTTTCCCTTCACATTGTCGGCCCCCACCAGGAGCAGTGTGCCGACATGGTATTGCTTGGCATTTTTTACCGTGATCGTGGTCGCGCCCTTCTTGGCGGGCGCGGTGAAGACGGTGTTCATGGGGACGGGAAGTCCCTTCGGGTTCTTCTTCTCCAGCATCGTGAACGGGCGCACCGACTGTTCGTAGGAGAACCCGGTGATCACGCCGTCCGATGATTGATTGTCGAATTGCAGGAAGTGCCAGTGCGTATTGATCTTGGACGACTGGAAGTTCGTATAGTCGTCGTCATCCCACTCGCTCGTCAGCGTCCAGTCCACGCAGTCATAGATGTTGCCGCGGACGACCAGCGGATACTTGAGGTCGTCGTTGGCCCGGATTGCGGCCTCCTCTTCGTGCAACACATAAATCAATCCGGTCGGATCGACCACCGCCGGCTCCTTGCCGGTCTTGGCGGCAATGGTAATCGGCAGCTTGATGAAATGGACGTTATAGCTTTTCCGCCCGGCGTTGACTGGGCAGAGGCTCCAATTCCCGTTTTCACCCGGCAGGGCTTGTTCGACGCTCTCCTCGCCGTTATCCTCCCGGCGGATCATCTCCAGCCAGGGAGCGCCGCTATGGTTCGGAGAAAACATCACCCGCTTTCCGAAGTGCGGGGTGAGATGCGGCCAGCCGACTTTTCCCGTCAAGGGCTCAAAGGTGATCGGGTGCCGTTTCCCGGGATGGGTCGATTTGTACTTGGGATTGTCGATGGTGCTTTCCGGCTCACTCAATGCACGGGTGCCTTCCCAGGCCCAGTCCAACACCGTGCCATCGTACGACACAATCTGACCCTTTTCGTCGTTCTTGTGTCCCGGTTTGCCCATCGTCGGCAGTTGCATTTCTACCCAATCCTTGATGGTGATCGTGGCGGGATTGGATTTCCAATCACTTTTGCCCTTCTCGATAATCTTGAAAGACTTGCCGAACCAATCGACGGTCTGACCGACTAATTTGTCCGACGTGATGGGAGCCCTGATGCGCCCCTTCCGATCGGGCAACTCGCGTAGATCCGGCATGACGTCATTCCGCATGTCGCCCTGCTGAAGCGTATTGTAGACTCTCCAATATCCCCACATTCCCGCCACATAATGGTGGGCAACATGGCAATGGAAAAGGAAATCTCCGGCCAGCTGCTGGCACAGACCGGATCCACACTCCGTCTCCAAATCCAACGCTTCCGAAGGTCCGATCACTTCCGTGTCGACGCGGTCCGTCTTCGCACGAATCACGGGATATTTGACGGGCCCGTTTCCGGCCGTCGCCCACAGATTCATGTCATCGATGGCGCGCGGACTGCGCGGCCACCGGATGGTTCCACCATGGGGATGGTGGCTGTGAAACACTTCCGATCCGCCATGGACCAAGCGGAACTTCGCCGGGTCGCCTATGTAGGAACGCGGGATCGTCGGGGAGGCGTCACCGAAGGTATAGGAACTATACCCCATGGACTCGTCCTCAAAACCGAAGTATTCGTGCTGCACATGCATGTTGTTGATGCCGAACGGCTCGCTGCGATAGTTGATCGCACGGGCGCCGGGACGATAGACGTCCGTCAGCGGATCACGCTGGGGCAGGAAGTCACCCTTCTTATTGACGGGACGGAAGGCTTCGTCGCCGACTTCATGATAGGCAATCACGAACTCGCGAAAGTCCGGACCGGTTCCGTTCTTGATGATGACCTGCCACCCGCTCGTGGCCGGGGTCGGATCACCCGTTCCCAACGGCTCGAAGTATTCAGATCCGCGCGGCTCCACGATAAAGGATCCGAAGAGACCCATCACGGTCAATTCCCGATCGTTGGCAAATGTGTGGAACTGACGAACCCCTTCTTGGGTGCTCGGGTGGATGTACCACTCGAACTCTCCGCTTTTTCCCGTCGCGACGATGGAATCGGGATTCGTCGTGGCCGCTGAAGCTCCGGTCGCGCTCACGACCATGCTCGAACCATGGATGTGGAGGCTGACGTCTTCTTCGCCTTCCAATTGGTTGCTCAGCTTGATCTTGAGGCAATCTCCCTGATTGGCTCGAATCGCCAGCGGCTGAATCCACTGTGCCTGCACGCCGGGAATCACCGCGCCAGGATCGAATCCTTCCTTCTCGCGCGCCTCCCGATTCGTGTTTTCTTCCGCCCGAACCTTGTCGAGATTTTCATCCAGCGTGTACATGTAGCCGGGATAGAAGTCGAGCCACTGGTTGAGGGTGATCTCGACGTTGATCGCGGACACGTTGTACTGTCTTACGGGAGCCGTGGCCGGACATTTGCCGCCATTGGTCAGGGCCACCGGTTCTAGGCGTGGATCTGACATCAACAACATGTCCTGACCACCGGCACCGTACTGGTGCATCATGGTCTGGGTGTTGAACATCCCGGTGTTGACTTGCTGCACCTGCGGATCACGGGCCAAATGTTCCATGATGCGCTGATGCTGCTGCTCGACCATCGCCGAACGCTCCGGCATTCCAGCCATCGCATCCTCGACGATCGTCTGTCCTTTCAACTGCTCCGCCCATGGCGGAAGTTGATGCGACATCGCCGCATGCTGCGGGGCCGCATGGTCCGCATGCGGATCGTTTTCCGCCGACGCGGCCAGCGGAAGGCACAAGAGCGCACCTCCGGCGATAGCGCCGAGAGTGCGCGATGTGACACGAGTTAACCAACGATAATCCATGGACCGGCCTCCTTGGATAGAGTTGTGGAAAAATAGATTGATAAGGACGTTATGAGCGTTTACGAGCGGAACACACAAACTCCGACAGAAATTTTGGAAGTCGTTCGCAGTGTAATCCCGCGCCACGATCGACACAGGACACCCCTTCGTCAACAAACAGGGGCCGAAGAGTACTCAAGTCTTACCGCTCTGTCAACCCCTCGCTGCCCTGAGCGTTGTGCGATGACCGGGCTGTCGCATTCTTATACAGCCTGAGAAATCCTGAACCCTCGCCTTCATACATCGCTCACGTGCCACAACACTCTTGGCACGTCCCCGTCCATTGTCTCTTTTCCGACACTTCAGGCATAATGT
>JAJFBJ010000206.1 GCA_020697375.1 Nitrospira sp. | reverse complement strand
CTTTCGGTCGGCCGGTCTTCATGTGGGCACCTCCTTGTACGAGACGCACACAGAAGACGCAAGACATATACCTGTTATTTATGGGACACCGCACTAGCAGGATGCTGAGAAAGTCCGCCAGCGGCGTTCTCGCCTCGTTCAGACCCTCAACGTACCCCTATGGGAAAAGAGCCTGTCTCGGCAGGCGCGGGGTGGGAGGGTAAGAATGCGACGCTTCGGCCCTTCACTCGCTGCGGCCTTGCTGGACGGTCTTTCTGAGCATCCTGTACGGCCGATCGTTATCGCGTGAAATCTCGATGCCCTGATAATTACAGAGAGGGTGAAAAGAGTTTTTTCCGCAACCTCCTAGCCGGACCTCGGTGTCGCTCTGATTTCGATGCAATTCCGGAATCTGTCGATCTGATAATCTGACGATTGCCGGACGCCCAACACATCAACAGATCTTCAAATCGTCAGATTCCCTCCCAGCACTTTCGCCAGGAATCGTCCCGTATGGGACTGCGCGACCCTCGCAATTTGCTCGGGACGCCCTTCGGCGACGATGTGCCCGCCTGCTTCGCCTCCCTCCGGTCCGAGGTCGATGACCCAATCGGCCGTCTTGATGACATCCAGATTATGCTCGACCACGATGAGAGTGTTGCCGGCGTTCACGAGTTTGTGCAGAACGGCCAGCAGTTTCTTGATATCGTCCAGATGCAGACCCGTGGTGGGCTCGTCCAGGATATAAAGCAGATTCTGGGCCGACGGGTCTTTAAGCTCGGCGGCGATTTTCAATCGCTGCGCTTCGCCTCCCGAGAGGGTCGTGGCCGCTTGTCCCAGCCGCAGATAGCCCAGCCCGATCGAAGAGAGCAGGTAGAGCTTTTCGGTGAGCTTGGGTGAACCGGAAAAAAATGCCTGCGCCTCCGTCACCGTCAGGTTCAGCACGTCGTGGATGGTCTTGCCGCGATAACGGATGCCGAGAACTTCCGGTTTGAAGCGCCGGCCGTTGCACTGTTCGCAAGTCGCATAGATGTCTTCGAAGAAATACATTTCCAGTTTTTCATAGCCGTTCCCCTCGCAACGTTCGCAGCGCCCGTCGGTGGAGTTGAAGGAGAAGTGCCCCGGCGTCAGACCACGCCGCAGGGCCTCGCGCTCGGATGCGAAGAGCTGGCGGATTTCGTCGAACGCCTTCAGATAGGTGATGGGATTCGAGCGGGGGGTCCGGCCGATCGCCTGCTGGTCGATGAGGCGCACGCCTTTCACATGTTCGAGCCCCTTGATCGCCTGAAATTTTCCCATCGGTAACGATTCCACGCGGAAGGCGCGAGCTGCGGCGCGATACAGCGTCTCCTCGATGAGCGTGCTTTTTCCCGATCCGGACACGCCGGTCACACAGACCAGCATGTGGAGCGGAATCCTGACGACCAGGTTCTTCAGATTATGCTCGGCTGCGCCGGCGATACTCAGTATTTTGCCGTTGCCGGAACGGCGGGTCTTGGGAATCGGAATGGTTTCGTCGCCGCGCAGGTAGCGGGCGGTGAGCGAGGTAGGGTCTGCAAGAAATTGATCGCGCGGCGCCGCACAAACGATGTGGCCGCCCTGTTCTCCTGAGGCGGGACCCAGTTCGACGATGTGGTCGGCGGCTCGAATCATCAGCGGATCGTGTTCCACGACGACGACGGTGTTGCCGTGATCGGCCAGCTCTCGGAGGATGCCGGCGAGGGTAGCCGTGTCGCGCGCGTGGAGACCGATCGTCGGTTCGTCCAATACGTATAATGTCCCGACTAAGCGGGATCCGAGCTGGTTGGCCAAGGTAATCCGCTGAGTTTCCCCGCCGGACAGGGTTTTGGTCTGGCGGCCGAGCGTCAGGTAGCTCAAGCCCACGCGGAGCAAAAAGGTGAGCTTGGCCTGCAACTGGCGCAGGATGTCCTTGGCGATTTCAGCATCGAATGCCGGCAGCGCCAAGCGCTCGAACCAGGCGGCTGCCGCTTCGATGGTGAGCGCATTGAGTTGCACGAAGTCGTATCCGGCGAGTTTGACGAAGCGGGCGTCCGGTTTCAGACGGCTGCCGAGACAGGTCGGGCAGGTGGCGGGGCTGCGGTAGCGGCTCAGCAGCACCCGCACATGCAACTTGTAGCGCTTGGTCTCCAGATACTCGAAGTATTGTTTGATTCCTTCCACCTCGTCGCTTCCGTCCCATATGAGCTGCTGCACCGCCGCAGGCAGTTCCTCAAAAGGAGACGTCAGGTCCACCCCCTGTTTCCTCATGGCCAACAAGATCTGCTGTTGCCACCAGTCCGAACCGGGCTTGCTCCATGGCTCAATAACACCGCCGGCGAGCGATTTGGTCCGATCAGGGATCACGAGGTTCCGGTCGTATCGCAGGATGTTTCCGAATCCATTGCACTCGGGACAGGCGCCCAATGGATGATTGAAGGAAAACAACAGCGGACGCAATGGCTCGAAGGTCCGGCCGCAGCCCTGGCAACGGAAATGCGTGCTGTAGGTTCGAAGTCCCTGCCCGATGATCTGCACTTGGCAGATGCCCTCGGCTTCCTGGAACGCGGTTTCGATGGCTTCGATCAACCGATGGCGGTTGTCCGGTCTGATCACAAGGCGATCCAACACGACTTGGATACCGGATGGGCGTTTGTCGGGAAGCGCGGTCTGGTCTTGGAGGTCTAGAATTTCATCGCCACAGCGTAGTCGAGTGAAGCCTCGTTTCAGGAGCGAGTCGAGCAGGGACCGGTCGTGACCGGGGCCCAGATCCTTGAGGGGGAAGAGAACCATCGCGCGCGCGTCCGGGAATTGAGCCAGCAATTCTTCGGCGAGGGAGCCGGGGTGATACCCGCGTGCTTCCTGGTTACAATCCGGACAGACGGGCTTGCCGATTTTGGCGAAGAGAAGCCGGAGCAGATCCGCGAGTTCCGTGGCGGTCCCCACCGTCGAGCGGGAAGTGCGTATCGGATTTTTCTGCTCGATGGCAATCGCGGGGCGGATGTTGATCAGCCGATCGACATCGGGGCGGTTCACCTTATCCAGAAACATCCGCGCATAGGTCGAGAGGGATTCCACATAGCGCCACTGGCCTTCTGCAAACAACGTATCGAAAGCCAGCGACGATTTGCCGGACCCGGACAGACCCGTGATTGCGGTGACCTTGTTGTGTGGAATCCGCAGGGAGATATTTTTCAGGTTGTTTTGGCGCGCGCCTTCAACGATCAAGTCGTTCGGACTGTTATCTGAGGAGGTACGGTTCGGCACTCTTGCGGTTTCCTGCTAGAGAAAGACCGACCATCGTAGCAAGCGCGGGGAACGACCGCAATGTTCCTGTCTTCGCCGTAGACAAGACGTGCGATCGGCCATGTCGGATTCGTACAATGACGCCGCTGCAGTTGCTTAAATGTTCGATCTGTCGGGGGCAACATAACTTTATGTGAAAGATGAAGGATGGTGAGAACAACTGCTCCAGGAAAGGGTTTGGTTGACGCTAAAGCATCACTTCATCTTATTTATGAGAGGCAGCACAAGCCCTCGTGCAGGTCTGAGAGAGGAGGCAACGTGGCATCGCAAAGGGGGTCGGCGGCCCAAGGCCTATAGCCAAGCCGCACGGCTTGCCCGCATGATGCGCGCGCTCGCCGGTCGAACCATGGCGGTCAAGGACCGTCCGAAGAGTTCGGTATCACGAAGCGTCAGGTCTATCGAGCCCTGAATCGAATCCAGGAAGAAGGGCACTGTAAAGCAGATATTCGATCGGATGCAATCAGACCCTTCATTTGTTCGAGGCTGTTTTATTACCACAGCTTCATCTATTACAGTTGAAGCGAGGAAGTTGGCTGACCAATATAATATTATTGTTATGACGCAAAAAGATTTGGTTGAGTGGGTCATGATGGTTGGGTTGGGTGCCTTGCGTTAAAGTTATCATGATGGATGGGGCTACATCCTGGCTCATTCTGCGGTGGGCCAGGATGTAGCTAGACATTGTTCGTATAGGTACTCCCGACTTCTTCTAGCCTAAAAGATCCGCGACGTTTTTCTCAGCCCTCCTGTTTTCTTTCCAAGCCACCCTGTGACATTTGCTGTCACGCCCTCGGAGTATGCTCCCTTCGTTCATTCCGACCGTTCATTCACTTCAACCGAATGAAGGGAAGCCATGTTCACAAGGCGGGTGTGAAAGGTCTGTGCCACCTGCGCCACGACTCAGATCT
>JAJFBJ010000073.1 GCA_020697375.1 Nitrospira sp. | reverse complement strand
CTGATTGCGGCTGGCCTGCATCCCAGTCCCGTCCCCTATGCCGATTTCGTCACAACCACGACCCACAAGACGCTGCGTGGCCCTCGCGGCGGGGTCACCATGTGCAAAGCGGAGCATGCCAAAGCCGTGGACAAAATCATCTTTCCCGGCCTGCAAGGCGGTCCGCTCATGCATGTGATTGCGGCCAAGGCAGTGGCTTTCAAGGAGGCTTTGTCACCTGCGTTTAAACGGTATCAACAACAAGTCGTCGCCAACGCGCGCGCCCTGGCTCACGGATTGATGGAGCGCGGGTACAAGATCGTATCCGGGGGCACCGATACCCATCTGATGCTTGTGAATCTGACCAACAAGGGCCTCACCGGCAAGGAAGCGGACGCCGCATTGGACGCCGCCGGCATCATCGTCAATAAAAACGCCGTGCCCTACGACGAAAACCCGCCGGCCGTGGCAAGCGGCATCCGGATTGGAAGCCCCATCGTCTCGACCCGCGGCATGCGAGAGCCGGAGATGCGCGACATCGTGGCGCTGATTGATCGCATCTTGCAAAACCCCCGGGACCAACAAGTCCAAGCCGAGGGGCGGATGCAGGCAAAAACATTGTGCAATCGCTTCCCAACCTTTCATGCCTACGATTCGTCTCCTACTTAGGCAGGACGTCCGCCAGTGAAGTGTCCTTTCTGCGACGATGTAGAGGACAAGGTCGTCGATTCGCGGATGGCCAAGGAAGGCGAAGTCATCCGGCGCCGACGTGAATGCTTATCCTGCAAGCGCCGCTTCACGACCTACGAACGTGTCGAAGAAACCATGCCGGTCGTCGTGAAAAAAGACGGTCGCCGGGAGCCATTCGATCGGAGCAAGATCGTCTCCGGGCTTAAAAAGGCCTGTGAAAAACGTCCGATCAGTACCGCCACCATTGAAACAGTCACTGATCGCATCGAAAAGCGGATCCAGGAGATGGGGGAAACCGAAATCGTCAGCACTTCCGTCGGCGAGGAAGTCATGAAGGAGCTGTCGCAGCTCGATCAGGTTGCCTACGTTCGGTTTGCATCCGTATATCGGGAATTCAAAGACATCGATCAGTTCATGGAAGAAATCAAAGCCCTGGCTCAGCAGCGCCGGGAGCGTTAAGCCCCTCCCTTTGTTCCTTACCGTTCCGGAACGGTCCGCCGGTACAGGCAGGATGGGTACCAGCGCGGGGCAGGCGCCTGTCATTCCGATATCAATTGAACCCATGGCGACAACCCGACTCAGGCCTGAACGACGGAAGACCCTGCGGCCCATGAAACGGAGATCACCGGGCGCCACGCAGGTGGTCATTATCGGCGCAGGTCGGGGCGGCACGGCCTTAATGGAAATTTTCGCGAGCGATCCCTTGGTCAGGATCGTCGGCGTCGCGGACATCAGTCCAGAAGCACCGGGCATCGGACTCGCGAAGCGATTGCACATCCGCGTGACCCGTAGTTACCGGCAGTTGTTGAAAATGGGGCCGGTCGATTTGGTCATCGATGTTTCGGGAAATCCTGAAGTGGGAGAATACTTGCAAGGCATCCGGCGCATGGGAGTCGCCGTCATCGGCGGGGCCAGCGCCAAATTCATGTGGCAGCTGATCGGAGCCCGCATTCGCGCGACGGCCGAGATCGAAAAAACCCTGAACAAGTACCAGTCCCTCTATCGACTGTATGTCAAGGAAACCGGAGCGGCGGTGACGGAGGAACGGACCCGTATTGCCTGTGAAATCCATGACGGGCTGGTGCAGAGCCTCGCCGGCGTCAACTTCAAGCTGGAGCTGTCCCAGGAGTTGATCCGCAAAAATCCCAAGGCAAGCCTGGCCACGATCCGAGAATCGAAAGCCCAGCTGAAACTGGCAATTCAAGAAGCCCGGCAAGTCATTTTCAACTTGCGCCCGCTCCAGTACGACAAGATGGAATTAATGCCGGCCCTGACGAACTATCTCAAGTCCTACCAGACCCAATACCATATCAAGACGGCGTTTTCCGTTTCCGGGGACGAGGCGATTCTCTTCCCACGCACAAAGATTTTTCTCTTTCGAATCGTGCAAGAAGCCCTGAGTAATGTACAGAAACATGCCAAGGCCGAGCGAGTGACGGTTGAACTCGATATTCGCATGGACCTCCTGCAAGTGACCATCATGGACAATGGGATCGGGTTCGACATGGATGCGGTCCTTCGTGATCCTGAAAAATGGGATCACTTCGGCATTCGAGGCATCTTGGAACGTGCGCGACTGGTGGGCGGAGAAGCCACGATCGATTCGAAGAAGGGGCGCGGCACGCGAATTGTGTTGCGAATCCCACTAGCCGACAAGGAGACGATTCGCCATGGAAAAAATTAAGGTCCTGATAGCCGATGATCACCGCGTCGTTCGAGAGGGCCTCGCCGCCATCCTCAAGACGAAAGAAGACATCAACGTAGTGGGCGAAGCACAAGACGGGGCGGAGGCCGTGGAAAAAACGAAGACGCTCATGCCGGATGTCATATTGATGGATGTCAGCATGCCGCGCATGGGCGGCGTCGAGGCCACACGACAGATTAAGCGGGAATTCCCCCACATGGGCATCGTCGCCCTGACGATGTATGAAGAGCAGCAGTACATCTTCGACCTCGTGCGAGCCGGCGCCACGGGGTATTTGCTCAAAGATTCGGAATCGTCGCAAATCGTGGCTGCTATTCGGGCGATTTACCGAGGCGAATCTCTCATTCATCCGTCGGTGGCCAGCAAGATCCTCGCCGAGTTTTCCCTTATGTCACAGAAGAAAGGGAAAAAACCGGGTTGGGTGGAACATGACCTCACGGAACGTGAACTTACAGTGTTGCGCTTAGTCGCGGACGGAAAAACCAACAAGGAAATAGCCAATAACTTGGATCTGAGTGAAAAGACAGTGAAAAATCATGTGCGCAACATCTTTCATAAACTGCAGGTATATGACCGCACCCAGGCTGCTATCCTGGCCATTCGTAAGGGCCTCATCGAATTGGAACCCAGGCCATAACGATTGGTACGCTCCTGCAACAATTACAGCCCATAACCTTTTCAACAGGTACTCAGACCAAAAGATACGATTGTGTTATTTGCACAACACTGAACAAATTGTATGACTAACAGTATTTTCTATGTTTCCAAATAGTTGCATGTAATATAAGTTATGGCACAAGCATTGCTTAGTTGTCGGTCACATTACAGAGGAGGCACTGTGCGGTTTCAGCAAACGATCGGATCTCAGGTTTCCTGTTCAGGCGTCGGACTCCATTCGGGCCAACCCGTCACATTGACTCTGCGCCCAGCTCCTCCCAATACAGGCATCGTCTTCGTCTATCGCAATGAAGCTGGAAAGACACTTCTCCCTGCCGCCGTCACGAATAAAGTTCCCACTGAACTCTGCACGGCGATCAGCGTGAACGGCCATCAGGTTAAGACCATTGAGCACCTCCTGGCGGCTTTGGTCGGCATGGAAGTAGACAACGTCTATGCAGAAGTTGATGCGGGAGAAGTGCCAGTGCTGGATGGAAGCGCCAGCCCGTTTGTGCGACTCATTCGTACGGCTGGAGTGATTCCTCAAACCCGTCGTCAGTCGTACATAAAAATCACCCAGCCCATTGAAGTGCTGGACGGAGCGCGCCGCGTCCGAATCGACCCATCATCTACTCCTCGAATCACCTACTCCATTCACTATGATCATCCGCTGATCCAAACACAGTCTTATACCTACACCTGTTCGGCCTCAGCCTTCGAACAAGACATCGCCACGGCGCGAACGTTTGGGTTTCTCCATGAAGTCCAAGCCCTCTGGTCGAGAGGGCTCGGGAAAGGTGGAACGCTGGACAATACAGTCGTCCTGTCTGAAGAAGGTGTCGTGAATCAGTCGGGGCTACGTTTTCCCAATGAGTTCGTCCGGCATAAAGTGCTGGATTTAATAGGCGACATCGCTCTTCTTGGATTTCCGTTCATTGGTCATATCGTGGCGGAGCGTTCCGGCCACGCCATGCACACTCGACTCGTGGAGCAAATTCTCGCTCAGCCTGACAAGTGGGTACTGATTACCGGCGAACACTCAGTTCCCATGGCGGAATCCCGCCCGTCTCTCGGCCTGCTTCGTCCCGCTCCATCTCTCGCCGTCTGACAGCTCCCTGATTCTCATCAACATCGCAAGCAAGCATCGGCCCACATCATGGATAAGCCATGCCATTCCCGCGTGGATGAAAGAAGAACGCCGGGAGTAAGTGGCCTTACTCCCGGCGTGTAAATCCTGGTGGGACTTACTTCTTCTTAGCGGTCTTCTTCGCTGGCTTCTTCGCTGCCTTCTTCGTTGCCAAAATTCTCACCTCCCTTCACACAATAAAGATGACGTGAACACCTCCTGCCCGGCTTACACTGCAGCTGTCAATTCCTGAGTCATTACTGCAAACGTATTCGGCCCAACTTTTTGGAAACGCTTGTCCCGCTTCAACGACGTAGCAACGGATGTCAGCGGCGTTTTACCCTTAATCTGCAATCCCCCTTCCAATAGCCGCTGAAGCAATTCCTTTGCGTGCATTGGACGGCTGGCTTCCCGAAGGATGACGTACGCAGCTTCAGGAACGCTCTTACCTACATACTTGCTTTTCCCAAGCAAGATTTCACGCGACTGATCAGTGACATCCGTGACTGGAAGTGGACGAATACCCTTCTCATCCGTAATGATTTGACTGGAAAGACTCGCCAGCTTGGCTTTGTCCGCTTCCACTCGATAAAGCGTTTCAGCCAGCTCTAAATATTTTTTGATCGTGGCAATTTCGTCGTCGAGCCGGCGACGCTTCTTCTCAAGCTCTTGAAAGCGATTGCGATATGCGCTGATTCGCTGTTCAAGCCCGACCAAAATGTCAGTTAACTCTTCCACAAGCAAGCCCTCATACAAGCATACTTGCTTATTAGCAAATCTATACTTCTCTGTCAAGTCATTGATGTCTATTTTTTGAACGCATACGATGCCTAGGTGTCACGTATGCACTCAATGTTCTGATAAGACTTGCCATGCAAGAGCAAGCCTAGGTTGCATTCGTTATTTATCAATGTGTTACAATGCATGCGGTAGGAATAAGATGATTTCGATAGCTTTCGGCCTTATCGGGAGCAAACATCAGTAATGCATCGTCCAAGACTGCCACATTCTTCAGACCGAGCCATCTTACTGGCTACTGCCATTCGAGCTGCCGAGCTGGCGGGAATGGTTCTTCTCGAACATGCCCAATCCGGCTTTCGAACCGACTATAAGGCGGCTATCGATCTGGTCACTGATGCGGATCGACTGGCGGAAGACCGTATCGTCGAAACAATCCGTTCAGCCCATCCTTCCCATCGGATCCTTGCAGAGGAGCGAGGTCAAGACGGGTCCGTGGACTCGCCGTATCAATGGATCGTGGATCCGCTCGATGGCACGACAAACTTTGCACACGGATTCCCGTTTTACTCCGTCTCCATCGGCTTGGAGTATGCCGGTGAATGCATTCTGGGTGTGGTTCTGGATCCTTTGCGGCGTGAATTATTCACCGCTGAACTAGGACTTGGCGCCTACATGAACGGGAAACCCATCTGCGTCTCAACCACTGACTGTCTAGACAAGTCCCTGCTGGTCACCGGTTTTGCGTACAATATTCGAGACACTTCCAACAACAATCTCAATCACTTTTCCCGTATCTCTCTGCTCGCTCAAGGGGTGCGGCGTACCGGGTCGGCCGCATTGGACCTCTGCTATGTGGCCTCCGGCCGATTCGATGGTTATTGGGAAGTCAAGCTGAGCCCCTGGGATATGGCTGCGGGAATCGTCATTTTGCGAGAGGCCGGGGGAGTCGTGTCAGGCTTAACGAAGGGACAATTCTCCTTGTACAAACACGAACTCGTTGCCACAAATGGCCGCATTCATGAAGAATTACTGGAGGGCTTACGGCAACCTTGAGACGTTGAATAATTGTCCCTCTTCAACGGTTTCTTCGCTCCCCACGAGGCCGTCAGCATTACAAAACTGCCGGCGTTCCATGTACAGCACAGCAATCTATGGGTTATCATGCCGGTTCACGAGCGTTGTTGAAGGAGCTACATATCATGGCGAGTCAAATGCCTCCGCAGAAGTCAGGCGCATCATCGGCTAAGTCCGAGGAGGTCTGGGATGTCGAATTGTTACACGTCAATGTGTCGCGCAGAGGACAACTGGTGAATGCCGAGTGGTCCATTCACCCTCAAATCAAGGCAGACTTGAGCGCGGAAGAGTGGAGAGAATTGGGAGAGTTGATGAGCCAAGTCACTACTATCGTCGGACAACGTTTTTCCCAAGCTCTCGGTGAGGCGCAACCTGCTCCCCAGGGGAACGCATAGTCAGCTCACCAAAACACATATTGAGGACATCCATGGACAACTATTACCACTCGAAGGATCTCGGCAAGTTCGGAGACATGGGGAAGGACAACCCTGCTTTGTGGAAAAAGTTTATGGACTACTACAGCGCCGTCTTTGCGGAAGGAGCCCTCACTGCACGCGAAAAGGCTCTGATCGCGCTTGGCGTGGCACACGCGGTGCAATGTCCTTACTGTATCGACGCCTATTCCCAAGCTTGCCTTGAAAAGGGATCCAATACGGAAGAAATGACCGAAGCAGTGCATGTCGCCTGCGCCATCCGCGGCGGCGCTTCTCTCGTGCATGGGGTGCAGATGAGGAACGTGGCTGAAAAGCTCTCTATGTAGGACGAAGAACGCCGACGAACAATCGTCCTTGTCAGTAGTAGGAATGCTCCGGGATCGCCAGGGTAAAGTATTTTCCTCGCTCCTCGTAAAGAATTCGTTTCGTCGTCAATCGCGTTAACGATTCCAGCAATGCAACTTCGGACAGGTCGTTGCTGTCCGGACGTTCCCGCAATGCGCTTCGCAACTGCTCCAGCGACTTGGGAGCTTCGTTACAGGCATCGATAAGAGATGAGGAGGGCCAGTCAAACCGTTCTCGCGTCGGAGCCGAAGGCCTACGCCCGTCATATACCGTCACATAATCGAAGGCCTTGGAATAATACAGGAACGGTTTGTCCGACAAGGCAGCGCATCGCTGCCATTCCTGCACGACCTCAACCAGTTCCTGATAGACATGGGGATCCACCGGCCATTCCTTCAGTTCATACTCAAAATCGTAGGCGATCTTTCCAAGGTCCACTTGCCTGGAATCGTACACGTAGGGATAGGCCATTCCCGGCCCGGTGATCCGAATTCCATACTCATGAGGTCGCGTGTAATAGGGGCTAAACCGTTCCAGCCATAATTTGCCCACCCCTTCGGGCGGCTGAAGATGAAAAAGGGAGGGAATTAAATCGATTTGGCGGCGATAGTCATCATTGGTCTCCCCCGGAAACCCCAAGAGAATATTCCATGAGACGGCCACACGATAGTAGTAGCACCATTTCAAACACACCAAATTTTGTATCGGTGTCACGCCCTTGTCCATCGCGCGCAATTGCGTCTGGCTCAGGCTTTCCAGACCCGGCTGCATGCATTTCACGCCGCCGGTGGCAAGCAGGCGAATTTGATGCTTTTGCAAATTACTCTTCGTTTCGATGAACACGTCGAGATCACGACGTTCCTGCGCGAACGTGCCGAACAAATTCTCGACGTATTTCATATCGATAATATTGTCCACCAGCCGGAATCGCGTCGTATCGTAGCGGCTCGACAGGTAGGCCATTTCGCGGGCAACTTGCTGGGACGATTTTGCGCGAAATTTCATGCTCTGCGCATTGAGACCGCAAAAAGTGCAGTGATGCTTCTCTCCCCACCAGCAACCACGTGAGCCTTCATACAGGAGAATGCGGTCCAAGCCACGCGAGGCTTCGGTGCCCAGCTCGGCCAACAAATGGTAATAGTCGTCATAATCCGGCGGACCGGTTTGGGCGAAATCGGTGAAGAGGGCAGGATTCGGATCGAACCGGACTTGACCGCTCTGTCGATACGTCACGCCCTTCGGAACGGTGCCTTTGGATCCATTCAAGACGTGAGTAACCAACGCGGGAAAGGCGACCTCGCCCTCACCGACGACCACATGGTCAATGAATGGAAAGGCACGAAAATACTCCAATCCCATTTCACCGTCGAAATTGGCCCCTCCGAAGACGACCGTGACCTCCGGGTAGAGATCCTTGATGAGCTTCGCCATCGTCAAACTGGCGACATTCTGATCGAAGGTCGAGGTAAACCCGACAATCTTGTATCGGCTCCAATCGATCGCCGTCATCGCGCCGGTTAAAAACTGCGGCGCGGTGCGCGCGGCCATCTCTTCAAAGAACGACACCGGCCGGCCGCTTTCGCGGGCAATCTGTTCGAACACCGGTTTGAAAATCTGCGGATATTCGGCGCGCTTAGGGTTATCGCGAAAAAGCAGGTAAGAAAACAGCCACTCGCCGAAGAGGGCGCGTTTCTCGCAGATCGATTCGTACAGCGGAATCCCGATTTTGTGTGCGAAGCGCACATTAAGGTGATGGCAATCGACGCCGATGCCTTTCGATTTCAACAGCGCGGCAAGAGTACCGAGCTGAATGGAGGGATACTTGGAAAAGCTGAACGGCATGTTGACAAGCGCCACCTGAGCCTTGTCATTCATGGCTGCCCTCGATAGTCACAACAGGCCTCATGGATGATCAGCCGGCGACAGCACGGAACGGTTCAAATTCGCGATCCGCCTTCGCGGCGAGAAAAAAATCGCTCTCCGTGAGCCCATTAATTTTATGTGACCAAATCTCAACCTTACACTTCCCCCAGGCAACATAGAGGTCGGGATGATGCCCCTCTGCCTCCGCCACTGCTCCCACCCTATTGGCGAATGCCAACGATTGTGCGAAATCTTTGAAGGTATAGAGGCGCTCGAGATGCCCTTCCTTGTTGAACGACCATCCGCGTCCCAGTTCACCCAGCAATGCGTTCGCACGATCCGCAGGAAGGGGAGGCACTCCGCCTCGGCAAGGAATGCATTTGTTATCAGCCAGACCCATCGGACCTCCTTCATAGACGCCGTCGATTCTGTCTCTTGAAGCCGTATTCTACGAGCTGCGCCTTCGATCCCGCAACCGACTACCGCCCTGAGGGTTGCGCAGCTCTGCTTTGCTCCACGGCGGCATGGGCACGTTCAAAAAACAGCCCCCGATTGATGTCCCCGACGCTGACCATTCCGACCAGCTTGCCATGATCGACCACCGGAATCCGGCGAAAATTCTTCAGGCCCATATAGGAAGCCGCCTCCAATACCGGGCTATGCGGAGAGACAGTCAACGGATTCAAGCTCATGACGTCTCCGACCTTTTGATTCAGCACATCCGGATACCCCTCTTCCATTTCAATAAAATCCCGGCTATGGACATTGTCATGAATGTATTCGCCGTAATTTGGATAAAGAGGAATCAATACATCGCGCAATGTCACCATGCCGATCAACCGGTCCTGATCCTCCACCACAGGAATTGCCGCGCAATGCCGGCTGAGCATCTTCGTCACTGCCGACCGAACCGATTCGGTACTTCTCGCCGTCACCACACCGGTGGACATTACATCCTGGACGAGCATGATAGCCTCCTTTCAATGTGGGCGACTCAGGGATGAGTCAACGGAAGGCAAATATGATGCGCCGACTATTCTCGCTTCCAATACTATCCATGATTGAACCCTCTGATCGAGCCGCGCGCCTTCTTGGCAGGCCTGCGCGAAATATGGTAGGCAAGTGGATCCGAAAAAGAAAGCCCTCCCGTCCGGACACAGAGGTCGTGATCGCTTCCATCCTTCGCATCGGGCATCGGGGAGCCGCCGGTCACGCACCTGAAAATACACTCGCCGCCATTTGGAAAGCCCGGTTTCTTCACGCTGACCTGATTGAAGTGGATATCCGGAAAACCTGCGACGGCCATCTCGTGCTGCTGCATGATGAAACCGTCGACCGCACCACGAACAAGACAGGCCCGATTGCCGCGATGTCGCTCAATCACGTGCAACGGCTCGATGCAGGCAATGGACAATGCATTCCCACACTGGAAATAGCCCTCCAGGCCGCCACGGGCTTGTTCGGGATAATTGTTGAACTCAAAGTGGAAGACATTGGACATGACATCCTCGCCGTCGTGAACCGGGTCGGGTTTTCCGGCCTTGTCATCTACGCATCCTTCCTGCTGGACGAACTGCGCCTGATCCGGCAAGCCGACCCGTCGGCCAAGATTATGGTCTTACACCACCGCCGTCTCCCGCAGGACCCCATTGCCGATCTCATCGCCGTAAATGCCTCACATATGGGTCTTCACTTTTCCACTGTGACGCCTGCGTTGGTCCAGACGTGCCACAATCTCGGCCGACAGATCTTCTCCTATACCGTCAATCAGCCGAGGGACATTCGCCGCATGCGAGACATGGGGGTCGATGGAATCGTCTCGGATTTTCCCGACCGCATCTAGTATCACCGGCTCCCAATGCTCAGGGCTTCATCCGGATGCTGGCTTGCCTGGGAAATGTCCGATGCCGCGCAACGGCAACTGAATCATGTCCGCGAGTATTCGACCGCTAGGAGAGAACAGCGCATAACAGACGCACCCATCACCTCGTACGTCAGGATCAGTGGGACAAATATCACCACAACCTGGGCCGCATGACGAATGCATGGTCAGAGTGGCATTGATTTGCCATGTGTCGAGAAGAACATCAATGGCAATTGGAAAGAAGGCGCCCAAAATGCCACGGGCGACCCTTCACTACGGTGGGAGGTCGCCCGTGGATGGCGCTTGGGACGCCGAAGGCAATTAAATTGTGATGAACCGAAGACCCGTTCGAGAGGAAAGGCTATGAGATTTATCGTCGGGGGATATCATAATCCCAGGATACTTGTTGTGCCTCGTGCCTGTTCTCGGTTCTTCTGCTTATCAGCGGCTGTCATCCAGTCTATCGGATTGTGCCGTGAGGCACAGCCATTGAAGAACCGGCGAGCACGACCGACGAAAACCCACCTTCAACTCTGCGGGCCGTCTTAGTCCGGCGGCGTAAGTTCTTCCATCATGAACCTCCTCGATTGAGGAGTGGCGAGGTGTCCCGAACAGGCGCGCACTGTCCATCGCCTCGTCACGGTGAACCATCTTGAAGCCTACAAATCCGTCTTACGCTCCTTGGAAAATCCTGTCAATAGGAAAATGTTGGCATTGCCACATTTATGATCAACACATTTCATGGCGATCCATACAGCAGGGATGGCCATCAGGAAAGCCGCGCATGGCGTCTACTGCCTCGATCACTATCGCGATGATGATGTCTTCATGCAGGCGCATGCATCCGTCTATTGCCCGCCAGATTGTTTCTTCTTCATCATTTCACCGAATTTTTTGATCAACTCGGCTGCGTCAGGCTGTGCAGCTGAGCCATCAGGAACTCCACCTTTCCCGGACTTGCGGCTCTTCATCTCTTCCATCATTTTGGAGAAATCTTCGCCTGCCTGTCCACTTTGCTCGCGCGCTGCCTTCATCCGCTCTTGCATCGCCGACAGGTCCTGCTTTGTCCAGCCGGCGGGAAACGCAAATAAGCCTACGACCAAGGGTTTTTTGTCGATGCTCGTCACTTCCATGCGCGATGATTCCTTCCCCTGTTCATCGTACTGAATGCTCCGCAGCCCGAACCCTCCCTCCTCAACCAGCTGTTTCACCCAACCAGGCTGTGACGACCGCCGCATCTCCTTCGGGTCGACCCAAAATGTGGCAGCCTTTCCAAATCCCTTCGCCACACAGACGTCGTTTTTCAAGCTGCTGCTCTCCTTGTCTTTGATCCGCCAGATTTCACAGGGATAGCCGGCGATCCTATCGGTCTTTCCCGTGCGCTCGACGGTCTGTCTCTCCAGTGCCTCCTTTAAATCCTCGCCACGCTCACCCCCCATGCTGATTTCCATATAGGAATTCTTTCCCGGCATCGCCATTTGCATCGTCCTGGTCCGGGCATCGAAAATCATCACGTTTGCCTGACCTTCACCGCGGGACATTTCCACCCGAGCCTTGTCCCCCTTGAGATACCAATCCATGCTACTCGACCCGGCGGTGGCGGCGTGGGTAGTAACCATATGGAGGATGCCTTCAAAATCTCCTGCCTGAACCGAGAGGGGACAGAGACTCCACGCGAGGCTACCGACAATGACGGACCATAATTTCGGCATGCTCTGTACCCCTGATGAGAGTAAAGACCGGCGACAGATCTCGCCTTGTAGCTGAGGACGGGGAGCTAGACGAGCTTCAGCTTATCGAAGTTCATCCCCTTGGGAGCAGAAGGAGACGACAGTTTCATCGCGGTCAGCGCCTGGACCACTAAATCCGCCACCACAAGATTGCGGTACCATTTCCGGTTCGCCGGAATCACATGCCAGGGAGCCTGTATTGTGCTTGTCGCTGATAGGACTCCCTCGAATGCTTTCATATAATCGTCCCACAATTTACGTTCCTCGAGGTCGCCCTTGTTGAACTTCCACCGTTTCTCCGGATTTCGGATACGCTCGTTGAGCCGCTCTTTTTGCTCGTCCTTGGAAATATGCAGGAACAACTTAAGCATGGCCGTCCCGTTCTCCACCAGCATTTCTTCGAACTCATTGATCTGCTTGAATCGCTGTGCGACGACTTCCTCCGATATCCATCCATGCACCCATGTAATCAAGACATCTTCATAATGCGACCGGTTAAAGATACCGATGTAGCCCTTCGGCGGCACTTCCTGGTGGACGCGCCAGAGAAAGTCATAGCCAAGTTCCTTCTCGCTCGGGGCCTTGAACGATGCCACACGACAGCCTTGAGGATTGACGCCGGACATCACATGTTTGATCGTGCCGTCCTTTCCGCTCGTATCCATGCCCTGCAACAGGACCAAAAGCGCCCGCTTCCCGCCGGCATAGAGCCGTTCCTGCAATTGATCGAGCTGTGCAATGAGGTCTCCCGTGGCGGACTTGGCCCTGGCCTTGGCAGATTCATTTTTCCTGTATGCTCCGGTATCGTCCGGATCGACTTGATCCAACTTGAACGGGCAGCCGGGCTTGATGCGATAATCATTCTTCACCGCACAAGTTCCTCCGTGCAGAAATCCTAAGTCAATGCACTCCGGCCATGCGCCTGGGTGAGATACTCCAGCAACCGGCCGACCTGGGACTGCCGCTCCAGATACAATTGTGCGGCGGATGTCGTTTTTTTGCCGATGCGCACCGTGACGATGCGTTCATCCGGCAAAGAAAAGACGTCTTCGTCGGTATCGTCATCGCCGACATACATGGCCGATGAGCTGTTGAGCTGATGCATTAATTCCAGCATGGCCGAACCCTTGTGCAGGCTGCCGGGCGGAATGGTATTCACTACCGCCTTTCCCATCACCAGCCGCGGCGCGGGGGATAACAGCGCGGCCAAGTGAAAAATCGCTTCTCGCGCGACCTGTGAGGAGGCGGCTTGACGATAGTGGAAGGTCAGTGAATAGGTCTTATCCTCCACTTCCACACCGGCCCTCGTCAGGCGCCGATGCTCTTTCTGCACCGTGGTGAGCCAAGTGCGGCAGCAGTCCCGCGCCTGATGCATGACCCGATCCGAGGTGTGCAGTCCTTCAAGGCCGTGATTTCCGACGAGGTGTGTCGGAATGCCCTCTACGCGGGGCCGGAGGTCAGAGAGCGAACGCCCCGAAATGATAGCGGTCGGCGCCTTGATGGCCAGGATATACAACGCGTCCCGAATGCGTTGTGTGAGGACCGCGGCGCGCCGATCCTGGACGATACGCGCCAGCGTGCCGTCGAAATCGAATGCGAAGAGCGGCGCGTCATGACCGACCACCCCATCGAGCACGCGTTTGCCGGACATTCGGAGCGCATGCTGCATGGAATGCTAGCGGACCCATCCCGAAGCTTGCCCCACCTGCTTCATGACGCGAATGCGGCGGCGCATACGCGCGGCGTCCATGAGCATGCGTCCCGCCCAGCGATACACGTTGAACTCCTGAATCAATCCGCGCATGCTCCGCATGCGGGCACGTTGTTCCTCCGGCGCCATCGAGAGCGCCATGTGCAGCGCCGCGGCGCATTGATCCATATCATAAGGATTGACCACCAGGGCCTCCGGTAGTTCTTGAGCCGCGCCGGTGAACTGGCTGAGGATCAGCACACCCTGGTCGTCGTCGCGGGAGGCGATGAACTCCTTGGCTACCAGGTTCATGCCGTCGTGGAGGCTCGTGACGAAGCACAGCTCGGAAGCCCGATAGTACTCGTACACATCCGGCGGCTCGTGATGCTTCACTTTCAAGACGATCGGCTCGTATCCTTCACGGCCGAACCGCTTATTGATGCGTTCGGCGAGCGAATAAACCTGATCGTGAAAATGCTGGTACTGATCGATGATCGTGCGGCTCGGCGCGGCGATTTGGATGAATGAAAACTTGCCGACCCATTCCGGCTGCAACTCGAACAGCCGCTCCACCGCGAGAAACCGCTCGATGATGCCCTTTGTGTAGTCAAGCCGGTCCACGCCGATTCCTACCAGCCGATCTGGCCCCATGGCATGACGCTCGCGAATATGCGTCCGGCATTCGGGCACCGGCCGTTGGTTTTCCAGCCAGCGTGACGGCCATTCAATGGAGATCGGGTATGGGTTCACCGCCGTGAGGCGCCCGCCGTACGAGACAGTGGAAGAGTCGCGGTCGATACGTGCTTCAAGGATACGGTCGATGCAGTAGAGAAAATGGTTCCCATGCTCCCGCGTATGGAATCCGACGATGCTGCTCCCGAGCAATCCCTCCAGAATTTCCTGCCGCCAGGGACAGATGCCGTAGCTTTCAGCGTTCGGCCAGGGAATATGCCAGAACATGATGATCGTCGCATTCGGCAGCTTTTCACGCACCATTTTCGGCAGCAGAGCAAAGTGATAATCCTGGACCAGGACCACAGGATCATCCGTCTTCGCTTCTTCGACCACGGCCATGGCGAACCGTTGATTGACTGCGACATACTGTTCCCAGTCGGACGTCCGGAAGGTCGGACGGACATGGGCATTGTGGCACAAGGGCCATAGGCCCTCATTCGAAAACCCGTAGTAGAACCCTGATTCCTCATCCGGCGACAACCAGATGCGACGGATGTCGTAGGAGGGATGGTCCGGCGGTACCCGCACGTGATCGCGGCTATCCACCACGTCGCGGTCGGCCGATCCGTTGCCATGGGCGATCCATACCCCTGAGCAGGCCCGCATCACCGGTTCTAGTGCGGAAACCAGTCCGCTGGCAGGCACTTGCACTTCGATTTTCGGTCCGCGCCGGTTATGGATATAGGGCTGCCGGTTGGACACGATCAACACTTCATCGCCTGCGAGATGCTCATGCAAGATTGTCTTGAGGCTGGTCGGGCTCCAGGTGATTTGGCTTTCATCACGCATCCTGCGGTCAGCTTCCAACTCGCGCACCAGCGCATGGAGATCTTGCGCCACCGGATGCAATTCGGGCGGTACCACTTCGTATCGGTACTGCGCTGGTGCACGAAACTCATGTCGTGAACCAGCATGAGCCGGCCATGGACCTTGCCCCCTGATTGAATGGTCGCCACAACCACGTGCAACGGCCCCTGGGCGAAATTCACCACTTCCGACGAACCCGGGGCTAGATGCGCCAAACTCTCGCAGGACAATCGATCGGGATAGGTCAGGGTCTGGTACAGCAGACGTTGTTGCGCATCGCAGAAGCCCAGCGCATACAATCGTTCATCCTGAATGACCTTGTGGAAATAGGCGAAGATCTTGGTCCGCGAGCGGGAAGCGACTAGGTCGGACAGCGGCACTTCCATCGTGCTGGCCAGCAATTTGGACCGGCTTTCGAGGTCGCGGGTGAACCATTTCAGCGTGAGGGAATCGACCAGCGGCACGACGCTATAGGCGACGACTCCCAAGACCAGCAAGAGAGGAAGGATGAACCGGAGAGAAAGGCGCATGATGGCTCCTGCATTGTCCTTTGTCCCGGAACCTTTTATGGCCGCGGGAACGTATCCCTTACATTCTCGCCGAAACTGCCATGTGCCCCGCCTATCCTTGACAGCGGATGGGTCGATTGCCTCTGCCTGCCGATCGGACTGCGGCTCCGTTCCTGGTCACCCCTGTGATCCCAGCCCGGGCGATTTCCCCATATCAAGCCTTACCGGCTCGGCTCAAGTCAACGTAGTGTCATTGCCAGCCATTATGAATATAGCCGGCGGGTGATAGCGGAATAGGGTTATGACTCGGCGCCGGTCAACGCGATGAAACGTCGAGCATGCGCCGGGCTATTCGTTATCCCTGCATGGGTCAGTTGCTCTCGGACCTGCGCCCCTTACCGGGGCATGGAGTTATCGACTCGAACGGTGCCCGGCAAGATCTGCCTTCCACCACCGAGCGATGTGTCCGCGCGCACGTTGTAGTTGATCACCATGGGTTTCTTGAAACAGAGGGAGGCTGTGTCGTTCGCCTTGAGTTCGATCAGTTCACTCACCGAACCCATCCAGTTTGAAAATCCCCGTTGGCAGGAAAGATCCTCGGATTTCAGATTGGGAATGTCGACCATTGCGACGAGTTTCCGCATGTTGATCCACCGGACTTCGTCTCCCGGTCGAACGGAGAGACTATCGGGCGAAAGTTTCTCCTCCACCTTGATATCGTGAACGGTTGCCGTGCGGCTGGTCTGAGGCAAGCTGGTACAGGCCGAAAGCGCGCCACATACTACTGCCACTACCCCCAGCGACCAGATGCGTTTCGAATCAATCATGCGGTACCTCCTCTAGTAAGCGGTTATCCATGGGTCGAAGCACAGATAACTCATTCTACTTAGCCGACTGTGCATATGCAACCAGCCGACATGGCTCACGGCTCGCCGCAACGCAGGCGCCGCAGCGACGACCCGTGACCATGCTCAAGCATTGACGTCCGAGAGATTGAAAAAGCGAGCCGTCGGAAGACTCGCACCAACGAGACAGAAGCTGATGAATGCCTCCGCTGCTTGCACAAAAGGAAACGCCAAGCAGGATCGTGGGACCTATGAATAGAATTTCATGAAGAGTAAACAGGAGGCGCGGACCGCATCATCGTGCAAGGTTTAGGCACGGATTGCACCGAACAGACATAGATTGAATCGCTGGAGGACTGTATCCGGGGAGGCGGATCTCAATCAATCCGAACAGAGCGAAGGGATCAGGTGAACGTCATCCTGAATGAATAACCGGAGCAACTTTCCCGCCGGTCTCAGTAATAACACTCCAATAGCGAGACCGGCGGTGGGTAATAATTTGGTGGAGGCGAGGGGAGTCGAACCCCTGTCCGAAGAT
>JAJFBJ010000205.1 GCA_020697375.1 Nitrospira sp. | reverse complement strand
GTCGCAAAGTGAGAAGAGGATGGGATTAACAAGAGCCGGTAGTCAACGGCCTATTCCCTATAGCAAAGGGATACTTCATGACTAACTTAGCCACAATAGCGCAAGCTATCGCCATCATATCTGCATGCTGGGCTATTGTTTCTGGCGTTGGTGCATGGAAGCGTGAATTTATCGGCAAACGAAAGATTGAATTAGCGGAGGAAATACTGGCCGCTTACTTTGAGGTCAAGGATGCAATCGCATTCATACGAAGCCCGTGGTCTACCAATACTGAAGGAGGCACACGAAAACGGGCTTCTAATGAAACCGATGAGGAATCTCGCCTTCTTGATCGAGGGTACATCGTGTTCGAGCGCTACGAATCCAAAAAATCCGTATTTATTCGATTTAATACTTTGAAGTACAAGTTTATGGCCATGTTCGGGCCGGAATCAGAAAAAATATTTCAAGACACAAATAGGACGCTAAATTCAATTTTTTCTTCGGCAAGTATGCTTTCGAACCATTATTGGCAGCGCCAAGGGCGCGTAAAAATGGAGTCGGACGAGTTGTTCGACAGGGATATAAACTAGGGCGCGTTTGTGACTTTTTCAAGCCAGCAATGCGAATCATGCGTGTCACAGATCTACTAGTTAGGAGGCTCGTTTCTTACGCGTTGTCTAAATTATGCTCTTGGTTCCGCCCGTGATTTCTTTCCGACTAGGAAACCTACCCTCTAGGTTTGACGTGCACCGCGCTACAATGCGAATTGAACCCTCCGACTGGGATGCGGACAGCGGAACCGTTTCGTGTTTCAAACGAAAAATGGTTTCGTATTTCTGAGGAAATCTTGGTCCCGGTTTTGGTCACGGTTCGGTCCCGGTTTTGGTCCCGTTTGCTAATCTACCCTCATCGTCACTGGTCCCATCGTTGAATGCTCTAATTGATTGATTTGCAAAATTAAAATCACGTTCTGTCACCACCAATCACTATCAGTCTCTGGCTCACTTTGTAATCCTTCGGATCCGAGGGTTGGGGGTTCAAGTCCCTCCGGGCGCACCATATAATCAACAGGTTGCTTCGTTTCTCGCTCTTCCCCCTCCGGTCTGGTCACGGTTCCAGACAGACTCCCTCGATTCACGGCGTCCCGAAGATTCCCTAGTAGAAGCAACGAGCGACGGTCATGCCGCCGTTGATTCTAAATGCCCGCATTTGCGGACCCTTCGAGACAACGAAGATTCCAAGCTCGAAGCGCGATGTCTTAGGAATTTTAGGGTAGTTCTGATACATCTCATTGTGGCCGGCGATTTACCCTGTGCGCACCGAACGGATTAGCCACGTCTGAACTTTATCTGGCTCAATCGAATGAGGTCATGAGTCCAACAATTAGAACAATATAAAACAGGTGCTACATTTTGAATAGCGCCTGCCTGGCTGCACCCGCTTGGCAGATGGATGCCGAGGTATTATCATTTTGAGTATGGTCGCCCTGGTTCATCGCGCTGCCGGCGCCATTCGATATATAAGAAGCTCTAGGCTTCGCAGTTCGATAAAGGATGTTGGGTCCCGATGTTCCCACTAAAATTTCTTCGTAGGCTGGTAGGAAGCATTATTCGTGTAGATACGGACAAGCCGATTATCGCTTTGACCTTTGATGACGGACCGGACCCCGAAACCACACCGCGTGTGATTAAACTGCTAGACCGGTTTGAAGCCAAAGCCACATTCTTCATGATTGGTGAAACCGCCGACAAATATTCCAATCTGGTTCGAATGGTGAGCGACGCGGGCCACACGATAGGAAATCATTCCTGGGACCATAAGAAGATGCCCCTGTTGCCTCGACATCAAAGACTCGCTTCGATCTGGAAGGCTCACACGACTTTACAGCCATATCTGCAAAGACTGTTTCGTCCTCCGTTCGGCGAGCAGAATTTGGCTTCACGAATAGACGCATCGCTTCTTGGGTATCAAGTGGTAGGGTGGTCTGTCCACGGAAATGACTGGTGTGAAAGGAACCCGCGCATTATTTATGAAACCCTGATGTCCAACTTGTCGGCTGGCTCAATCGTACTCCTCCATGACAGACTCCATGAAAAAAGCCTCGGTTACGGCGTGGCCTCCAAAGACCTCGTCATTGACCGCGAGCCTATGCTGGAAGCTTTGGAGCTTTTTCTTCACAGGATACAAGGGCGCTATTCCCTCGTCACTATTCCTGAATTGATCCGCGCAGGTCGTCCACATCGGGGGCTTTGGTTTCATCAGACCGGCCAATCATAAGTTCTTCACAACGTGGAAATTAACAAGAGCCAGTATTCAGTGCGGCGGCAACACGATAGATTCGTGACTCACAGGGGCAATTGGGATATATAACTGATGTGTCGTGTGAGAGATACGTTCGACGTCCGCATCTCAGATGTGTTCCGACCGCGCGGGCCTCCCTCAACCAGGGTGGGCGTCCTCGGGCGTGACGGACAGGAGTGAGGGGGCGCGAGCGAATCGGGTGATGGGAACAGATGGACTAGGATGGCGACGGTAACGGCCTCCCCGGAGCGGGCGGTCACACTCCCGCATGTGCACATTCGGCCGGCGAAGGGGCTGCTCGATTTGGAGCTCTCGAGCCTGTGGCACTATCGAGAGTTGATCTACATCTTGGTGTGGCGCGATGTGACAGTGCGGTACAAGCAGACGCTGCTCGGCATCACCTGGGCTATGTTCCAGCCGGTCGCCACGATGCTGATTTTTACGGCGGTGTTCAGTGTGATGGGCAAGATTCCCTCGGAGGGATTTCCCTATCCCGTGTTCCTCTATGCCGGGCTCTTGCCGTGGTTCTATGTCTCCCAGGCCCTGAGTCGAGGGGGCAGCAGTTTAGTGGGCGAAGCCTCGCTGATCAGTAAAGTGTATTTTCCGCGGCTTATTTTGCCCTTGGCGGCGACGATTGCCCCGCTAGTCGATCTGCTGTTGGCCTTCGTCGCGTTTATCGGGCTCATGGCGTGGTTCGAGGTCCTGCCGACCTGGCGGATCCTCCTGCTGCCGCTGTTTGCGGGGCTGGCCGCGATCGTTACGTTGTCGGGGGGGCTGTGGATTTCGGCGCTCTATGTCAAATATCGCGATGTCGGCCATATCCTGCCGATGTTCATCCAGCTGTGGATGTTCGTCTCGCCGGTGCTCTATCCCGTGAACAAGGTGCCTGAGGCGTGGCGCGGCCTCTATGCGGTGAATCCGGTGGTGAGTGTCATCGAAGGATTCCGCTGGGCGCTCATTCCGGGCTTTCAAGTCGATTTTGCCATCTTTTTGCCGAGTGTCGGCATCGTCTTCGTCGTTCTGGTCGGGGGATTAGTGTATTTCCGGTCCATGGAACGCACCTTTGCGGATGTGATCTGAATGACCCGGATCGCAATTAAAGCGGAGGGGCTGGCGAAGCAGTATCGGCTGGGGGCGGCGACGACGCGGCACAATACCCTGCGCGACCAGATGATGCATGGCCTGCGGGGCCTCACGCGCTGGGGAGCCCGCCCGGCGGAGGCGGACCGCTCGTTTTGGGCGCTCAAGGGTGTCTCCTTCGAGGTGAAGCAAGGGGAAGTCTTGGGCATCGTCGGCCACAACGGCGCCGGCAAGAGCACGTTGCTCAAGATTTTGTCCCGCATCACCCAGCCGACCAAGGGGACGGTGGATATCTATGGACGGGTGAGTTCGCTGCTCGAAGTGGGGACGGGGTTTCACTCGGAGCTCAGCGGGCGCGAAAACATTTTTCTGAATGCCGCCATGCTGGGCATGCGGCGGCAGGAAGTGCAGCGGAAGTTTGACCAAATCGTGGAGTTCTCCGGGGTGGAAGAGTTTATCGATACTCCGGTGAAGCGGTATTCCAGCGGCATGTATGTCCGGCTGGCCTTTGCCGTTGCCGCACATCTCGAACCCGAGATCCTGATCGTCGATGAAGTCCTCGCCGTGGGCGACGCCAGTTTCCAGCAAAAGTGCCTGGGCAAGATGGAAGAGGTCAGCCGCAGCGGTCGCACCGTCCTCATCGTCAGTCACAATATGCCAATGATCGAAAAACTTTGCGAGAGGGTGCTCTTGTTTCAACATGGCCACATTGTGAAGCAAGGCGATGCCAGGAGTGTCATTCGGCACTATGCAAGTTCATGCTCTGAACGAGCATCCGTCTCCCTTGCCGCTTGTCGCCTCAGCAATTGAGATTTTGGATGAACACGGCGGCGTTGTTCAAAATGTCGTTGCAGGGCAGTGCACGGTCGTTAGGCTTCATTACAAGGGTCCTGTTGATAAGGTCTTTAAGGGCTGCATGGCAAGCGTATCCGTGCACGCAGCAGACGGTCGTCCCTATTTCCTCATGTCAAATGAGTTGGCAGACACTGCTAGCCTTGATCTTTCCGGCAGCGGATACATGGACTTTATCATTCCTGAGCTGCCCCTGGCGGGAGGAATCTACCGACTAGATACGTGGATAGAAGGAAATCGGGAACTACAAGATTGGGTTGAGACGGCAGCTGAGCTGACGGTGATCGACGGTGATTTTTACGGTACGGGAAAACTACACTACCCTGGCTGGGAAGGCACCACCGTGTTAGTGCGCCATCAATTTCGCCAT
>JAJFBJ010000204.1 GCA_020697375.1 Nitrospira sp. | reverse complement strand
CGACCGACTGAAGCAATTCGTCCAGAGTCCTGCCATATCGGTCAGCGTCAAGGAGCTCAATAGTTATTCCGTGTTCGTCTTGGGGGAAGTGTCGAAGCCAGGTAAATATCGAGCCAAATCATACATCACCTTATTGCAGGCCATCTCGATGGCCGGCGGGCTTACGGAATACGCCAAAAAGAATCGCATGCAGGTAGTCCGCTCGAGGCCCAATGGCGATCACAAGATTCAAGAGCTTCGCATTCCCGTTCGATATGACGACCTTATTTTGGGAATCGGCGAACCGGGAAACATCATCTTGCTATCCGGTGATACCGTTGTGGTGCCTTGAATGGAAAGGACGAAACCAAGGTTACTTCGCTCATCGGATGACCTTCTTGGTGCTGACGGTCCTCGCCGAGTTGGTCTGTTGGGGCTCTTTATCGGCATTTGGTCAGACCAGGTCGCGGGACGAACCGACACTTGAGGGTGAAACTTTTTCTGAGGAGGAGAAGCAGTCCGCTGTTAAGAAGAGAACCGAGGGGGACACTAAGTTTGTTCCTTCCGTTACATTCAGCCAGCGGTATGATTCCAATGTGCTTTTTGCCCCCTCCGGAAGCAAGTTCGGCCTGACTCCGTGGGATTTCGTTACGACCGCGAGCCCGACCATACAGCTGCTAAACCGAAACCGATATGCGGAGAGTTCTCTTTTGGCGGGGGTCAGCGGCAACTTGTTCGTCAACAATTCCGACTTAAACTTTGTGTCGACGAATCTGACGGGCAGTACAATCCTGGATAAATTTGTGAGCCGGTTCGTTCATGCTGCCAAGCTCCAGATTTCAGACTCTTTTGCCTTTTCTCCAGAGTCGCCCTCATTCATCAGTGCCGCGGCCCCTGTCCCGACCGCCAACCCCTTTGCCATAGGTCTCGTGCCGGTTCGGGCGAACATGTATACGAATACGGCACAAGTTTCGGCGGCTTATCCGGTCACAACGGGTTTGACGCTTCAAGGCACCTATTCCTATTCACTGCTGAGGATCGGCGAAATTTTTGTCAGACAGCCGACTAACACGCAGGTTGTATTTTTTGATACGGACCAGTATGCATGGTCGATCGGGCCATCCTGGCGACTGTCTCGTAGCGATAATGTGAGCATTGCCTATCGGTCGACCAGAAGCAGCATGAGTCCAACTTCCGGTGCGCTATCTGGAATAGACTTCACAGCGCAAGGAGTGGAAGCAACATATGCCTCTACGTCGGCAGATTGGGGCGTTGTTCTGAGCGGCGGAGCCACTGTCCTGGACTTGGATAACCGTGCCTATCCGACCGGTTCGCTTACCTTAAGTGCCAAATATGGGGAAGTGACAACGTTCAGAGCCATAGGGTCTCGCGGCTTCGCCCCGGCATTTTTCGCCACTGGGGGAGCGTTGATCAGCACGAACGTCGGTGTGTCGGTGGAACACAGGTTTTCGAGGGTTCTCACATTCACCGGCAGTGCAAATTATGCGTATAACGAAGTTGCACCTGTGAATTTCTTTACATTCGAATCTTATACCGCTTCGGGACTTCTCTCTTACAAACTCAGTCGTTCGTTATTGGCTTCCATGGGATATTCATACACCTACTTCGAGGTGAGTTCGCCCGAGGCCGTGATGACCAATCTGACGGGATATGTCATCAATCGACATGTCGTGACATTTTCGATCACGGGCACGTGGAATTGATGGATTGCGCAATGAGTCACGGTGGAGTTTAAGAAAATGGATTCATCCGCAGGCATAGTTCAGCCCCCAGTCTCGCGGATTCGCCTGCAACGTTCAGACGGTTGGCGTGCGCTGGATCTCCGAGAAATTTGGCAGTATCGCAGCCTGCTCTATTTCTTGAGCTGGCGGGACATCAAGGTTCGCTACAAGCAGACCCTCTTAGGTGTGCTCTGGGCGATCATCCAGCCCTTCTTCACTATGGTGGTATTTAGTATCTTTTTTGGGAACCTCGCTAGAATGCCGTCTGACGGGATTCCATACCCGATTTTCGCCTATGTGGCACTCGTGCCTTGGACCTTGTTCGCCAACGCTCTTACGCAGTCTTCCAATAGTCTGGTCCAAAGCTCGAATCTGATCAAAAAAGTGTATTTCCCACGTTTGATCATACCCCTCTCGAGTGTGCTGGCCGGCACGATGGACTTTATCTTCGCCTTTCTCGTGCTCTTGGGTATGATGTTCTTCTACGGCATCCTTCCGACCATGAACGTCGTATGGTTGCCATTTCTTCTTCTTTTGACTTGCGGCACCGCCCTCGGAGTAGGGCTTTGGCTTTCGGCCTTAAATGTACAGTTTCGTGATGTCCGATATACCATTCCGTTTCTCACTCAGTTTTGGCTCTTTGCCACCCCCATCGCTTATCCCAGCAGTCTCCTCTCGGAACCCTGGCGCACCCTTTACGGCCTTAACCCAATGGCTGGAGTGGTCGAGGGGTTCCGATGGGCCCTGCTCGGGACCCAGACGGCACCAAGCCCGATAATTATTGTCTCTTCTTGTGCCACTTGCCTGTTGATAATATCAGGACTTTATTATTTTCGGCGTATGGAGCGAACCTTCGCGGACATCGTCTGAATCAGCCATGTCATCGACCGAGGTCTGGTTTCGAAGGCGTATGAAGCGGGCGGATAAGGCGTATGAAAAAGGGGCGAACAGTCAAGTTCTATGCGGTCTGCTTGGTGCTATCCGTTGGACTGGTCATTGGTTTAGATGCGGCTGTCGGGCTTTTGTACAATCGATACGTGTCCTCCTACGGGCAGCGTAACATCAGTATATTGCTGGGAGAGGTGGACGTCTCCACGCTGTTGAGAGAAAGGCCGCACCCGTATTTACTTTGGGAAAATACGCCTGGTTATGCATCGTCAAACGGCATCCGACAAACCAATGGCCTCGGGTATAGAAACAGCAACGAGGTTACCATCGCGAAGGATGGGCGAACATTTCGTGTGCTCGCTCTCGGCGGATCGACCACCTATGGCTATTTACTGGATAACCCTGACGATGCGTGGCCTGCACAGATGGAAGTTCTCTTGAATAGCAGGTTAAGCAAGGAGGCTGGTGCGTCCCCTTACGACCGGGTTGAAGTCATAAACGGGGGGCTGAATTATGCCACTTCAGCAGAGTTGCTGCTCCACTACCTGTATCGAGACCGATACCTCAAGCCGGACCTTGTCATACTTCATACCGGAGGTAATGATACTTCACCGCTGCTTTTTGAGGAATATACACCAGACTATGTCAAATTTAGGCCGGGCTGGACCGCGACCTTGCACCGATTACGCAAAGGCGAACGTATCGTAATCGAACACTCCAATATCATCAAGCTGCTCTATGCAGTCTGGCTCAACGATTCAATCGCATTGCCTTATATCAACAAGCAGGCGCAATCATTCGATAAGCCGGAGGAATACTATATTCGCAATGCCAGCATAAATCAGCCGGTGGGGTTCCATCGTAACGTGCAATTGTTGCTAAGGAATATCACCGCTGATGGCGCCAAGCCGATCGTTTTCCCCTTTGTCATGGCCTCAGATGAACAATTCGATGCCTTCCGTCCTGAAGCCGCCAAGAGAGCCGCTTTCACCAAAAAGATTCGCAAAGGAACGATCATCGCATTAAATAAGCACATAGAGATCATGAAAGGTCTGGCCGACGAATTTTCTGTTCCTTTCGCGCAGCTCTCACCAGCTCAGATTCCGGTCGAACACTTCTTGGACCATTGCCACCTGTCAAGGGATGGCGAAGCCGTCAAAGCAGGCTTCATGGCAAAACAGGTATGTGGATTCATAAAGGGCATGACGTGTTAAGTGCAAGCTCTGTCGGGCGCTCCCGGGGCCGTAAATCCGTCATCCAGCACACGGCACCCGGTTCCATCTCGGTCCGCATGCGCGCTTTTGGCAGCTCCACCCATCTTCAAACACCCGTAACAAGCTGAACTGTCGTGAATATTGTGCGAGTGATGCATGAATAATTGGGCGATCCAAGTTCATAACCTGAGCAAGCAATACCGCATAGGCAAGGTGCTGAATGGTTACAGTACGCTGCGTGAAGCACTGACCGAGAGGCTGGCTCGCCCAGTGCGGTGGGCCGGGCAATTGCTGCAGCCCCAGCGTCAAAACCACGATGCGTCGGAAGAGTCGATCTGGGCTCTGAAGAATGTTTCGTTTAACGTGAGGCCGGGCGAAGTCGTTGGCATTATCGGTAGAAACGGAGCGGGCAAAAGCACCCTCCTCAAAATTCTGTCCCAGATCACTGAACCTTCCGAGGGTTTCGCAGACATCTATGGCCGCGTCGCATCTCTGCTCGAAGTCGGCACAGGCTTCCATCCTGAGCTGACGGGCCGTGAGAATGCCTATCTCAACGGAGCGATCCTGGGGATGTCCATGCCTGAGATCGAACGAAAGTTTTCTGAAATCGTAGCGTTTGCCGGGGTAGAAAAATTTATCGATACCCCAGTCAAGCATTATTCGAGTGGTATGTGCGTCCGTCTGGCCTTTGCCGTCGCCGCTCATTTAGAACCTGAAATCTTGATCATCGACGAAGTACTGGCAGTGGGTGATGCGGCGTTTCAGAAGAAATGTCTGGGAAAGATGGAAGGCGTCGCAAAAGAAGGGCGTACCGTCTTGTTCGTCAGCCACAATATGTTAGCGGTGCAGAATCTTTGCCATCGCGTGATATGGCTCAATGACGGCCAGGTCGTTGAAGACGGCAAATCGGAGGAAGTGGTCACAAACTATCTGCGAACGGCTTCGTCATCCTTGACTGAACAGGTCTGGGACGACGTGACGCATGCACCCGGGAATCACAAGGTGCGTCTACATAAAGTTCTCGTGCGCGGAAGTGATAACGACAGGCCTCAGCACATTACGACAGATAATTCTTGTGCCATAGAAGTCACGTACCTGAATCAGATTCAGGATGCTGTTTTGCATGTGACACTTCATGTTTATACGGAGCAAGGGGTTTTGGCTTTCAGCACCGGATCGGCACAGGCGACTACGCTGGAGGACGGTACTTTGGACGCAGGTCTTTATCGCAGCGTCTGCCACATACCGGGAAACTTACTCAATAGCGGCGTGCATCGCATCATGCTCTTGATAGTGGAAAATCGGACCCATGTCATCTTTCGCCAGGAAGATGTCCTTTCTTTTGAAGTGCTGGAAATGGGAAGGCGCCAATTGGGCTGGCAAGGCCGTGAACCAGGTGCGGTTCGTCCCTATCTCAAATGGATGACGGACAGGGTTGATGTCGGCGAAACGGTGAAGCAGACCTAACGTGCCATTCTTCCTTGTACTCGGTCCTTCCGCTTGGCGCCGGCGATTGCGGCGGCTTTATCCGAACGAGATTGAAGGTGAAGTCGACGCAAAGCGTCAATGTTTCGTGAGCGCTTCAGAACCTCTGCCATCCATGCATTGTCTTAATGACAGTCATCGAGCCGCCGGTTGCCCAGCGGGGGTGCGACCTACGGGCTATGCCCATCCCGCCTATGCAGCGTCCCTCCGCGAGTTTGGAACACTGCGTCACCTACCGCGGTGCGGCGGCTGGGTTTTGGAACGAGAAATTCCCGGCACTCCCTATCGTGATGCAATTGGCCCCTATCCGTTATTCAGTTGCCGGAACTGGTCGCAGCTGGCTGAGGACCTTCGGGACATCGGCACTGACTTGGTCAGTCTCATGCTGGTGCCGGCGCCGTTCGACGACTATGATCTACCGCTGCTCGAAGGGTGTTTTTCCCGCGTCATTCCCTTTAAATCCCATTACGTCGCCGACCTGACTCAACCGATAGAGCAAGTCGTTAAGAAGTCTCATCGAGACACGGTGGCCAGGGCGATGAAGAAGGTGCAGGTGTCGCACTGCGCAGAACCGGAATCGCGTCTCACCCAATGGGTCGACTTCTTCCACACGCTGGCGGAACGCCATCACATCACCGGGATGCGTGCCTTTTCACCGGATGCATTTGCCAAACAGCTAGCCGTGCCCGGCATGGTGATGTTCGAGGCGCGAACGGAGACCGAATCGTTGGGACTCGACCTCTGGTATCGGCAGGGCGATGTGGCGTACGGGCACCTGGTCGCCTTTAGTGAATTAGGGTACAAGCTTCGTGCTTCCTACGTGACCAAATGGCACATGCTGAATCACTTTGCAGGAAAGGTACGATGGATCGATCTTGGGGGAGGGGCAGGAGCCAAGTCAGATGGGACAGACGGATTGTCCATCTTCAAGCAGGGGTGGAGTACCGGCACCGTTCCCGTGCATGTCTGTTGCCGAGTGTTCAATCAAGCTGTCTACAATGAACTTACGGTGGACCGCGGCGCTCAAACGAGCGAGTACTTCCCAGCCTATCGAACGGGCGAGCTGATCTGAGGTCGCCTCGTCGAGTCCCCTCCACACTTCCCAAAAGTTCCGTTACGTGACAATTGCTCACCTCCTTAGGCCGGAGAAAGGCAATCACCATGACTATGACAGGCTGACCTGTGAGGCTTGAGCGCCGCAAATGAAGCAGCGCCTCGTGTCAAGTTGCACACTGTGATGATGGCTAAGCATATGCCCAAGGAGGACAGTCAATGGCACCAACAATCGTCTCAGAGCCAGGCAGGGTAATGCCGGCGGCCGCCGAATGTATCGCGGCCATAGAACGGGATGGATACTGCTATGTATCCCAGGCTTTCACACCTGACCAGGTTTCCACAGCGCTGGAATTGGTGCGGCATTGGTTCGACAAGACCGTGGCCGCCCAATCATCCCGCATGCCTTTCCTCAATCGCGATCAACCGATGGTCTACAATCGAGTCAATCCTTATGCATTTTCTCAATGATCGCTGGTTCAGCGCGATTCCTCCCGACGCTCCCAATTATATTCTGCGCTCCTTCTTAGCCCGCAGCAGTAACCAGCAGATGCCGTTGCACATCGACTCGTTCGTTCCTTACACCGGATCGCACGTCTTCATCATGCAGTGTTCGATTGTCTTGGAGGACCAGACGGAGCAGAACGGGTGCACCGTCTTGATTCCCGGTTCTCACCTTTCCGGCGAATACTGCCGGCAAGAGGCCTTCCAGGCTGCGCGACCTATTCAGGCCCGTGCCGGAGATCTGGTGTTCTGGGACAGCCGGATCTGGCATGGCGCGCGCGCGAACGAGAGCGGCGGAACGCGGTGGGCCATGATCGCCACGTTTTGCAGGTGGTGGATCAAGCAGGCCTTCGATATCCCTGGGAATTTGCCACAGGCGATGTACGAGGCCCTGACGGACCGAGAGAAGTCCGTCCTCGGCTTCTGTTCTGTCCCCTACGACAATGAGTTTAACGGCATAGATATGAAGCGCGGCTACGGATTGCTCCCCACGAAAGTGGCTGACTATCGTCTATAAGTCTCGCGGACTCAAGAGGAGCGCTATGATGAATGATCTGACAGTTACCTATGTGTCGCATGCTTGCCTGAGAATTGACGGTCCGTTCGGCTCACTTTTGTGCGATCCCTGGTTCCTCAATGAACCGGTCTATGATTACGTGTTGTGGAAATTCCCTCCTGCCGTGATTCCTCCCAATGTGCTATTGAAGGACGTAGACTACCTCTACATTACCCATTCCCATGAAGACCACTTCCATATTCCGTCCATCAACAAAATTCCACGCGATATTCGAGTGCTCCTTCCCGAATACACCAATCATCCCTGCCTGCGGGCACAACTGGTGGAGCGGACACTGCGAGAAATGGGGTTCCATCGGATCACCAAACTGCATCCCTGGGAGACCTATCTCCTGGGAGGAAACACTCCCTTTACGGTCGTCCCGTCGGCTAAATCGCGATCCCATGATTGGGAAAATTCAGGGTTCGTCATCGATCATCCCGGCTCCCGCCTCATCAACATGAACGACAACTGCGACGACGAAGAACTTTGTTCAGAGATCCATGAGCGCTGGCCCGATTTCGACATCGGTTTTATTCAAACCTCCAGCGCCACCGTGTTTCCGGCCTGTTATCGCATGTCTCGGGAAGCCAAAGAACATGCCGTCAGCAACAAGAACGAAACCTTTACGCTTCACAAGCGCTTGATCGAGATGCTGCATCTCCGGCGAATCGTTCCCTTCGCGGGAGATTTCGGCTGGTACGATGACCGTTACTTCGACTACAACCGCCAAGGCCGATCCACTCCAAAGGTTCTCGAAAACTGGATCCGTCAGAACTATCCGGATCGCGAGGTCGCTACTCTGTATCCCTCCGATACATGGTCCAGAAAGACCGGAGTCATACGGAACCATCCGGACGTGGATTGGGATCGGCATCTGGAATTCGTCCAGGAGTGCAAACAAAAATTTCAGAGAAAAGTCGACCATTACAACGCCTGGATCGATGCGTCCGATCGTACCAATCTTATTCAAAGATCCCGACTGCGCACCGACACCATCAGTAAATACATCTCGCAGAACGGGATCGTCTTCAGCGGACGTTTCCGGATCGTGGTCGAAGGGGAGCAGTCTAATTTCTCGTTCGTCCTGAAAGCGAACCCTCAGGACGGCTTTGCCATCGACTGGGAGGATACGAAGCCCGTCGATCAATCCATCTATGTCCCCGAGCGTCTCTGGGCTGCCATTCTGGAAGGTCGGCTGGATCTCGGTCGTTTTTGGTATTGGCTCGAATATAACCTGGACCTCGGGAACAAGAATTCTCAAGCCATTATGGAACCTCGTCTCTTTCCGCGACTCACAGGTCCCACGATTCGGCCGCAATGGGGCACGGTGGAATTTGATGATGACTGGGAGTTTCCCTGGATGAACGGCCATAAACCGGTCGCGCGTCATTCGAAGCCCGCTAGTCACACGCTGGCCGAAGTGACACAGCCATCCTGAGCACAGTCTGTTGTGTGAGGGGACGTGACGATGTGGGGTCGTGAGCCAAACATCGCATGCGCCACGGTGGTTTGCACCATGGCCTCAGTCGGATCCACATTATCCGGGATGAGTCGGAGAACGTCATGGGTGGATCAGAGAGTCGATTCGTGTTTGTTGTTTCCACATCAGGTTCCGTCATGAATCAAGTGCTGGAGAGTCCTTTTCTCCGCAAAGCGGTGCACTCAGTAGTAGCTGACCGCCCTTGCGCAGCGGTTGAGAAGGCCATGGTCCATCAAATTCCCGTGCAGGTGTTGCAGGGCGGTCATAATGAAGCGTTTTGTGACCGACTCAGGGAATATCTAGAACTGCATCACATCGACTATGTCATCTCCTTCTACACGCAGTTCTATGCCAAAGCTTTCCGCGATGCGTATTCAGACCGGATCATCAATTTTCATCCCTCGCTCTTG
>JAJFBJ010000203.1 GCA_020697375.1 Nitrospira sp. | reverse complement strand
CGACCGACTGAAGCAATTCGTCCAGAGTCCTGCCATATCGGTCAGCGTCAAGGAGCTCAATAGTTATTCCGTGTTCGTCTTGGGGGAAGTGTCGAAGCCCGGTAAATATCGAGCCAAATCGTACATCACCTTATTGCAGGCCATCTCGATGGCCGGCGGGCTTACGGAATACGCCAAAAAGAATCGCATGCAGGTGGTGCGCTCGAGGCCCAATGGCGATCACAAGATTCAAGAACTTCGCATTCCTGTCCAATATGACGACCTTATTTTGGGAATCGGCGAACCGGGAAATATCATCCTGCTGTCCGGTGATACCGTTGTGGTGCCTTAAATGGGCCGACCCAAGCCACTGTCGCAAAGCCGAGATGGCGATCGTGTTGGCGCTGACGGTCGTTGCCAGACTATTCAGTTGGGACCCTCTACCGGCATATGGCCAGACGGCGACGCAGGATGAACCGACACTTGAAGGTGAACCCCCTTCCGAGGAGAAGCCGCCTGCTCATCAGAAAAAAACCGACGGGCACACTCGATTTGTTCCTTCGGTTACATTCAGCCAGCGCTACGATTCCAACGTGCTCTTCGCTCCTTCCGGTAGCCAGCTCGGCTTGACTCCATGGGATTTCGTCACGACGGTGAGCCCGACGATACAGCTCCTGAACCGGAACCGATACGCAGAGACGTCTCTCGCAGCGGGTGTCAGCGGCAACCTGTTCGTCAACAATCCCGACCTCAACTTTGTGTCTACGAATGTGACAGGCAGTGCTACTCTGGACAAGTTCGTGAGCCGGTTCATCCATGGCGCCAAGCTCCAGATTTCCGATTCTTTTTCCTTTTCCCCGGAGTCTCCGTCGTTCGTCAGCGCCGCGAACCCGCTCCCTGCGGCCAGCCCCTTTGCGATAGGCATTGTGCCGGTGCGGGCGAACATGTACACGAATAGCGCAGTCCTCGCGGGAGCCTATCCGATCACACCGGGACTGACCCTTCAGGGCTCCTATTCGTATTCGCTGCTCAGAATCGGGGAAATTTTCGTGAAACAACCGGTCCCCGCGCCGGTCATATTCTTCAACACCGATCTGCATGCCTGGTCCATAGGGCCCACCTGGCGGCTTTCGCGGACCGATACCCTAAGCCTTTTCTATCGATCGACGACGAGCAGTTTAAGCCCCACATCGGGTTCCCTCCCGGCCGTCGACTTTACCGCCCGGGGAGTTGAGGCAACCTATGCCACGACCTCGTCGGGCTGGGGGGCTGTTCTGAGCGGGGGAGCCACCATCTTGGATTTGGATAATCGCGCGTATCCGACCGGTTCCGTGACCTTGACGGCGAAGTCCGACGAAGCGACTAACTTCAGGTTAATCGGGGCGCGTGCATTTGCCCCGGCCTTTTTCGCCACCGGCGGGGCGTTGATCAGTACGACCCTGGGAGTGTCTGTAGAACATCGTTTCTCAAAAATACTCTCCTTCACGGGCAGCGCGAATTATGCCTATAACGAAGTCGCTCCGGTGAATTTTGCCACCTTCGAATCCTACACCGCTTCCGGACTGCTCTCTTATAAGATCAGTCGCTCTTTGTTCACGTCCATTGGTTATTCATACACCTATTTCCAAGTGAGCACGCCGGTGGCGACGACGACGGATCTGGCGGGATACATCGTCAATCGACATGTCGTCACGTTCTCCCTCACGGGAATATGGAACTGAGATTGTTACAGGATGGATCATCGATGAGGAGTATGACGTGGACCCATCTGCCGGCATAGTTCAGACCGAAGTCCCGCGAATTCGTTTGCAGCGTTCTGACGGCTGGCGGGCGCTGGATCTCCAGGAAATTTGGCGGTACCGTGAACTGCTGTACTTCCTTAGCTGGCGTGACATCAAAGTCCGATACAAGCAAACGGCCTTGGGAGCCCTCTGGGCCATCCTCCAACCCTTTCTGACGATGGTGGTGTTCAGCCTCTTTTTTGGAAAACTCGCAAAGATGCCGTCAGACGGCATCCCCTATCCCATCTTTGCCTTCGCGGCATTAGTACCGTGGACGTTTTTTTCCAACGGCCTCACGCAGTCCGGCAGTAGCCTCGTTCAGAGCGGCGGCATGCTTAAGAAGGTCTACTTTCCTCGCGTGATCGTCCCCATCTCCAGCGTCATCTCAGGCGCCGTGGACTTCGTGTTCGCCTTCATCGTGCTGATCGGCATGATGCTGTGGTATGGAATCATGCCGACGGCCAACGTTGCGTGGTTGCCCTTGCTGTTGCTACTGGCCTTCGGAACGTCCTTGGGCGTGGGGTTATGGCTCTCCGCCATGAATGTTCAATTTAGAGATGTTCGGTACACGATTCCCTTTCTTACCCAGTTCTGGCTCTTTGCCACCCCCATCGCCTATCCCAGCAGTTTGCTTTCCGAACCTTGGAGAACGATCTATGGGCTCAATCCCATGGTCGGCGTCGTCGAAGGCTTCCGATGGGCCTTGTTGGGTACCGCCACCGCCCCCGGGCCGCTCATCCTGGTCTCCGCAGTGACCATGCTCACGATTCTTGCGTCGGGCATGTTCTATTTTCGGCGAATGGAAACCACCTTTGCGGATGTTGTCTAAAAGAGCGTCATGACGAAGATAGCCATATCCGTCGAATCCCTGGGCAAACAATTCCGAGTGGGGACAGCCGCGGGGCCCTACAGTACCTTACGGGAAAAGCTGGTGGACCTCGTGAGGTCGCCCTTCAATCGGCTTGCCGGTCTGTTGCGTGGCAATCGGCCCACTTCGGACGGGAGTGACGACATCCTCTGGGCGCTGAAGGACGTGTCGTTCCGCATCAATCGTGGCGAGGTGGTAGGCATCATCGGGCGGAACGGGGCCGGGAAGAGTACGCTGCTGAAAATTCTTTCGCAAATCACGGAGCCGTCCGAAGGCTATGCGGACATGTATGGCCGTGTGGGCTCCCTCTTGGAGGTCGGCACGGGATTTCACCCCGAGTTGACAGGACGAGAAAACGTCTACTTGAACGGCGCGATTTTGGGGATGTCCCGATCCGAAATCGAACGGAAGTTCGACGAGATCGTCGCGTTCGCCGAGGTGAAGCGATTCATTGATACTCCCGTCAAACACTATTCCAGTGGTATGTGCGTCCGTCTGGCGTTTGCCGTCGCCGCCCACCTTGAGCCGGAAATCCTGATCATCGACGAGGTGCTTGCGGTGGGAGACGCGAGCTTTCAGAAAAAATGCCTTGGGAAAATGGAGGGAGTCGCGCGGAAAGGTCGGACGGTCCTCTTCGTGAGTCACAACATGCTGGCGGTCCAGAATCTCTGCTCCAGGGTCATCTGGCTGCACGACGGAAAGGTCATACAGGACGGAAAGCCGGCCGATGTCGTGTCAAGCTATCTGAGAATGTCCGCATCCATGTTGACGAAGCAGGTATGGAACGATGTAAATCTGGCCCCCGGTAATCATAAAGTCCGCCTCCGCAAGATCAGCGTGCGAGGGACGGATCGGGATCGGCCGGATCGACTGACGATTGACCAACCCTGTGAAATCGAGGTCGAATACTGGAATCAGTGCGCGCAGGCGGTGTTGCATGCCACGCTGCACATCCATACCGAACAGGGCATACTCGCATTCAGCACCGGCTCAGCAGAAGCATCTTCCGGGGAAGGCGGCGCACTGCCTGCCGGGCTCTTTCGCAGCGTGTGTCATCTGCCGGCCAACTTGCTGAATACCGGAGTTCACCGGATCGTTCTTCTCATCGTCGAAGATCGAAGCACTGTCATTTGCCGGCTCGAAGATGCGCTGTCCTTTGAAATGGTTGAGCTGGGAAAACGCCATTTTGGATGGCAGGGTCGAGAACCAGGCGCTGTCCGCCCATTGCTCAGATGGACTACCACTCAGGTCGAAATGGAAGACCCCGTCAACATGATCCCTTTGTCCCGCTGAGCGGAAGGCCCGCGAGTTATAAGGGAACGGGGTGAATGGTCCATGGCCGCTCCTCCATGGACAGTGACAGGTAGCAGGCTCGTGACAATCGTTCCCTATCCGCCCAAGCCTGTGGTCCACACAGACGATGCTGATACCGAAGAAGATGGAGCATTTACGCCTTTCCTGTTCGTGGCCCGCGCACGAACCATCCGGCCTGACACTCGCCGGAGCGGGGATTGGCGCTTCGGGGTATGCTCATGCGGATTATGCTGCTTCACTGGCGTCGTTCGGTACTCCGCGCCATCTCAGTCGATGCGACGGATGGATTCTTGAGCGTCAGATTCCCGGTACGCCGTATCGAGATGCGATCGGTCCCTATCCATTGTTCAGCTGTCGGGATTGGTCACTCTTGGCTCAA
>JAJFBJ010000072.1 GCA_020697375.1 Nitrospira sp. | reverse complement strand
GGATCCGACCGGTCCCGCGTAAATCCCAACCGCTCGTAGAATCGAAGCCAGCCGACGTTTCGAATCGATGTACCGGCCCAGGCGGGATTGTCAGGGCCCAGATCGACGGTCAGGGTATGGCCATGATAGGCCTCGATCAATTCCGCGATGGCTGCGTCGAACAGGCGGTGCCCGATTCCCAACCCTCGATAGGCCGGCCGGACCCAGCCATGCAATGCAAGCCGGTGGCCGGCGACCGAAAGACGCGTCACGGCGACGACGGCGAGAATCTCCCCCGGACTGCCTATTGAGGTCTGCGAGGAAACTGCAGGCAGGCGCATTTGCCATGCCGCGCGGCGTGTCGCGTCGCCGGTTACTTCCTTCAAGGGAAGCGGCTGTTCCAGGCCCCGCATGAAATCTCGGGCATAGCCCGGTACGGCCTCCCATTCGATCGATAGGTCTCTGAACAGCGACGCCAGATCGCCGGCCGTTCCCATCGATTCCAAGGCCAGCACGTGATCGAGACGGAGGTTCAAGTGCTGATCGGCGAAGTGGACGAATTGCCGGCTGTACATGCCGCAGAGCGTGGGCCAGAACAGGCGAAAGGTGGCGGAAGAGGTCCAGCGGCGGAACAGGTTCATCCAGCCGCGATTGAGCGCATGCCCGTGGAACTCATTCAGATTCACCGCCAGATAGACCTGCTCCATGAGCTGAATTTGCAAATTGCAGGTGTGGATCGCCGCGCGCGGATCAAGCGCGACGCCGCCCGGATCGATGCCGAATACGGAGCGGAGTTCAGGATAAATCTCCAGATCGTAGCGCAACAGTTCCGGGTCGTCCCGCAAGAGGCGTTCAAGCTCTTTCAGGCCATTCGCTTCGCCGACAAAGGCCTCATGCAGCCCCGGTGGTGTAGTGACCCAGTGAGAGCGAAGCGCATGGCACAGGGCCGAAAAATCCTGCTGATCGCGCCGGAGAGCCGGACGCAGGACCTGCCAGGCGACATGTTCCCCCAGCCGCCGATAGGATTCGAACTGCGCTTCGTCGAAAAACTGGTCCGAGGTCGGTTCGTGGGGAAAGGCCGGATGGCGCGCCGCATAGTCCTGCACGTCCGACGGTTCATTGCCGGTCAGCGAGGGTTTGAGGTAGAGCAGGGTGCCGGCGGTGGCGTTCGCATCCACCTTGTCATAGCGGATGATACCGATCGTATGGTGCCGGCTGCAGGTCGTCTCGCCCGCCTTCCGTTTCAGCAGATCGAGATCCAATTCGATGTCGATACCCAAATCGATGCGGATTTTCCGAATGGCGTTGCCGAGATCCTCGAAGTTCGAGCGTGGATCGCAGCCGGCATCCACGACCAGGATGCAGTGACAACGGCGCAACACCATTTCATACAGACCGAGATTCTCGAAGTGCCCGCCGTCGGATAAATATACATAGGGATGTTGCGCATCGGTGAGACCGAACGCTTCCGCGAGCAGAGGGCTGACGGAGACATCCGGCGAGGACTGCGTATAGGTGTCGGCGCCAGCCGCGCCGGGATTACCCAGCCACCAGCCGAGTCGGATATTGAAGAGTGCCAGGAGAAAGGTTACCGCCGAGGAGGAATGGTAGCCCATGTTAGGGCTGGCTGCGGCGCCTGAGATCGCCAGAGCAGTGCCCAGTGAGAAACCCTGGTCGAGATACTGATTGCATCCATATTTTTCCGAGCGGCGATATCCGAGATTCCAGCTGCCGCTATGGAGTGCGCTCACCGTGAAGGATTGCGCCTTTCGTTGCTGCCAGGCCAGGTTGTCTCCTTTGACCAGGTTGAGGGCGATATTGATGATGTGCAGCGGGCGCGGCGCCCGTTCGTACAGCCGGTTCAGGAACAGATTGGTGAACCAGGTGGCGGCTGCTTGTCCGGAGGCCGTCCCGTCGGGCCACTCACGGAGCCTCTCCAGCCTTGCGGCACAGGCAGGCCCCAGGCGCAGGCCCGGGGCGGCTTGGGACAGCAGATCCTGCTGCAGCGCCGCGGACAATTCGTTCGTCAGGCGTTCGATCATGGCTTGCAACTGAGACGCCGTCGGCTCGGAGACGGCATGGAATGCGTCGAGCTGAGACCTTGCCTCGGGTGAAAAGGCCTGGCCATGGAACCAGCGAGCCAGGCGCAGGTCGTCGAAACGCACGTCGCTCATCGCCGGGTTGTCATCATTATCGAACCCGGTGAAGGGATTGAACGTTCGTTCCCGCTCGGCCTGTGCGCGGGATGCGCCGAGGTAGGCGCGGATGAGCCGGTTGCGGTACATCGCATGGAGTGAAAATCGGTTGATGTTGATGAATCGTGCCATGGTGAATCCCAGAACGGCCACGAGCAGGCTGAAGCCTCCAAGCATCCAGGGCCTGGTGTTGTGGAGTATTTGATTGTGTCCCCAGGGATCCGGAGGCATCTGCCGTCCCACTGGCTTGGGGCTTGCGAGGTCGCTCAGGTGCATGCCGAAGTGGTGGGCGAAGACATCGAGCTGCCAGCTGCTGCCCAATGCCAGCGCGATCAAGATGCAGAGCATGAACAATGGTGCGGCGGCTTTGACGGCCACATCAGTGACGATGGTCAGCCGCGACCGTTCTTCCTCGCCTTGCGCCGTGCTCCGGGAGCCGAATCCGAGGACGAGGGTCATGAGCCCCGACAATCCGCCGAGGGTGGCCGCCACTGTGGGTGTCCAGGCGATGAGTCCCGGTCCGAAAATGGTCACGGCGCAGAGGGTCGACCAGATGACGATCACGATCAAGACCCAGGAGCCGGTGCGGCCCCACCATTCGCGGTCCTGTTCCTCGGTGAAACGGCTCGCGAGGCCGATGAAGACTGTCGCGGTGAGCAGAAACATCGCCAGCACGCCGGGGACGGCGAAGCAGGCAAACCATTCGGCGAAATCCGCGACCACGATCCGATCGGGCGTCTTCGCGAGCACATTCCGAAGAATCCATCCGCCCAGCGCACCGGTGCCGAAGACGACGAAAGCCTCGGTCACCAGCCACCAGGAGAAGCTGTGGAATCGCTTGAGGGCGGCCGCCGCGAAAATCCAACTGACCGTATGGATCAGCGCTCCTCCAAAGACGGCCTGCTGGAGGGTGAATTGGCTCATCGTGCCGCCCGCATTGCGGAACCAGGCCCATGCCGTGGTGAGACAGAGGGTCGCTCCTACCAGGGGGAGCAGACAGGCGATGAGGAACCATCGTTGGCTTTCCAGACAGTGCCACCAGCGGTCTCGGCGGTACTCGCGCAGCGTGGGGCGGCAGAGGTGCAGGTAGATCAGTGCCATGACGGCGAGCCCGATGCCGAGCATCAGAAGAGCCGGAACGGCGAAAGGCGGCAGGAGGTCCCCGGAGCGGTTCAATTGCGCGAGGGCGATGGCCCAGCGAGGCATGAGGAGGGGAAGCATGAGCAGCGGCAACAACACCATCCAGTTCAGATGCAGATTCCGCAGATAGATACCGAGGAGGGTCCAGGAATCCGCCGAAAGAAATCCCAGGTGCGGGCTCAGGTAGTTGCTGTAGTTCCGAAGCCATTGGACCGGATGCAGCGTTTCTGCCGCACCGGCTAGCGACGCCTCCCCGAGCTCGTCCATGACGCCGGTCAGTCCACGGGGGTGGCGATGGATCCAAGCCGTCAGCCAACTGCCGATGTAGCCGCCGCCGGAGACAGTGGAGAGATAGTCGAATTTGTCCAGGAGGCGCAGCCGCGCGAGGGACTGTAAGACCCCCAGCCCGAAGGTGGCGCTCCGGATGCCTCCGCCCGAGAGGCAGAGGCCTGCGCGTTTTGGGTGACAGGCATGGATATGCCGGAAGAGCGCGTCGGTGCGAACGGTATCGGAGGATCCGGCGGGATGGTCTTTCGGAAGAGGGCCGTGGAGCAGCTCGGTTTCTTCTTCCAGAATGGCGGCGAGAGAAAGAGGCGGGTCCTGTTGTGCGGAGGCCTTCATCGTGCCTTCAAGCGGGTGGATCATCCCTCCGGATCAACGGCCGCATCCATACGGCGGTCTCATGAGCCGGACTATCGCCACGGTGAGATCGCTGTCGAAAGAGCGCTAGTCCCCTGATTCCTGACGGAACCCTTCCCTGCAGGAGGCGATCAATGTTTCCGTTCCCGTTGCATCAGTTTGTCGGAATAGGCCAACAGAATGGCGGATGCGAGGAATGTCATGTGAATGAAGATCTGCCACTTGATGTGTTCGATCGGCACATTGGCGACGTTGACAAAGGCCTTGAGCAGGTGAATGCTGGAGATGCCGATCAACGACGCGGCCAGCTTGACCTTGATGGTGCCGGGATCAACATGGCCGAGCCAGTCGGGACGGTCCGGATGGTGCTCCAGGTCCAGCTTGCTGACAAAGGTCGCATACCCGCCGATGACCACCATCGTCAGGAGATTGGCCACCATCGTGATATCGACCAAGGATAGAATGCTCAGCATGAACATGGTTTCGCTGTGGTCGCGGAGATGATAAATCATTTCCCACAGCTCCGCCACGAACTTGTACGCATACAGGATTTCGGCAATGATGAGCCCGCCATAGAGCGGCGCTTGAATCCAACGGCTGCCGAAGACCAGGATTTCGAAGACCTGCTCGATTCGCCTGAGTGCCGGGCTATTCGGAAACGATGGCGCGGGATGGGACGGAGACGGATGATTCACGCGTACGCTCAACCTCCTTGCTGAGGGCGTATCCTAGTGGGCGCGGTTGGTTCTGTCAATCGCGGGAACAGCGATTAGGATGGCGTAATCGTGATGCGGTACGTTCCGGTTGGAGCGGAGTTGACTGTTTGCTAGAGAAGATTTTGCAGGCTGCCAAAAATTTTCCGCATCCTGTCAGGATGCGGCGGCCTGGTCGCCTCCGTGCAGCCAGGTGCTTAGAATGGTCCGCAAATCGTTTAGGCGGATCGGTTTGGCCACATAGTCGTCCATGCCTGCCGCGAGGCATTCCTCGCGGTCGCCTTTCATGGCGTTGGCCGTCATGGCGATGATGGGCACATGCCGGGGCGAATGGTGAGTCGTGAATGTTGAATGATGAATGGCCGGACGTGATGCGGCGCCTTGTGTTTCAGTCTCCGTGGTTGGCCATTCAGTGTTATCGCACGCCTGTTCGTGCCGGCGGATCAGGCGCGTGGCTTCCAACCCGTCCATTTCCGGCATCTGGCAATCCATGAAGATCAGTGGATAGGGAGAGCGCTCGTGGGCCGCCACGGCTTCCTGGCCGTTGGCTGCGACATCGACCCGGTAGCCGAGTTTTTCAAGCATCTTGCACGCCACTTTTTGATTCACGGGATTGTCTTCCGCCAGCAGCAACCGAGTGCCGGCCTGAGTCCGGGCCTCGGCGAGGCTATGGCGCGTGATCAGGTGGAGTGAACCGGCCTGCCCCGATGCATGTCCACCGTCAGGGTCGCCCAGCAGCAGACAAAGGCAATCGAGCATTTGCGTCTGGCGCAGCGGTTTGGTCAGATAGGCATCGACCCCAACCTCTTGCGCAATGCCGCCGTCGCCTCTGTGGCCGATGGTCGTGAGAATGACCAGGCGAATGTCGGTGGTTGCGGGATCCTGTTTGAACCGGCTCGCCGTTTCGAACCCGTCCATGTCTGAACGATGCAGCTCGATCAAAGCCGCGTCGAAAGGCTGCTGCCGGGCTGCTGCGGCGCGCGCCATGTCAAACGCCTGGGAGCCGCTGGCGACGCATAGGCAGTCCATGCCCTGTGCCGCCAGCTGTGATTGAATGGCGCGCCTGATGGTCTTGTTCCGATCGACCACGAGAACGCGGCGCCCGCGAAGTCGGCTCCAGGGCATCAGGGAAGGCGCCGCTGCCACGGTGGCTTCGGGAAGCCGCGCGGTAAACCAGAAGGTGCTGCCTTTGCCCGGCCGGCTTTCGACTCCGATACTGCCTTGCATTTGGGCGACCAGACGTTGGCAAATGACCAGCCCCAGGCCGGTCCCTCCATAGCGTCGGGTTGTTGAGCTGTCGGCCTGTATGAAAGCTTGGAACAAGCGGGCTTGAACAGCCTCGGGAATGCCGATTCCGGTATCCGTGACGGTGAAGCGGAGGAGGTCCGGTCCGCCGCTCTCTTCGCGTGCGACATGGAGAAAGACTTCGCCGCGGGAGGTGAATTTGATGGCATTGCCGACCAGATTGACCAGGATTTGCCGAAGCCTGCCGGGATCGCCATGGACGCCGGCCGGGACCGCGGCATCCACCAGCCCGACCAATTCCAGACCTTTGCCCTGCGCCTGGTCCGCGAGCAGCTCCAGCGTATCTTCGATCGTCATTCGCAGGTCGAACGCCAATTCTTCAAAATGAAGTTTTCCTGCCTCGATTTTCGAAAAGTCCAAAATGTCGTTCACCAGCGTCAGCAAGGCATCGCTCGAACGGCGGACCGTATCGGCGAACTCATGTTGGTCCTCAGTGAGCGCGGTCTCCAACAAGAGTCCGGTCATGCCGATGATTGCATTCATCGGGGTACGGATTTCGTGGCTCATCGTAGCGAGAAAATCCGTCTTGAGTTGAGTGGCACGAATGGCTTCGTCCCGGGCCTGGGCCAGCTCCTTGTTCTTCCGCTCCAATTCGTGGGCGGCTCGCGCCAGAGCCGCCTCCGTTTCCTTCCGGCTGGTGATGTCCTTTCCCATTGCCAGAAATCCTGCAATGGTTCCTTCCCCGTTTCGCAAGGCGGTGACGGTCAGGAAGACCGTCAATCTGGCTCCGTCTTTTCGCAAGTAGGTCCATTCCCGCTCCTCGCATCCACCCTGCCTGGCATGTTCGATCAAGACATCCACGCCCTCGACCGGATATCCGCACGAGGCGGTGAGTTCCCCTGCGCGCTGTTCGATCTCTGCCGGCACATGCAGGCGCGTGAGCGGCTGTTCACCGACCATTTCGGCGGCGGAATAGCCCAGCAAGCGTTCCGCTCCCGTATTGAATGTCGTGATCATGCCCTCTCGGTTGGTGGCGATCATGGACACATGTGTCGCGCCGTCGAGAATGGCCATGAGTTGGAGGTTGGCCGACAGCAAGGCACGCTCCAGTTGTTTGCGCGCGCTGATATCGGACATGATAATTTGAATCGCCGGCTTTCCTTCGAACGTGATCGGGGCTGCCGCCGCTTCGACGTCGATGACGGCGCCGTCGAGCCGCACCAAGCGTTCCTCGATAGGAGGAGCCGGATGACCCGTCGCTCGTATGTTCGCGATTCTGTCTTGGACCAAGGCCAGTGATTCGGGATGGATCAGCTCCGACACGGTCCGTCCGATCAATTGCTGAGGCGTTGCCGCGCCCAACAGACTCAGGCAGGCTTGATTGGCAAAGGCAACCAAGCCCTCGCAATTGACGAACAACGCGAGAGGCGATAATTCTACGAGCGCGCGGTACCTCCGTTCGCTTCCCCGCAGGTTTTCTTCCATCTGTTTGGCGACGGTGATATCCACCGCAATGCCCGCCACACGATAGACATGGCCATTGGGATCCGTGACGGGGAAGTTCCGATCGCGTATCCAGCGGATGGTTCCGTCAGGCGTGATGATGCGGTATTCCTGGTCGTAGGGTACATGGGCCTGAGAAGCGGCTGCCCTATTGATCCGTTCACGATCCTCGGGATGTATCCGCTCCTTCCAAAGCGCCGGACGGGCATACAGGAGGTCGCGCGGGAACCCCCAGGTGGATTCGAACGCCGGACTGACATAGAGCAGGGAGCTCTTATCGGCATTGGTGAGCCAAAACACCGCATCAATGCAGTCCGCCAGCTGCCGGAAACGCTCTTCGCTTTGCGAGAAGGCCTGCTCCAACCCCTTGCGAACCGATATGTCGAGGTGAATTCCAGCTGCCCGCAACGGCGCCCCGCTGCCATCACGCAGGAGCACCCGCCCGCTGTCGAAGACCCATTGCCAGGCTCCCGATCTGGCGCGCAGGCGGTATTCGCTCGAATAGAACGGTGTCTCGCCACGCAGATGGGCTGAGACAGCCGCCAGTACGGAGGATTTATCGTCGGGATGAATCAGTTGTTCCCATGCGCGGATGTGGGGCTCGATGTCGTCGAGGTGATACCCGATCATGCGGGCCCAGCGCTCATTCCAGGTGACCTGCCCGGTAGGAATATCCCAATCCCACGTGCCCATGTCGGCGCCGCTCACGATCATTTCGATCCGGTTGGCTTGCGCCTCTACCGTCTGTTCGTGGACCGTCAGGAGCTGCTCTAATTCGCTGATCCGGGCATGCAGATGGGCGACGGGGGCAGAGCGTTCCTGAGTCTTCTCGATAGGGGCTATCGACGGGGCGGATGAACGAGGCGAGTGGGCCGAGTCCGCATAGGGAGCCAGGGCGATCTTCGCGCAGAGAGCCAGGGGCTTGAAGAGCTGCGCGGTGCTGACGGAGATGACCTCCTGGCTGAAGAGGATGACGGAGAACAATTCACCGTCGGGCAGCGGCGCGCCGAATCCCAGCACCGACCGGATTCCATACTTGCGCACGAACTCCTCCTGGGCGGGGACGTAAGGACTTCCTTCTGCGTGGAGGATGTGGAAGACGTTGAACGTATGTTCCTGCGAGTCGAGGAGCAGATTCTGAACCGGTTCTCCAAGATCCGGGAGCGACACACCCAATTGACGAATGAGCAAGCTGAACATGGGGAGTTGTTCAAGATCCTGAGGACTCCCAAGCGGGATCACCCGGTAGCGGCTCGATAACGCGGGGTCGTTCCAGCCTGGAACCGCTCCTGCGCTGCTCAAGAGGGTCAGACAGGGAAGGAAGGGATTGTCGGGCGCTGTTCCCAGCCGTTTGTCCGCGAGCGACCGGAGATCAGCTGACAGGTTGCAGTAGGGGTGGGTCTTGAACAGTCGGACGAGGGCGCAGGCCGGCTCTCCTGTCCGCGGCGCGGTGAATGAACGGTAGAGGTAGCGAACCAGGCGATCGGCGACTTCTTCAAGGCTCTTCGCGTCTGCGCCGAGCCTGCGAAGCGACGCGCCGCAAGCCGTCATGTCCCTGAGATGGAACGAGCGAAAATGGTACATGCTGCATCATCATCCAGAGGGACAACAAGCGCCGGCCTGATGCTCTGTCGGCGCGAGGCCGGATGAACTTGAGCCCGGGCATGGCCGTTATGCCTTCTCTGCCCCGGCTCAGGGCAGGTTTTTCAGGTAGAACGCCGCGGCTTGTGACCTCCTCGTGAGATGCAGCTTGGTATAGACGTTGGCGAGATAATTTTTGACCGTCTTGTCGCTCAATCCGAGTTCGGCGGCGATTTCCTTGTTCGTCTTTCCCTGCGCGATGAGAGGGAGGAGGCGTTGCTCCTGTGGCGATAATAGATGACGCCCCCGCTCCGGCTCCCGATCGGCCAGTCTCCTGAGATAGGCAAAGGTATGACGGGTGACGCCGGGATCGAGATAGGATTGTCCCTGGGTGATCGTCCGTAAGGCGTGCAATAGGGTTTCAATACCGGCGTCCTGCAACACATACCCATGGGCGCCGGTGGCGACGGCGGACAACAGAATGCTGTCATTGAGATTGTCCGCAAGAAACAGGAGTCGCGTCCCCGGAAGATCCGAAAGAATGCTTTTGGCGGTCTCAATCCCCTTGCCGTCCTGCGCTCGCAGGTCGAGCATCACGATGTCGGGTTTGAGTTGATGAATCAGCGGCAGCGCATCCGTTCTCGATGCAGCCTCGCCGACGACCGTAAAATCCACCACGGAGTTGAGGAGGGTCCTTATGCCCACCCTGACCAGTTCCTGCGGATTGATGATGAACACATGTACCGTCGTACTTTCAGGCTTATTCATGTTGGTATTCCAAATTGATGAAGGCATGGTTTGCGCTTGATGGAGATAACATTCCGTCTCCATGGCTGCCGTCTGTGAGGCCTCACCGGAGCCCGCGTTGGAAGAGTGAGGCTGATGGACCGGGCGGTCGGATGTATTGTTGCGAGGTGTCAGCATGTCGTTGTTCCTCCTTTGCCGTCGAGCCTGCAGGACCGCTGCCCTGTTACCGGCTTGGTTCGGACTGTATTTGGAACCATCTGGCTGCCTGGATCTGTGAACAATGCCTGTAGGTACATTTCAGGACACCCCCGCGAACTCTTTAATTCCTTGTTGTTCTGCGGCCTCAAAATGCCTGTACGTCGGGACGCCGACATCGACTCGGGACAGGGCGAGCACTACGTTCTTTCCGCCGAACCCGAAGCTATTGATCAACGCTTTTCCGATCCTGGAAGGGCGCCCCTCCAAGGCCACATAATCCAAGTCGCAGGACGGGTCCGGCTCCGTTAGGTGCAATGTCGGCGGTATAAATTGATGTTCCATGGCCAGGGCGGTTCCAATCACTTGAAACGCGCCGCTGGCGGCGAAAGCATGCCCGAGCGCCGACTTGAATGAACTGACGGGCACCCGGTAGGCATGGGATCCCAGCGATTCCTTGATGGCGGTGGTTTCAATCGTATCGAGTTCCACCGTGCCGAGGCCGCAGGCGTTGACGTATTCGACCTCCTCCGGAAACCAGCTGGCGGTGGCCAAGGCCCGGTCGATCGCGCGTTTCTGTTCCTTGCCGGAAGCCAGAGGGCGCGCCATGGAATAGGCGTCGCAGGTGAAACCCCATCCCTCCAATTCGCCATACATATGGGCGCCGCGCCGGCGGGCATGGTCATAATCCTCCAGAATAAGACAGCCGGCCCCTTCACCGAGCACCATGCCGCAACGTGTCCGGTCGAATGGCCGCGGCAGATTGCGAATGCTGCCGCCTCCATCGGGGGCGAGCACGCGTCCGGCCTCCATCGCGGAAAAGATGGTGGGATGAAGGGGAGCTTCCGTGCCTCCGGCCAGGATGAGATCGGCGTTTCCCCCTCGGATCATCTCGAACGCGCGGCCGATCGCATTCGCCGTGGAAGAGCATCCGATGGAGTAGGTTTCGCACTCTCCATTGATGCCCAGCGCGATTGCGATTTCACCCGAGACCGCGTTCGGGAAGGTCGCCGACATCGTAAAGGGACTCAAGTGTTGGTGGCGCAGCATATTGTCATGTGCGGCAAAGGCTTCTCGAAGCCCGGCGATCGACGTGCCGAGGCAAATCGCCATCTCCGAGCGATTCTCCCGCTCGATGTCGAGCCTGGCGTCACGGACCGCCATGAGCGCAGCGGCGACGGCAAAATGGCTCACCCGTCCCATGCGGCGAGCCTGCTTGCGCGGGATGAAATCCTCGGCATCGAAGTCTTTGACTTCTCCCGCCAGGCAAGATGAAAAGGGCGCGGTATCGAACGATGATAGCGGCGCGATACCGCTTTGGCCGGTGCTCAGGAGATGCCAAAACGTTCGCAAATTGTTTCCCAATGGCGACACGACGCCCAATCCTGTGATGACCACTCTTCGATTTGGTTTCATAGTGCGGCCCTCCTATTACGGTCAATAATAGCCAAGACATTCTTGGCCCTCGTGCCATGACGCCATGTGGTCGTGATGACTCTGTGATACGGCGGAATCCGGGTAGTACGTTTCATAGAAGCTCAGATCCAGGTGGTGCGCTTGGCAAGCCACGATGGATTTGAACGCGTCCACATGCGCGGGAAATCGCCCGTAGGTGCGAACGACATACTCCGCGAATGCGATCGTTGCGGCGATGGCCTGCTCCGAATGCCGGGAAATGTTCGGCTTGACGGTGGACCTGTTCCAGGGCCCGCAGTCGGGAGTCCTATACATGCCGGAGGCGCCGAACTTTGAATCGATCAATGTGAGGACGGCCGTTTCCATGCTGTCACCATATGGAGGGCAGGGCGCCGTCCAGATGCCGGGAAGGCCGATCGGATTGGGCCGCCGGGCACCGCCTGACGGCATGTGAAACTGGAAGCCCAAACCTGGAAAAATTTGTGGCTCCATGCCGAGGAGATGGCGGCCGCTGCCGACGCTGTGGATCCCGCCACCCAGCCCCATGGCCTGCTCCATTAGGCTTATGTGTTCGGCGACGATTCCCTGTTCCTGGATCGCCGTATCGCTGATGGCGCTATCGAGATCGCGCAGGCTCATGGTGCGTCGCTTCGCGGGATCATCATGCAGGTGTCCTCCTCGGCTTTTCTTGAAGCGGTCCAACCCGCATGCCTCGTTCCCGTTATCGCTGTCCACGATGAAATAGCCGTACTCGTCGCTGAGCAATACCAACAAAAGATTCAGGTACACCGAGGCGATATTCGTGACCGGAATGAAATAGGAGGTCCCGGGCCGGTTCGCGTACCACTGATTGAAGCTGAGCATGAACGGCAACTGCCGCGGAATTTCCAGTCGCTGGGAGGACAGCTTCGTCAGCTTCGTCATGGCAGGATCGTCGGGAGCCGCGCATTCCTCGACGAAATAGGTGCCCTCATCGTTGGTGAAGAACAGGCGAGTGGTCTGGGCGGCGCAGGCACTGGGAACGGTGCGTCCTTGAAAACTCATGAGCGCCATTCCCTGGCCATCTTCCGACTGAGGACGCGAGGAGAATTGCATGTCCGCGCTATGAGGGCCGGTCTTTCCTACTCCCGCGAATATGAGATGACGCTCCTCTTCCGGAGTGAGAGGCAATGGAGGGAAGGGGCTTCTATACTGGAGAGGACCCGCGGGGAGTTCCATCCCAAGCCCGAATCGCCTCGTTTTCCTTTGCTCCAGCAACTCGATGAACTGATGCACTGCTGCAGACGGGGATCTGTGGCACGCGGCATTCGTCATGTCATCCTCCTTAGGCAGGGCCCTTTTATGAAACGTTCAAGAATCCGGGGATCTCCAGTCGATGATGCGGCACAGTACAAGAGAACATTAAAGGAATGACCTACCCGGCCGGGTAGGTGTCACGAATGTGGGGCTGTCGTATGGTGCGGGAATCCATGGCTTTCGTGAAACGAGTCAGAAAGCCATGCAGACACGGAGGTCACACAAAGGAGGCATGCAGAATGGAGCACTCAACTCACATGGGATGTCCCTATCACGCGGGCGGTCTAAAGAAAGATGCTCTGCCGGTTTCGCCGTCTGCCTCACGAAAGCTTGAGGATCTTCCGGGACCGAAGGGCCTTCCGTTCCTGGGAAATCTGCTGCAGCTCGATTTGAATCATCTGCACCGGATCCTTGAACAATGGGCTCGGGAGCATGGACCCGTCTATCAGTTCCGGATCGCTCACAAGCCGGTCGTCGTCATCACCGATGCGGACCTCATCGGTGAGGTGCTGCGCAAGAGACCGGATACCTATCGCCGGTTGGATACCATCGAACCGGTTCTGAAGGAGATGGGGATCGACGGTGTGTTTTCCGCGGAAGGGAACGACTGGTATCGTCAGCGGCGGATCGCCATGCAGGCGTTGAACCAGGCCCACCTGCGCCGGTTTTTTGCGACGCTCCAAACGGTTACCGGACGGTTGAAAGCCCGCTGGGACCGGGCAATCGCGACCGGCGCAAGAGTCGAAGCCCAGAAGGATCTGACCAGATACACCATCGATGTGACGGCCAACCTGGCGTTCGGATACGACGTCAACACATTGGACCAGGAGGGCGATGAACTCCAACGGCACCTGGAGCGGCTGTTCCCGATGATCAACCGCCGGATCAACTCGCCCTTTCCGTACTGGCATTTCGTGAAGTTGCCTGCTGATCGGGCATTGGACGAGTCCCTGTCGTTCATCCAGCAGTCGATCCGGCAATTTATCGCGCATAGCCGCGAGCGGCTGGCGCGTGACCCGGAACTGGCGTCGCAACCGACGAACTTCCTGGAAGCGATGCTTGCCGCTCGAGACGTCGAAGGATCGGAATTCACCGATGAGGAAATTTCCGGCAACGTCCTGACCATGTTGCTCGGCGGGGAGGATTCAACAGCCTCAACGATGGCCTGGATGTTCCATTTTCTGATGGAGCATCCGGATATCCAGGCGCGCATGCAGACCGAAGTGGATGAGGTTCTCGGGAGCGACGAGGTGTTGGTCGACTATCGCGACCATGAGAAGCTGTCCTATGTGGAAGCGGTCGCGTTCGAAACCATGCGTTTGAAATCAGTGTTTCCGGTATTGTTTCTGGGGACCAATCACGATGTGGAACTGGGCGGAACGAGCATTCCCGGCGGGACCGCCATATTCCTGCTCACCCGTCAATGTGCCATGCAGGCAGAAGCGTTTGCGGCGCCCGATCGATTTCATCCCGAACGCTGGCTGGCTTCCCAGGTTGGATCTCAAAACGGCCATCATACGAAGGCGTTCGTGCCGTTCGGAGCGGGGCCACGTTTTTGTCCGGGCCGAAACCTGGCGCTGCTCGAAATCAAAGCCGTGATGGCGATGCTTTGCCGGAACTTTGCGATTGTGAAACCGGCGCAGGTCAAACAGGTCGAAGAGCAGTTCGGATTTTTGATGGCGCCGAAAAATCTCACTGTCGAGATGCACAGGCGGGAAGGCCTGTTTCATTTAGAAGTAGAAGAGGGACCGCAATGCGGGACGAACCTGCCGCTCGCGTTGACGCTGCCTTGACGGGCCCGCCACCTCTCTTCATCGCAGGATGCTCAAAAGGCAACCTTCTTGCCCGCCCAACCTTTGGCGCGCCAAAACGCGCCTTGCCCCGGCAAGGCCGCAGCGAGTAAAGGGTCGAAGCGTACTATGAGTACTTTTTCATCATCCTGATCGCGCCGTATGAGACGAGGCGGCGGATTGCCGTTGAGGAGTTCCGGGTTCGAGAGGGGGTGCTGAGACGGTTTGATGCCGGCGGGGAGAGGGAACGATGATGCCGGCAGTATTACTCTGCCATTGGGCGACCGCCGCCCAGCGGTTCTCCACGCCTCCCAGCTTTTGGTACACATTCTTCAGATGGAATTTGACGGTATTCAGGCTCACGTGCAGGATGATGGAAATCTCCCAGTTGGTCTTGCCCTCCGCCACCCACCGCATAATTTCTTCTTCCCGGCCCGTCAACACCGGCATGTCGCGGGGAGGCAAATGCTCTTCCGTGGAAGAGGTCGCGCGCAGATAGGCCAAATGAAAATGGGGGGCCAGAATCTGCATCATCGTCCGCAATTTGTGCAGCAACTTCTGGTCGAAATTGCTGAATGCGTAGTATGTGCATATGCCGAGCACGCCGCGCACGCCGACCGTCAGGCAGGTCTTGATGCCCGCATCGAGCTTGAGGGTGATGACCTCCCTTGGAATCGGCATATCAAGGCAGTCTTCGCTTGAGACCGTCCCGATATGGGTCTGTTGGAGTAGTTGGATCGCGGGATCAGTTACGTATCCCTGCGTCGCATAGAGGTGAGTATGTTCCTCGCCATAGGTCGAGTGCCCGATCTGCAGCTCCCGCTTTTTCATGTGAAAGGCCCCGTTCGCGGCAAACCGGTGCGGAATCAGAGAACCTACGGCCGACGCGAGCTGAGATAAATGCGCGCGATGTTGAACTTCACGTACCTGGTGCATGATTTCGCCCAGATGTTGGAACTCTTTCCGGGACGGATACTGGAGACTCTCAGGTCCGCGAAAGATCATAATGCGACCTCTCTACCTTATCGTTGCGTCCAGGCCATGGCGTAGATAAGCGGGAATTTAAAATTACCGTCAGTTGCAGGGCGGAGACCATCGCGCACTCATCGGAACAGCTTGAACATAGATGCTCAACGGCCTGGCATACCGGTCTGAACCGGCGAGCTTGGCTTGGACGTGGTTCATTCTCGGACAACTGTAGCTCTTCGACCCCGCCGATTGTACTGCCTGCCGGCCATCCGTGGCTAGGGTCATTAGGTCCTAGTATAGAGTGCTTAGAAGACCAATCGCAATCCTATGGACGGAGCCAACAAGGGCTCCGAGGCGGACGGTGACGCCTGCGTCGGCAAGCTGCTATCGCTGAATCTTCAACGTGGGACCGAGAGCCAGCCACTTGGTGGGCCCGAGTGCGGCCATGTGCGGGAGGTGGGCGACGTACCAGAACACGACGTCCTGTTCCTGAACACTTTGATTGTCCTCGTCATTGCCGAGCTGACCGCGTGCTCCAAACAGCCATGGGATATCCTCATCGGGGTTGGCGCGGCGAATAGCGACATCATGGTCGGCGAACCGGTCTCGCTCTCCGTCGCCTTCGAGGGGCGCATAGCCGTCCCCTGGAAGAACCCAGACGCCATGGCCTGTCAGCTGGTCTCGCACGAGCCAGGCCCGTCGAGTGGCAGGGCTTTTGTTGTCATTGCGCTCATTCCTATACTTTTTCCATCCTGGGCCCCAGCCCTCG
>JAJFBJ010000071.1 GCA_020697375.1 Nitrospira sp. | reverse complement strand
GAAATTTTGCACGAACACCGGATAGAAAAGCTTCCGGTGGTGAACAAGCAATACGAACTCAAGGGCCTCATTACGATTAAAGACATCGAAAAGCGGATCAAGTATCCCCATGCCTGCAAAGATACCCATGGCCGATTGCGGGTAGGAGCGGCATTGGGCGTTGGTCCTGAGACCGGAGAGCGGGTCACATTACTCGTGAAGGCCGGGGTAGATCTGGTCGTCGTGGATACGGCGCATGGGCATTCACAGGCTGTGCTGGACACGGTTAAGATGGTGAAGAAATCCCATCCACAATTGGAAGTCATCGCAGGCAACATCGCAACGGCACAGGCGGCCAAGGATCTAATGAAGGCCGGCGTAGACGCCGTCAAGGTGGGCGTGGGACCCGGATCGATTTGCACGACCAGGATGGTGTCCGGTGCAGGCATGCCGCAGCTGACGGCTATTGCCGATTGTGCCAAGGTCCTATCGGGGACCGGGATCCCTGTCATCGCTGACGGCGGCATCAAATATTCCGGCGACATTACGAAAGCGTTGGCGGCCGGCGCGTCGTCAGTCATGCTGGGTAGTCTGCTGGCGGGGACCGAAGAAGCGCCCGGCGAAACCGTGCTGTTCCAGGCGCGAACCTACAAGGTATACCGCGGAATGGGATCGATCGGAGCCATGGAACGAGGCGGCGGCGATCGATATGGACAAGCCGGACGCCCTGCACCGAAGCTGGTACCCGAAGGAATTGAAGGTCGCGTGCCGTACAAGGGATTGCTGGCGCCCCATATCTACCAAATGGTCGGCGGGGTGAAGTCAGGTATGGGCTATTGCGGCTGCAAGACTATCCCGGATTTGCAGCAGAAGGCCACCTTCATCCGTCAGACATTAGCTGGTCTCCGTGAAGGACATGTGCACGATGTCATCATCACCAAAGAAGCTCCAAACTATCGCACCGATTGGGAATAACTCTTGTGAGGCGTAAGGTGTCAAGCGTTAGGCGACGATGATTCAACGTCAGATCCATCCGTGACCATCAATTTGCCCCTCACTCTTCACCCTTCACGCCTAACCTACTCTGATGGAACTCTGGCACGATAGAATCCTCGTCCTCGACTTCGGGTCCCAGTACAGCCAGTTGATTGCGCGGCGCATTCGCGAAGCGCAGGTCTATTCGCAGATCCTACCCTGTACGGTGTCCCTCGCCACGATACTGGCCTATCGACCAAATGGCATCGTGTTGTCCGGCGGGCCGTCGAGCGTGTACGACAAAAAGGCGCCATTGGTCTCTAAGCAGCTTTTCGAGCAGGGGATTCCAATTCTCGGCATTTGCTATGGGATGCAATTGGTGACGCACCTCCAGGGCGGTCGTGTGGAAAAGGCGTCGCATCGTGAATTCGGCCGGGCCGAACTAAAGGTTGACGACCGGTCGGATCTATTCAAAGGCGTCGCCGCAGGTGGATCCTCCGTCGTCTGGATGTCACACGGAGATCGGATCGAACGCATGCCCCCTGGGTTTCTATCCATCGCGCATACGGAGAATTCCCCTATTGCGGCCATGAAGCGGCACGATGCCAAGCACCGCATCTATTGTCTCCAGTTCCATCCCGAGGTAGCGCACAGCGCCGAAGGCGCCGGAATACTAAAAAACTTCGTCTATGACATTTGCGGCTGCAAGCCGACCTGGACCATGCGGTCCTACGTCGAGACGGCGGTGGAGCAGATCAGGAAGCACGTCGGAAAAGACCGGGTCATCTGTGCCTTGAGCGGCGGGGTGGACTCGTCGGTTGCCGCGATGCTGACGCATCGTGCCATCGGAGACCAATTAACCTGCCTGTTTGTCGATAATGGTGTATTGCGGGCCGGCGAGCGCGATCAGGTGCAAAAGACTTTTGCGGCGCATGAGAATCTCAACCTCCGCGTGCTGGATGGCTCTCGGCAGTTTCTGTCTGCGCTCAAGAATGTGACGGATCCGGAACGCAAGCGGAAAATCATCGGCCGCCTGTTCATCAAACACTTCGAAGCCGAGTCAAAGAAGCTCAAGGGGATCAAGTACCTGGTGCAGGGCACCCTCTATCCCGATGTGATTGAAAGCGTCAGTTTCAAGGGGCCGTCGGCAACGATCAAGACGCACCACAATGTCGGCGGGTTGCCGACGAAGATGAAGTTGAAGCTCGTCGAACCCCTTCGGGAACTCTTCAAGGACGAAGTGCGGGTGTTGGGACAGGAACTCGGACTGCCGGATGACATAATCTGGCGGCAGCCGTTTCCCGGGCCTGGATTGGCGATTCGCGTGCTCGGCGCGGTAACCAAGGAACGTCTGGCCATCCTGCGTGCGGCGGAAACGATCGTCGATCAGGAGATTCGCGGGGCCGGACTCTACCGTGAGATATGGCAGGCCTTCGCGGTCTTGTTGCCGATCAGAACGGTGGGCGTCATGGGGGACCAGCGCACGTATGACTATGTGATTGCCATTCGCGCGGTCACCAGTCTCGACGGCATGACCGCAGATTGGGCCAAGATTCCGAATGACGTGTTGGGCAAGATGTCGAGCCGTATCATCAACGAAGTGAAGGGCGTCAACCGTGTCGTCTACGACATCAGCTCGAAGCCTCCGAGTACGATCGAATGGGAATAGCGGGTCAGAGTATGACATGTGAAGCGATGTAACTCATCCCGTCCGGCGAGCAACGAGAGATGAACGAGCTTCACGGAGGGTTCTCATGGACGTCAGATTACAAAAACTTATCGCCGGTACCGGGCTGGCGTCGAGGCGCAAGGCCGAGGAGCTCATTACGGCCGGGCGCGTGACGATCAACGGCCATGTCGTGAAGGAACTCGGCACCAAGGTTGATCCGGATAAGGATCATGTCAAGGTGGACGGCAAACATCTGCGTGCTGCGCAGCCCTATGTATACCTTATCCTCAACAAGCCGAAAAACGTGATGTCCACTCTGGACGATCCCGAAGGTCGTCCGACGGTGAAGGATCTTTTGCATGGAGTGACCGTGCGGGTGTTTCCTGTCGGACGGTTGGATTTCGACAGTGAAGGTCTCATGTTGCTCACAAACCATGGAGAGCTGGCACAGGCGCTCCTGCACCCCCGCTACCATATTCCGAAAACATATTTGATCAAAGTCAAGGGCGTTCTTGATGATGACAAAATCGAATCCCTCGAACGCGGCATCAAACTCGAGGATGGATTCACCGCGCCGGCAAAAGTGGTGAAAGTCAGCAAAGCGCAAAGTAATTCGTGGCTCGAAGTCACCATTCATGAGGGACGGAAACATCAAGTCAAACGGATGATCGAGGCCGTCGGTCATTCGGTCATCAAGCTTACACGCATACGCATGGGGCCGTTGCTCCTGGGTGATTTGGCATCACGAGAGTACCGGTTCTTGACCGACCGGGAAGCAAACCGGTTACGCGAACTCGTGGAGGATCGGGTCGCCCGAACCGAACGACCGGAATCCGATGCATCGGGGAAGCCGGTTGCCTGGAAGCCGCCGACGGCACCGGCGCCGCCCCGTCCATCCAAGCCTGAGCGATCGGGGCGAGGGCCCAAGTCTCAACGCTCGGAGCGAGGAATACGATCTCAGCGTTCCAAATCCGTCTCCAAGTCCCAACGACCGGGACGTGGGGTCATGGCTCGGCGTACGGGGTCTGGAACCAACTATCAGGGCTCCGATCGAAGTCGAAATTCTGAGCAGCGTCGGTCCGGCCAGACGCCTCCAAGTTCTGGCCGCGACAACAACGTAGGCCACACCGGACCCGGGACAGGGCCCCAGCGCTTCGAACAAGGAAGACGACCTCAGCGTTTCGGGCCCCGCTCAAAACCTCAATCACCCGGACGTGGGGCTTCGGCTCGCCGCTCCGGAGGCGGAACGAATTTTCAACGGAACGGGCCTGGATCAACATCTGCATCGCGCAATCGGCCGCGAGGTCCCGCCACAAGGCCGCGGCAATCAACGCGGAGACGAGCATGAAGATCAGGACCCATCGCTGTGGAGAGTTGACGAGGGTCAATGTCGGCCAGCAGGTTGTCTTGAATGGCTGGGTGCAGCGCCGCCGGGATCATGGCACCGTGCTGTTTATCGATTTGCGCGACCGGACCGGACTGACACAAATAGTGTTCAACGCCGAGCGGAATGCGGCGGTGCATCAGGCCGCGCATACCTTGCGCAGTGAATGCGTCTTGTCGGTCAGCGGACAGGTGATGGCCCGTCCCGAGGAATCGCGAAATCCGAATTTGCCGACCGGCGACATCGAAATCTTCGTGGATAGGATCGATATTCTCAATGAAGCCAAGACGCCGCCCTTTGTGATCGAAGACGATAGCGAAATTACAGAAGCACTTCGCTTGAAGTACAGGTATTTGGATCTCAGGCGTCCGAGGATGCAACGGTTGCTTGGGTTGCGTCATGGGATCATGCAGGCCGTGAGGGCATTTCTGAATGGCCAGAATTTCCTGGAAGTGGAGACGCCGATATTGACGAAAAGTACGCCGGAAGGGGCGCGGGACTATCTGGTGCCGAGCCGTGTGAATCCGGGGACATTCTTCGCGCTCCCACAGTCTCCGCAGCTGTTCAAGCAGATATTGATGGTGAGCGGCGTCGATCGCTACTACCAGATCGCCCGCTGCTTCCGGGACGAAGACCTGCGTAACGACCGGCAGCCTGAATTCACCCAGATTGACCTTGAAATGTCATTCGTGGACCGGGAACAGGTCATGGCGCTGATGGAGCGGATGATTGTGTCCGTCTTCAAGGACGCCGGAGGAGTGCATCTTCCCGTGCCCTTTCCACGAATGACCTACGGCGAGGCCATGGGGCGCTATGGCTCCGACAAACCGGATCTCCGGTTCGATATGCCGTTGCACGATGTCACGGCCTTCGCTGCGAAAAGCGAGTTCAAGGTTTTCAAAGAAGCGGCCGCCAAGGGTGGACTCGTCAAGGCGCTGATTGTGTCCCGTGGGGGATCGATGGCGAGGAGCCGGATCGACGCGCTCGGTGAAACGGCGAAAAGCTTCGGCGCCAAGGGATTGGCCTGGCTGAAAATTGCGGTGGATGGGCAGTTGGAGTCGGTGATCGCCAAGTTCCTCGACGCGCAGGCCTTCGCGGCAGCCTTGCCCGAGGCGAAACCCGGTGACCTTGTGCTTTTCGGCGCCGACAAGCCGGCAATCGTGCATGATGTCCTAGGACGAATCCGGCTGCAGCTCGGCGAGGAGCTGAATCTTATCGACAAGCAGGCATGGAAACCGCTCTGGGTTACTGAATTTCCGCTCTTGGATTATTCGCCGGAAGAAAAACGCTATATCTTCATGCACAATCCCTTTGCCGCGCCGATGGATGAAGACCTGCCGTTCCTCGATACGGAGCCATTGAAGGCGCGGGCGAAGGCTTACGACATGGTGCTCAACGGAAGCGAAATCGGCGGCGGCAGCATTCGAAACCACCGCAGCGACATTCAGCTGCGAATTCTCGACCTGCTGGGAATCGGCAAGGAACAGGCTCAGGCAAAATTCGGCTTCCTGCTGGAGGCATTGGAATATGGCGCCCCGCCCCATGGCGGGATTGCCTTCGGACTCGACCGGTTGATTATGCTGCTAGGCGGCGCAGATTCCATTCGAGATGTCATCGCGTTTCCGAAGACCCAGCGCGCGCAATGCCCGCTCACCGAGGCCCCTTCCGTCGTCAGTCCGGACCAGCTCAAAGAACTACGCATCAAGCTCGATCTTGTCGAGTAGGGAGGAATGAGTCTTCTCATGGCCGGCAATATCTTTGGCCGATTCTTCACCGTCACATCATTCGGCGAGAGCCACGGGCCGGCGATCGGGTGCGTCGTCGATGGCTGTCCGCCCGGCCTCGTCCTTTCCACCGAAGACATTCAAAACGATCTCGACCGGCGCAAGCCTGGCACGTCGCGCCACGTTACGCAACGGCAAGAATCCGATTCCGTCGAAATTCTCTCCGGTCTGTTCGAGGGGAAGACCACCGGAAGTCCGATAGCGTTGCTGATTCGCAATGAAGATACGCGTAGCCGTGACTATGGCAATCTGATCGAGACCTTCCGCCCTGGCCATGCGGATTACACCTATTGGCAGAAGTATGGGATTCGCGATTATCGGGGAGGTGGTCGCGCATCTGCGAGAGAAACCGCCGTTCGAGTGGCTGCGGCGGCCATTGCCAGGAAATGGCTGCGTGAGAAGCATGGCGTGGTGATCCGTGGCTATCTCAGCCAGCTCGGGCCTGTGGAGGTTCCGTTCAAGAGCTGGGATGCGGTGGGTGATAATCCGTTCTTTTCCGCGAATGGTGATGTGGTGGGGACGCTGGAATCGTTTATGGACGAACTACGCAAATCCGGCGATTCAGTCGGCGCAAGGATCACCACCGTGGCCGAGCACGTGCCGGTCGGGTGGGGAGCGCCGGTCTATGCCAAGCTGGATGCCGATCTGGCCGGAGCGATGATGAGCATCAATGCGGTGAAGGCGGTCGAGATTGGATCAGGCTTTGCCTCGGTTACCCAGCGTGGCTCCGAACACGGCGATGAATTGACGCCGGACGGTTTTGTCACGAATCACGCGGGCGGAATCCTGGGGGGAATTTCCACTGGGCAGGACATCATCGTCAGCATCGCTATCAAGCCGACCTCAAGTATCCGTGTCGCGCGTCGATCGATCGACAAGCAAGGCAATCCTGTCACCGTTGAAACCAATGGTCGCCACGACCCCTGCGTCGGTATCCGCGCCACGCCGATTGCCGAAGCCATGATGGCGCTCGTGCTCATGGATCATGCGCTGCTCCATCGCGCCCAAAATGCCGACGTGAAGACCAAGACTCCGAAGATTGCCGGTTCGGTGAAGCCCGCTGTCAAACACAACACAGATTCAGTCTAAGCGTAGCGTCCCCGCGGTGACATGCGCCGTCGGTTCCTCAGGCACGTCCGATCCTTGTCATTCAATCTGCAACGATCTATCTACAGGCTAAGCCGAAGATGGAGATTGCAATGGCCGCCTGAGCTGTATAGATGCAGCATTGGGGTCTCGCATGACCAGGAGGTGCCGTATGCGGACTGGCATGATTGTTCTGTTGCTGAGCGGCCTGCTGATGACTCTTGGAGTCGGCTGCGCGTTCTTCCAGTCCAAGGAAAGCGTCTATTTGCGCCATGCAACGAATCAAGCGACAAGGGAACAAGTGAGGCAACAGCTTGGGAAGCCACAGCTGGTGAGCGTGACGCGTACGGGCGAGCCGGTCTGGGTGTACGAAGTGCGGGACATTGAACCGATGAGCCAAAGCTCATGGTCCACGCTGGGTTCCTGGTGCGACGAATATACATTGCGGTTCGACAAGGAAGGAATCTTGCGTGATTGGAAGCACCAGTCATTCGTGCACGGTGGGGAACTCATGCCCTCGTCCTGCAATTCGACTCTGGGGATCGAGAAACCGGCATTATGACGATCATTGAGATTCAACAGGCCATGGTTTATCGGGGCGGGCGGCAGGTCTTTTCTGATTTGTCCTTACGCTTGGAGCGTGCTGTCCACTGTGTGATCCTCGGACCGAACGGCGCGGGAAAATCGACCCTCCTGAAACTCTTCTCCATGGAAATCCATCCTGTGTCTCAAGACCATACCCGCGTACGCCTGTTTGGCGAAGAGCGGTGGAATGTCTGGGACCTGCGGCGGCGCCTTGGCGTCGTGTCACACGATTTGCACCGCCACTATCTGGACGACGTGCAGGGTGTCAACGTGATTCTCTCCGGGTACTATGCGAGCGTCGATACCTATGAGCATCAGGCGTTTGACGATGGGCAACGTATGCGGGCGGCGAAGATCATGGAGGAGCTCGGCGTCGGCCATCTGCAGGATCGCCGCTTCGGTGACCTGTCCACCGGCGAGCAGCGGCGGTTTCTTCTCGGGCGAGCCCTGGTGCACGATCCTGAAGTACTGGTGTTCGATGAGCCGACCAGCGGGCTCGACCCCCAGGCCTGTTTCCACTACCTGGCCCTGCTTCGGAGTCTGATGGCCCAGGGGAAAACCATCATTCTGGTGACGCACCATGTCCATGAAATTCCGCCGGAAATTTCCCGGGTGGTTCTGCTCAAGCAGAGACGGATTGTAGGGGATGGTAGCAAGGAACAGCTGCTCACCTCGGCGAGCTTGACTGCGCTGTTCGACATTCCGCTACAGGCAGTCCAGGCCGACGGATGGTATCAGATCCTTCCCGATCGATAGTCAGCTGCTCGCTTTACCATCAGCCGCCTGCCAGCACGACAACGAACGTCAGTTCCCCGTCTCCGCGCCGGACCCGCACCTCAACCTGTTGTCCAGGCTTGGTCTTCTCGATCAAATAGTTCTTCAATTGCGCGGCATCGGTGATGTCCATGCCGTCGATGGCCATCAGGACGTCGGTCTTTCCAAGGCCGGCGGATTTCGCCGGGTCGGAGACTTCCTTGACGGCCACTCGCCACTTGGTGCCGTCTTTCACGGATGTCATCTGAATACCCAGTCGGGAAAAGCTGAGGGGCTGGCCGCTAAGCGCCGCCATGACGATGCGTTGCGCAAGGGGTGCCGGGACGGCAAACGCCAAGCGGCTGCAATGGCGTTCCTGTGGATCTTTTTCCGTTTGAATGATGGCATGCATGACGCCGACGACCTCGCCGGCCGCATTGAACATGCCGCCGCCCGAATTGCCGCTGCATACCGACAGATCTGCCTGGATGAGGCGGGTGTCCACAGTCTGGAGGAAGGTATTCATATTGCCGAGGTGTCCGAACGCCATGGTCGGGCCCCAGCCGAGCGGATAGCCGATGGTGAAGACATCATCACCGGATTTCATGTCGCCGGCTGCGAAGGGGGTGGCGTCGGTCAGCACCGCCCGATGGTTTTCCTGCAAGCGGTACAGCACTACGTCGGCATAGGAGCTTTCGCCGACCAACTCTGCCGCAAGCTCATGGAAATCCATCGTCATGAGACGAATCTGCTTCGGGATAACGGCTCCTTGCGTTGTGTGGCGTTCCACCGCATGGCGTGCCGTGACGATGTATCCGTCACGCAGATGGAAGCCGGTCCCGCGAATGAGTATCTTGCCGTGGCGATCCGGTGTCCGCTGGTCCTGCTGGTCCTCCAGGATGCCGATGGTTGCCCGTTTGGCACGATCTAATCCAGCGGCTTCGATGGCCGTCGCTTCGGTGGAGAAGACACTTGCAATAAGAACTACGCAGGCCATCATGAACACGGCACAACGAACGATTGGACGTGAGCAGCAAAATGGCGTGATCGGCATAGAATATCGTTCCTTTCGTGAAGATGTCGTCAGTGTCGCAGTATAGTCCAGAGCCGGTAGCTGAGGAAATGTCGTGGCCATGCGTAACGTAAGAGAGTGGACCAGACGGCATCCGTTATAGAATCGCGGGCGAGCTCGGGCTATACTGTCACCATGACGCAACATGCGCTCCGGTTCCTTATGATGGTGATGGTGGCGTTGATCGCCGGCTGCGCCTCGACGTTGGTGATCCCTGAACCTCTCGGACAGCAGGTCGAAAAGGACATAGCATTCAGCCAGGTTCTTGAATCGCCGGATTCCTATCGCGGGAAAATGGTCCTATGGGGCGGAGAGGTACTGAAGGCCACGGCCTTGAAAGGAGGCACCCAATTGGAGGTGCTGCAACTTCCCTTAGACGATGATCAGGGGCCGGTGCCGGAGCGCATGCGGTCCAAAGGGCGGTTCCTTGCGTGGCAGGAAGAATTTCTGGATCCGGCCACGGTGACGGACGGCACAAGGGTCACGATCGTGGGAGAGGTCAGCGGAGCGTCGGTCGAAAAAATGGATGAAGCGGACTATCGTTATCCGATCCTGGAGGTGAAGCATTTGCATCGATGGGAGCCCCAACGGGCGGATGACCGACGTGGGCGTGGCCCTTGGTGGGGAGTCTTCGGAGGGGTCGGTTTCGGCGGCGTCGGGAGCCGCAGTGGAGGCGGCATCAGCCTCGGATTCTAGTAGAATGAGGCAGCACACCTCCATTCCTTCAATAGCCGATGAGTCGCGTATCTCGTGCAATCTGACTTCTGTTTCGTGCTGCTGCCATCATTTCTTTTCGAACCCTCGGTAACTCCACACCCATGGACGCAGGCTGACGGCAGATATTGCGTTCGAGTGAGGTTCGGTCGGTCGTCCACCAGCTGGCATTTAGGAATGGTTCCGGTAAGCCGGACCATGAGTTGGCCATCATGGGTGCGAAGAATGACTCGTCAGGAACGTACAGCGGCAAAGGTGTCGCAGGCATGTGGATCACCGGACTGTAGTCCTCGGCGCAGCCACGTCATCCGTTGCTCGGATGAACCATGGGTCCAACTTTCTGGTTGAATCTGGCCTTGCGACATCTTTTGCAGGCGATCGTCTCCGATGGCTGCTGCAGCATGAAGGCCTTCTTCGAAATCGCCGGGCTCGATGAGATTGCGGTTATGTTGAGCATGGTAGCCCCAGACACCGGCGAAACAATCGGCTTGCAATTCCATGCGGACAGAGAGCGCGTTGCGCTCTGCGTTCGACGCGCGTTGTTGTAGCCTGGTGACTTTGTCGGCGACGCCCACCAGATTTTGGATGTGATGTCCGATCTCATGGGCTATGACATAGGCTTGCGCGAAGTCACCCGGCGCGCCGAGACGTTGTGCCATCTCGTTAAAGAATGAGAGATCTAAATACACTTTTTGGTCTCCGGGACAGTAGAAGGGGCCCACGGCGGCGGAGGTTCTACCGCAGGCGGATCGCACAGCACCGGTAAACAATACCAGCTGAGGATCTTGGTACGTGCGGCCCATTGTGGGGAGGAGCGCCTGCCAGGTATCCTCCGTATCGGCCAGTACTACAGACGCGAACTTGCCGAGGCTGTCGTTTGGGGCGCCGATTGGTCCAGATCTTTCTGGTTCGGACGGCATGGTGCTGTCCTGTACCCCGTTGAGCATGTTGAGCAGCGTGAGAGGGTTGGTTCCGGTTAAAAAACTGACTGCGAGTACGAGGACGATGCCGCCCAACCCGATGCCCATGCCGGATTTGGCCGGGCCCATCCCTCGCCGATCTTCGATGTTGTGGCTTTCCCGTCGGCCTCCCCATCGCATGGCAGGACTCCTTGCGTGAGATGTGAAGTGCGTCTGTGCCTGTCAACCTGACCCAGAGTAGACAGCAAGTCAAGCGGGATGGATTGTGCCTAGGTGATCTATGCATGACGAGGCATGATGGGAACGCGATGTTCTAGCAGCTTCATGAGGCGATTCTGACGTCCCATGCCCGGCCTTCCGCACATTCTCTTTTGAATAAGTTTCCCTCAATATCGATGCAGGTCACAAAGCTTGCGGGGGCAATCCATCATTGACTCGACAATTCTGTGAACGTGCTTGGATCTTGAGGAGGCCAATCCAATCCCAACAGGGTGAGGGGCAACGCCGTAGGCTGTATATGCTATATCATACTGGACATGCAGGAGACAGGTTCGTTAGACTTCTAGTATCTTGGCTACTACTGTTCCTCAACATAGGTTTGTGGTCACCACCCTGGTCGCACTGATGATTGTCCTCTCCTTTCAGGGATGCCTGACCTCCACCGGAATGCCGCCTAGTGAAAATTTGAAACCCAGCCTGGCTGCGCCGGAATGTCCGAAGATCGGTGGAATTTACGAATTGAACGGCGAGGCCTTGCCGGGGATGGTGGACTTCTACCGAAACCGAAATAACAAGCTCACTTTGAATGCTATGCTGGGTGTACCAGCGCCAGCAGATCTCGTCCAAGATGCCGTGCGGGTCGAGGTGTTGCAGGATGATACGCTGGAACTCATCAATCGTCACGACGGCGGCATTGCAGCGCATCAATTGGATTTACAGCCGGAAGACCGGGTGACATGCAACCGCAACCAGATCACTATTCAGCGGACCAGATTTGAAGGGGGCAACCAGCCGGAGCCTACCCGCAATATTTCCAATGTCGCACAGGAATTAACGGTGGAACGGGACGGGACGCTGCTCGTTCGCACGCGCATTAACAGTGAGAGTAAATCTTCTTTCTTCAGTACGCCCGTTCCATCCGAGGAATACGCCGCGAGATTCAGGCGGCTTGATTGATCGGGACCTCCAATGGTCTTGATGGAGAAATAGTCGATCTAGCTCCATACAGCTGCCAGTTTCTTCTTTCATAAGCGTTATATGCTCATTCAGACTCTTGCAGAGGACGAGTTGCCCATTTGTTGGACGCCCTCCTGTGCGTTTCGAATCGAATCGATAAAGACCCATTGTCGTAAGTCGACCCTGTAATGTGTGCGGATGTCGCCGGTTGTGGCCAGGCGGCGACTATGAGCGATTTCCGCATTATGGTACTGGAAGGTGTCTGATGCCATCGTGAGCGATAGAGCGGATCTGCGGGCATGGACACGATTGCAATGGTGAGAGGAATTGAGGAACTGGCATCGCTGCCATAGACCCATGCATCGTGCCATAGCTGTAGGCGGTCAACTCAACTTCAGCCGGCGATCAGAACAGTTTCCACCCAGGGGCTGCTTATGAGACACTCGCTGGCCCGAGGTTAGCGATCAACGCACTCTATGAGTAAAAAACATTCGGCTCCTCGCACATTAGCCTTCAACAAACCTTACAATGTACTGCCTAGCTTTACCGATCCGGAAGGTCGGCCGACCTTGGGCGACTATATCGATGTCCCGGATGTGTATGCGGCAGGACGACTCGACCGGGATAGCGAAGGACTGCTATTACTGACGTCTTATGGCGTGCTGGCCCATCGCATTACTGATCCACAGCATTATCTTCCTAAAGTATATCTTGCCCAGGTCGAACGGATTCCCGATGAGTCGGCCTTGGAGCGATTGCGACAGGGAATGGTATTGAGCGGAAAACGCACGAGGCCTGTGCAGGCTCGCTTGCTGCCGGAAGATCCACTACTTCCGGAGAGGCCTGTTCCCATTCGATTCAGACAGAATGTCCCCACGGCCTGGTTAGAACTTACCTTGCATGAAGGAATGAATCGGCAGGTTCGACGAATGACCGCTGCAGTAGGCCATCCGACATTACGTTTGTTTCGAATTGCGATCGGGCCAATTGCTTTGGGGAATCTCTTGCCTGGCCAATGGCGGGATCTTACAGAGAAGGAAACGACTCAGATTTAATATCAGTTTAGCGCACCCAGGAACTACTGAAAACGTGCCAGCGGACTGATGCAGCGCGTTCGCCCATGCCCGCAACAATCGTCGTCGGGAAATCCATTCCCGGATGGATAGATTGCCGGGTCAGACCGCGGAGGAATTGCTTATCGATGCGAAATACCGGCCGCGACTCAGATTGAAGAGCCATGAGTGAACCGTATGACCGACAAAGAGCCGAGCGTTTGATGCGACGGGCCATTGAGTTGAGCCGCCAAGGCATGGAGGCTGGCGAAGGGGGTCCATTTGGTGCCGTCATAGCCCGAGGAGAAACGATCATCGGCGAGGGATGGAACCAAGTCATTGCGACGAACGATCCGACCGCGCATGCTGAAGTGGTGGCCATTCGTGTTGCTACCCGATCGATGAAAGATTTCCATCTAACTGGCTGTGATCTTTATACGAGTGCACAACCTTGTCCCATGTGTCTCGGCGCCTTGTATTGGGCACGCATCAACCGCATTTACTATGGCAATAGCGTTCAGGATGCCGCTGCCATCGGGTTCGACGATGAATTTTTTTGCCGGCAGTTGAAGCGCGCACCCCAAGACCGGGAAATTCAAGAAATTCAGCTGTTAGCAAGAGAAGCTCGTCGAGTGTTCCATGACTTTTCGGCCAAACCCGACTCTGTTCGATATTGACGGTCACGAGAGGCTTTCCGTTTCCTCCGTAAGTCGTCGTATGGTGATGTCGTACCGTTATGAGATTGGATTTTAGTATGCAGAACCAGGCTAAGATATGTCAGGTCAAAGCAAGCCCGAAATCGTAGAATCGATGCGGAAGATGGGGGGTATGATGGGATGCTCTGTGATCGTGGTAAGCAGGCTACCTCTTTTTCTGTTGATGTTCGGCGCCAGTTTATTGCCCGACGGCTCTGTTCTTGGAGCGAACCTTGACCCTGCGCCCATTGCCGATCTAAGGCAAATCAAGAAATTCGTATCGGTCGAAGTGCAGACTCAGGGCACTGCCGAGAAGATCGGCATCAACAGTGCCGATTTGACCGATATGACCAGGGTCACGCTTCTCAACAAGCTTCCCGGAATTGCCCTCGAAGGATCCAGTGGACCCTCTCTTGACACCACCGAGCGGCTTAGTCAATTAGGATTTTTTACGTGTGAGGTATGGACGGTGGGCGAACAATATATTGCGGCCTATCATGTAGATTGCAATGCGGGTTCCTACACCATCCAGAAAACGCCGGGTAGCTTGTGGAACCAAGCGATCTTGGGATATGGACCAAAGGATGATGTTGCCGATGCGGTTCGGAAGGGCGTACGTGCGATGGTTGAGCTATTCGCTACGATCTTTTTGAACGCAAGGGGAGAAGGAGGAGTGCGGTAGCTGTTAGCGGAAGGAATAGACACGGGATTTCAATTTATGTGATGAAGAAGAAAGAACAGATTATTCAAATGCGATTAGTGATGTCGAATAGGGGCCTTAAGAGATGCTGTCCGATCTTGCGCATCTCCAACTGAAGCCGTCTGCCGAATTGAGCTTTTTGTTGGGACATTGTAAAAGGATTGATGGCGTGTTGAAAAGTGAGCGATCAAGGTTGTTACCCTGCATATTAGATGATGATCCCGTCCAAATCGATTGCGATCTTTTTGGCTCCTTAGGGATTAACACTTTGCGTGCGCGTTCTGCGAGCGCAGAGGATAGCTAGGCTCGCCCGGCTTCTGTCGTTTCTACGTCTGCGATGATAGTGTGCAGCCCCGAGGCTCCAGCCGGTTGTGGGCGGATCAATTCGGCAATCTGCAGTTGTCCCTTGGAATCGATGGCGCGAACGGCGACTTGGTATTTGCCACGTTTTGACGGGTGCCAGCTATAGTTCCAGATAACCCAAGAGTAAGGAGACATGGGTGTTTCGAGTTCGCAGGTGTCCCATGTCCTGGCCGCATCCAAACTGATTTCCACCTTACTGATGGAGTTCGGGCCACCGAAAGCAATGCCGCGCAAGCGATGCTCGGGGCCGCGCAACGTTTGATAGTGACCCGGAGAATCGATCCGGGAAAAAACCTTGATCGTGCCGTCGTCGGTCCATCCTTTGCGTTGCCAGTATCCACGATAATCCCCGGCGTAGGCTTCGATTTCTACAATCCATTTCACGTTTTTGATTCCGTAGAGTCCCGGTACCACTAGGCGCAGTGGGAAACCATGTTCCTTTGGCAGTTTTTCGCCGTTCATCAGAAATGCGAGCATGACATCGTCCTGCATGGCGCGAGTCAGAGGAATGCTGTCGTCATAGGCGTCTGCTCCGCGGAAGACAATATCACGCGTAGTCTCTTCATCGATTTCCGCTTCCTGCAACAGCTTCTTAAGCGAAATGCCGCGCCATCGCGCATTGCCGAGGCTATCTCCGCCGGGCAATGTATCGATGCACATAAGGGTCGAGACCTGCTCGAAGTTGTCCCGGTTCAATAGCTCTCTCCAGTTCAGTGAGAGTGCCCTTTTGACCTCTCCTTTGACCGTGAGCTTCCACTCATCCTGGCGGAGGTCGCGCGAAATATTAAATGGAGAGTCGGAATAATTGACGACGTAGAATTTTTTGTTCTGCGTAAAGTAATCCGTTTCTCGAGGAGGCATGGCGAACATGCGCCCGAACACAGAGCCGACCGCATCGCACCCACCGGTGAGGCCTGCGGCAGCCGTAATTCCAGCGAGTTTTAGAAGGGTGCGCCGTTTAAGTGTCCACCAATTCTGCATGAGATTACTCTGCGATAATAAAAAGATGATTGCAAGGCTTGACTCTCGAGACACGGATTGGTATAAAGGGGTGCCTTTGATCCAGCCTAGTGGCCGATGCGGTTTCAATCCCCGCGACGGATTCTCAGGAAACTCAGATCAAAAAGTATATCCTGACCCTCTTGACAGGGTTAGCTCAGCGTAGTAAAGTGCGCGGCTCGCGTGAGGAACGCGGCAGTTCTTTGACAACTGAATAGAGCGAGAAATGAGTAAGGTAAGGTGTATTGAAGAGGTGGCCCTCGGGTCCAATTCAAGTAGAACCTTTATGAGAGTTTGATCCTGGCTCAGAACGAACGCTGGCGGCGCGCCTAATACATGCAAGTCGAGCGAGAAGG
>JAJFBJ010000202.1 GCA_020697375.1 Nitrospira sp. | reverse complement strand
GGGAACAGCTCTCGAAGAACCTCCGGCAGGCACGCTTCGCCGAGGCGTTGAGGATCGTGTCGGCGTAAAGGGAAGACACCCGGCGGTTTGCCGAGTGCGGAGGAGGATTGCCGACCCAGGTTGTTGAAACTGTGGTTAGCGGCCCGATTCCCCAAACTCTATGTTGAGAGTCGAGAGCGTGCGCAATCAGGTGCGATTAGTCGCCGAACCGGCTAGAGAGACCGCGGACAGCCGTTTTCCCGCCAGAGCGCTGCGAATGTGGGAGCCAATTCTCACCGTTGGCGACTTATCCGGCCAATCTCTGCCGGCTATTGGGGCGGGTTGAGTTTGCGCGTTTCGGAGAGAATCTTGGTGAGCCGATTCGAAAGGCGATCAAGGCAGTTTCTGGAAGGGCCGTCCGGTAGGGCGCGTCGGAACATTTCCATTGCGTGCTGGGCGAACAGTATCGAGTCAACAACGCCATCCAAGCCAGCGCGTGGCGCGATGGTGGGCGCCTTCGGCCTTGGAACCAGATGGCGCGGTTGTGCACGGGCCAAACTGACCTCGCGATGCAGATCGCTGGAAGCGACCTCAACGTACCGCATGGTCATGCCTGGATCCTTGTGGCCGAGAAGTTTCATGACCGCGGGGAGGGTCACGCCCGAGCGAATCATCTCACTGGCGTAGGTGTGTCGAAGCTGGTGGGGCACGATGGGGGCTGGGATCCCGGCCGCCGCGCAGATCTCGTGTAGGTAGAAGCGTAGCTGACGGATCAAGGCGTTTTTGCCTTTGGGGCGAGCCAGCAGGTGACCGTCGCGAGGCAAGGGGTCGAAAGAGCGGAAGAAGCGTAGACGTTGGACGAGTTCACAAACCAAGGAGTCAACCGGGACCATTCGTTCCGTTTTCAACTTGCCGAGGGGTACATGAATGGCCCAACGATTCGGAGCCACGTTGCGGAGGCAATCCCAGGAAAGGTCGACACATTCACCGATGCGCATACCGGTATGGCGCAAGAGCAGGAATACATTGGCAGGCAGATCGTTGCGGCGGGACAATTCCTGCTGGAGCAACTGATCCTGCTGCGCCGTTAAGGCGCGGGGCAGGCGTTGAGGTGGCCGTGGAGAATCTTCGCGACGGATCAGATGCGCGAGTTCAGGGAGCTGTGCGGTCCAGGAAAGCTCTTCCAGAATGCGCCGCAGATGCATGAGGCGAGAGATGTAAACGGCCGGCGCCAGTGAGCGCAGATGAGCGAACCAGCCGATGATGTGTGGATCTCGGCGCAACTGATCTAACGAACGAACGGCAGGGTGATTTTCTCCGAGATAGATCAGGAAGCCGCGGGCCGTGCCACGGTATTGACGGACTGAGTCCCATACTTGTCCGGCAGTGAGGGACTCGACGGCTCGCTGGAACTGGAAAGCAAACGGATGGTCCACAGGGATATGGCGGCAGAGTTTCACGTCGGAACCACCGGCACCGGTCTGACGAGCTGAGCGACGGCTCGCGCATACTGTTGATAAACTTCCAGCGGCGTGACCTGCATGTAAATCAGCGTGGTCTGGATTTGCGCATGTCCCATCAACTGCATGAGGGCTGGCAGGCTAACGCCGGCACGCACCATGTCCGAGGCAAAGGTGTGCCGGAACCGGTGCGGGTTTGCAATCTTGACGCCAGTCGTCTGACGATGATGGCGAAATAGCGAGCGTAAACCCGCGGGCGTCATCCGGGCGCCGCGGGCGGGCCCCTTCAGGGAAACGAACAAAGCGTTGGTCGAGGTGGTAGGCCGTTCCAGCCGCAGATAATGATCCAGCAACTGCGCCGCCTCCGGAGCGAGCGGAAGGAAGCGAATCTTGTTCCCCTTGCCGCGCACGCGGATCTGGGCTTCCGCCAGCAGCAGATCGTCCCGATTCAGATCCAGCACTTCCTGTGACCGGAGTCCCTGCAACAACATCAACCCCACGATTGCCAAGTCACGCGAGGTGCGGAAACTGGACCAAAACCGCGCCACCTCGTCTACCGACAGCGGCACGATGGTTCGTTTGGGGGTCCTTACCCGTAACCGACTCAAGACAAGCCGGGGCTTGCCGATCCCCATAGGGGCACGCTGCCAATAGGTATGCTGAAACCCGGGAGCGATCTGGGCGGGAGCATCAGGAAATACGGTGCGTAAGGCGCGCTCGACAATGGCAACACGCTGGTTGATGGTTCCGCCGGTCACCTCGCGTTGTTGACTGGACTGGAATCGCACATAATCCAGCAGGGTTGATTCGGTGAGGGCATCTTTGTCGATGGCGTCGGTGTGGTGAACGCTCTCCCACCAACGGAGAAAGTGCAACAACTCGTGCGCATAACTGTTCAGGGTAGTATCTGCCAAGCGGCGGAGGGTCTCGTAATCGAGATACTGATTGATCCAGCCGATCTCCCGTCCGGTGGTCTGCACGATGACGCGATACGGACAGCGCGCCTGGTTCGGGGATGGCTGGTGAACCACGCGAAAGGTCATGGTAAGGCAGCCTCCAGCAGTTCCTGGAACTGGCGCGCATCGCCGTTCTCCACGAAGAAGCTGTTCGGGTCGTGACCGGGGGGCAGGAAGACTCTGCGAACGTCGATGCCTTGCTCTCGGAGCCGGCAGGCCAGCGCTTGTGCTGCCCCCTGGCCACTGCCGTTCAGGTCGGCGTCGAAGGCCAGATAGACGGTTCGCGGACGGTCGCACAGTTGCCGATACTGGCTTGCGTTGAGATGATTTCCCATCGAGCAGGTGACGTTGTAAAAGCCGGCCTGCCACAGGACGGCGTAGTCGAACAGACCCTCCACCAGAATTACTTCCGGGCATTGCTGGACCTGCTCCCACAAGTACAAGCCGCCCTTGGCGCCGGGCAAGAAACGATGAGCCGGTGCGACGGGTGACGAACTGCGGCCATACAGGTTGGCTTCCAGTGGGAAGACGATGCGGTGCAAGTAGGCGTCATAACCGGCGGCGGTCACCAAACCGGCTTGGCGCAAAACCTGGAGTGGATAGCCCAACTGTGTCAGCCAACCTCGCAGGCAGCCACCGGGAGCATAGCCGATTCGCATGTGCTCGATGAGTTCCGGCGAGCGGATGCCGCGTTCGTACAAGTAGCCAACCGCCTCGCCGTGGCGGTGTAACTGCATGCGATAGAACTCTGCGACTGCGCGCAGTAAGGGTGGCAAGCCCAGCCACTGACGGAGGAGGGCCAACGCTTGTTGGAACCTCACGTGGTGAAAGAGTTCGGCGAAGCGAATCACGTCGCCACCGCGGCCACAGCCGTAGCAGTAGAACAGGCTCTTGCTGGGGTCCACCAGAAAGCTGGGCTGGTGATCGTCATGCAGTGGACACAACCCCAGCAACCGGCCGCGGCTCAGTCGCCGGGCCGGCCGCCAATCCTGAGCCTGTAGATAGTCCAGCAGAGAAATCTGCTGTTTCAACTCGTCGAGAACCTGGCGATTCACGGACCTCTTGCCTCGATGGGCAGAATACGGCGAATCGCGGTCCAGTCCCAGGCAAGGATGGTGGGCGAGATCGCGGCACTCCAGCATGCAGCCTGCCAGAACTTTGCTGCCAGCAAAGTTCCCACGTGCAGCAAGCGTCCGGCCCAGCGTCGCACGGTCGATGGGTCCGGCGACCGCGATGCATCGGCGACGTCCGGAATAGATCGTTCCCAGCTACTGTCGGATCGGCGTAACAACTCCCAAGCTTGTTGCCGCGAATGGAGGCTAAAGATCCCCGATGGCGGCGACCAATCGGGCAGCACCGTGAAGGTCGTTTGGCACGGGCGACATAGACCCCGGCGAATCCAAATCTGTGCGTGCCGCTCATCGTGCGCCTGCTTAAGCCGCCGCCCGTGACCGATGATCGTGCGGTTGCCGCACAACGGGCATCGCCGGGGTAGCAGCGCAAGCGGGATCTCGGTCACCCCGGCACGGTCTTGTCTTCCGGCTCTGGCAGTGCGATAACAAGAATCACGGCGGCGTGAAGGCCCGCCGGTGACCGTTTCCTGGCAAAGTTTCGATCTGCTGGCCGGGCCTTCACCCTCCCGGCAAAATCAGCTTCAAACGAAAAAAGAATACTCCCTTGTGACGTTGGGCGCCCGCTCCTCACTCAGAACATTGGCCGGTTTAAAACGACAACACGCTCATGTAGATTGCCTGCGGTTTGCCGGTAGCGGGACTTTGCAGGCACCGTGCTGCCGACGCGGCGAGCCACCCGACCGGCAAGCTTTTACTGCGGGAATGGACAGCGGTCAGTCTGGACTGGTACCGACTAGTTGGTCCGTGTTCGGGCGAGACGCCCATGAGAAGAAATAGCCAGCGCAGTTCCAGTCAGAAGAAAGGCAGCGGCGATATAC
>JAJFBJ010000201.1 GCA_020697375.1 Nitrospira sp. | reverse complement strand
CGGTGGGTGCACAGGATCCCAGCGCGGGCTACATGCGACCCCCGACAGTCGGACCGCTATTCTGCGACCCTGCCTTAAACATCCAATGTTGATCGACTCACACAATCCACCATTCCACCGGACCAGTTAGCGATAGAGATCGCCTCCTAACAGGTCAGACATTGTTGAGTCGAACGTGCCTTCGAATAACGTATCTGTCGTTAATCTCTTTTCAGCAAACTACTGCCGCTGGTCAACACCGGTAATCGCGCGCCCTAAACATGGTGAGGCTCTGCCCGTTCACGCCCATCGGGTAATCAGGACAGCCACTGAATAATTGGAGGGCGCGACAAGGGTTATGCTATGGCGCCTAGGACGGCTTGAAGGAAAGGTGATCATCAGAAGGACTACATCGTTGATATTGAAGACCTGACCATCAGGATGCACTGTACCGGGCAAGCATTATTACAGCCAAGACCAGTCTGCTGATGGTGCTGAATCTGAAAAATCCGGGGGGGTATCGGTGATGAGATGCATGACTGAGATCAGTTCGGTCGCTTCGAGGCCGGTGACAGGAAAATTGTGTCCTGGATGGCCAAGCACAGGCCGTCAGTGATGGGATCGCTGTTGTTCCGGCCGGAATACAGTCATAATGTCGTCAATACACTGGGCGCCGTCGATGTCCAACCGTACAGTTCTACTACCCGCCGGAGCACAAGGCCCGGCACCTCACACCGCCTGAATGTCTGTTAGTCCGCTCCCGAAAAAGTTCTATAGTTTTTTGAGCCTCAGGTTCCTGAACTGGACCCGGTAGCCGTTGAAGTGGTTTTGCAGCCCAATAAGACCTTCCACATAAGCCTTGTTATGGTCGGTTGCTTCGTTCACCACCTTGCCGTTCAACTCTACGCGAAAAGTATTGCCCTGAGCCGTGATCACGAACTCGTTCCACTGTCCAGGCGGACGCGACCGTAGAGTCTGCGCTGGACTCCCAGTGCTGTCACCCGTAACCGCCTTGATATCGAAACGAGGGACCTTGAACGGTGGCGTCGACGAGAAATACGCCGGATAGATCGCTCCCGTCAAATGATAAGGATTGTTAAGCTCTTCAGGAAATCCAGAGAATTTGGGCTCGGGGCGATAACCTGTATCGTCGATCTGTATCTCATAACCCTGCTTGATCGCATAAGTAGGCCGCCCACGCACTTTTGACGAAGACGCCGCTGTACGTGAACTTCTAGCGCACCGCCTTCAGAAATTGGGTCGCAACCTCAGTGACGCGTCAGAATTCGTCGTTGCCCCAACAGGAAAACGTGTTTGACCAGATCACAATGGTTTTTTTGGCGCCTTTCCCCCACCTGTCGCGAAAATGTCTTCGGCTATGTCGAGCCCGAGTGGAACCCCGCCAATCTTCTTCCCCTTCTCCATCTTGTCGAGCTGCGGCTTATTATTCTCATCCACGGCAAAGGCATCGAATACCCAATGGACGCCCAAGTACACACGGCTACGGCCGTTCTCTATGATCATCTGCCAAAGACCATTATCAAACTTGCGGGTATGCTTGGGCCGCACAGTGCCCTTATTATCCTGATTGATGCCGTTCAATTCCTCGGACACGAATTTGAGACCATTGAACAATGTATCCGGTTTGGTATCTTTGGCCGGGACTCCGTAGAAAAGCCGCGTGATATGGAAGGCAGCCGCCCCGAAGGTCGCATGACCGGATGGATAAGCCGGAAATGGAGGCGTAAAGTTTTTGACGAGCCCCTTGATGGCATGCCCGCACGGATAGATCGGGTACGAAGGGAGGAATTCTTCGCCCTTCGCCATGGAGTTCGTGCTCGGGGCCCCGAAGGGCAACCACCCGGGGTCACAGTCGTTATTGATATTATCTTTGGCTTGATCCGACGCAGGGCCCATCGACTCGTCGTGCTCTCGGATGCCGACGACGGGACGCCAGAAATCATGAACGTATTTTTGCTCCCACGCCAGAATACCGGCATCGCCCATGGCGGCGTTTACAAATGCAAACAATTGGGCATTCTGAGCCAGCGTATTCACCTCGAGCGCGGGATTCCCTGGGTTTGCGGGGTTCGCCGGATTCCGTTTCTTCATAGCGATCTCCCGGATGATCTGGTTGTACAGCCGGGGCGGGGTGCCAAGCTGGGCCGCGCCGTCATACCCCCAATACAATCCAATGATGGTTTGGTCCACAGTTCGTGGTGGATACCCGGGAGGCAAGGTCCCCATCAGCTCTGGCGCAATGCCTTGGCCCCTGACCTGTTTGAATGCCCGGATATACTCCGGGCTGTTCAACGCCGGCGGCGGAGCGATGGCATGTCGCATAGTGGCGGCAAAGAGCTTGGCCTGCCCGTAGAATGGGCCGTGGTAGCCTTGACCGGGGTTGTCGGGATCGGGCCGATGCGCCCCGCGAGTCATCGAGGCGGCATAGCCATTGTCGCCGGCGCCCGGATCATTCTTTCGCTCGTCGAGCATCTTTTGAGCCACCATCAATCCAAAAAGATGTCCTTGCTGCAACCCATTGCCCGAGAGACCGGCTGCCGAGTGCTTGGAGTCGAAAAAGGCCTTTTGGCTCGGAAACAAATTAGATAACGTCGCATGAGCCGAGGCGGCGATGGCTGCCTCTATCGCAGGCTGACCGAATGGCGCTCCTGTCGGCGCTGCCAATCCTAGATAGGACGGCAAGCCGGCTGGATAGTTCGAGGCGCCTGCGAAGGCTTCGTACATGCCCAAATGGACAATCGCCAAGGCCCGCGAACTAAGAGTTGGACCGGTCTGCTCGCTCTTCCCGTTTGTGTGGCTGACGCGGTTGGCTTCCAGGGCTACGTCGTTCCAATATAAAATCGAATCCATCGTTCTCTCCTTTCATGAGTTGAGCGTTCCGTTTCCTGAACACAACTGCACTTCTTGCTTATCGAAAACACCTATCGCTTTTTTTACTCAACGCTGCGCTGGCGTGTGATAATTCCGCTGAGAGAACCAATTGCGCACTCCTTCTAGTGCTCTTGCGCCTCAGGCAGGCACCATAAGCATGGCGATGTAAGATCAGGGCTCATGGATGCGAACGCACGATACTGAACGACCTCGGTATATGGCACGGTGGACGATAAACCATCCGCTAACGGCGCCTTGTCATCGCCGGAGCAGCCTTCGCCCACTCAACCAAATGATGATCTGGGGACCGTTTACCCTGATCTTGACCATGCTTCGGATCAGCTACTGCAACGGGACAACGGTAACTTCAGCAGTTCAAAAAATCATCCACTAGACCCACCAGGTTTCTGCTCTTAGTTTCCGCACATGTGGTAGGCCGTAGCGCCTAGCTTCCGGCTTTCCTCGCATGCTCCGGATCTGCAATCGAAATGCCTGATGGACAAGTATCAACCGAGTCCATTGGTAATCGCTTGTTTTGCTTGAACAAAGCCTTCTGGTAAACCAATGAAGCCGGGTCAAGAGAATGATTGAAAACTCGTCTACGTATCGAGTCGGATACGGAAGTGTTATCTGTTTCGATACACAGACCAGAGACGGGACAGACAGGATCAACGCGAAGTGTTCATTGAAGTTGATACTGCGTCCTAACATCCTGTCGTCGAAAACCGCAGGGGTAGGGATAGGAAGGGTTGACGTTTGCTGCAGCAGACCTTCGCATAGCCGACGGCCTGAATCGTTCAGAATCAAAAAGGACTTGCCACGTTAATGTCCTGTCTACGCTCACCGACAAGACTCCCCAACCATTCTCATTATCTGGAGTTGGATAAATCACGTCTTAGATCTGCGCAAAAAAGTAACGGACTCACTTGGCACAGCCTTGGGAAGAAGTTCGCAAGGAATCTATATGTGGCAGCTTACAGTACTCGCGGGTTTCAATCCTACAGCTCCGCCAACCTCCGCTTCAGAAACCTCCGCTCCGGCTCCTGCTGCGTCAGACTCAGGGCCCGTTCATACGACGCGCGAGCGTCCTCGTATCGCCCCAGCCGACGGCAGAGATCGGCCCGCGCGGCATGAGCCAGGTGATAATTCGTCAAATCACCTCCCGCGAGGATAGCCTCGATGAGGGCCAATCCCTCCGAGGGGCCGTCCCGCATGGCGACCGCTGCAGCGCGGTTCAATCCGATCACGGGGGATGGAGCGGCCTGCATCAACACGTCGTACAAGCCGACGATCTGTTCCCAATCCGTGGCGGCGGAGCTGGGTGCCTGGGCATGCACGGCCGCAATCGCCGCTTGGATCGTATAGGTTCCGACTTGTGGCGACGCCAGTGCCCGCTCCACTAATGCCGTGCCTTCCCGCTCCACTAATGCCGTGCCTTCCCTGATCTGCTCACGGTTCCACAGCGAGCGGTCCTGATCTTCCAGGAGGACGAGATCTCCCGACGGTGAAGTGCGGGCGGCGCGCCGGGAATCGTGAAGCAGCATCAGTGCCAGAAGTCCTATGGCTTCCGGCTCAGGCAAGAGCTGCATGAGCAATCGCCCCAGCCGGATGGCCTCACCCGACAGATCGTGTCTGGTCAGAAATTCGCCCGACGACGCGGAGTAGCCCTCATTGAATACGAGGTAGACCACACGCAACACGGCATCCAACCGATCCGGCAATTCAGTATCACGAGGCACCTCGTAAGGAATGCCCGCATCGCGAATCTTGGCCTTGGCGCGCACGATCCGTTGCGCGATTGTCGGCGGCTTCGTGAGAAAAGCGCGCGCGATCTCATCGGTGGTGAGGCCGCAGACTTCCCGTAACGTCATTGCGACCTGTGTCTCCGGCGCCAAGGCCGGATGGCAGCAGGTGAACACCAGTCTCAACCGGTCGTCTTCGACGGTCTCGTCCTCCCGGTCCTCCGCGTCGCTCCTGACGGTTTCCAGTTGCTGGACGAGTTCCGTCAACGAGGCATTGAATCGCGCGCGCCGTCGCATGCCGTCGATGGCCTTGAACCGGCCGGTGGACACAAGCCAGGCGCGCGGATTGGCCGGCACGCCATCACGGGCCCATTGTTCGACCGCCACGGCAAAGGCGTCATGCAAGGCCTCCTCTGCGGCATCGAAATCTCCCAGCAGGCGGATCAAGGTGGCGAGGATGTGACGGGAATCGGAGCGGTAGACATCAGCGACCAGTTCATGCACCGTTTGCGACTGATCCTGGCCCATGAGCGCCATTCCCTCTATCCCTCGACCGAGACCGCTCGCGTCAACGCAGCTTGCGTAAGGCAAGCTGCCGTTGAACATCTCCACTGTCAATCATCCGTTGCGCCATCCTGCGCGATGGCCCGAGTCAGTCGGCTCACTTGGCGATCGCGATACCGGGCACCGGAGCCAGGACCGGTTTTTGCGTCATTTGGAAAAGTTGATACAGCATGCTGAAAGCTTTCAAGTTCCAGTTGGCGCCCTCGCCTGTGGCAAACGGCGTTTCTTCGACCGAATAAAAGCGGTCGTTAAATTTCACCGAAAAGGCGGCGTCCCGCGGCAGCGCGCCCCTCTCAGTAATCTGAAGGGTATGGGGAGGATTGACGTCGACGGAACCGGTTCGAGGATCTTGTTCAACGGCATACTCCGGGCGATCGCTCATGCCTCGCGCCAGAAACTGCAAGACAGAATTGAAACTTCTCAAACTGATGCGGCCCTGAAACGACAACTCCCAGCCTGGATACTCCGGCCTGATATCGACAAGAATTTCATTGGGTGGCCAATCCAAGAGGTTTTTGAACAGACCGTCGCGCCCCTCGGGCCGTCGCGCCGCATCATAATTGGAGAGCAGGACCCGCGATTTATTGAGCGCATACCGTTTGTCCCCGGTTTTACTCCAACGATAGCCCTTATCCAGAGCGCGAAGCACGTCGTCCGGCGACGGGCCCTTCTCCAGAATACCTTCCCATACCTGCTCGACCATTACAGACTCGATGAAGAGCCGATGGCTGCGATGCAGCACGCTGAGATGCAGGCTTCGCCGACGATAGTCCTCATACTCGCGAGGAGTGGCCGGATCATTCTTCAGGACCACCGGTCCCCTCTCTGTTTCCAGCCGCATGGCGGCGCCCATCATTCGGAGCGCCATGCCCAAGTCTCCGCCGAGTTCCAGGAGCGCCAGGAACCGGTATTCTTCCAGCGGTGTGAGCAGCCGCTGCTCAAATTCCGCTCCATCCATCGGGATGATCGTCACGGTCGGATTCTCAGCCACCGTCGTGCTGAAGAGAGGAGCAACCATGGCGCGCGCATCTCCTTCCGGCGGGGTGATGCCGGCGGTCATGCGAAAATCAAACGTCGCGGCCACGCTGGACACCGTGGTTAAATGCACGGGCCGATGATAACGAGCGCGGACGATGTTCAACAGCAATTGCTCGCTGCTCACCTGCGTCACGGTCTGATCGTATGACAGGACGGCCTGATGCATCGCGATCGGCGACAGACAACCAGGCAGGAGAGGGACACCCAAGGTGAGAAAGACCAACAAGTTCCTGATCGGGCAGGTCATAGGTAGTGATCTCATGCGGCTCGCGCGACAGCGGAGCGCATTATAGAATAGACGGAGCCTGGGCGGTAGTGTGGACCCGACAGGGTCAAACTGAGAACCGAAAGGTATCGCCATGAACCTAGAGCGTCGTCCCGTGGAGAGGGAACGCCGAAAAGTCTTGCGTGATCTGGAGCGATGGCTCGAGACGCCGATGCTGTTGCTGGCTTTCGTGTGGGTGGGACTGCTGATCGTCGAGTCGATGTGGGGCGCCGGCCGGGTGCTGGAAGGTATCGGCACGCTGATTTGGATCATCTTTATTGTAGATGCGGCCGTGCGACTCCTGCTCGCTCCGCACAAGCCCGCGTACTTCAGAAAGAACTGGCTCACCGTGATCGCCTTGGCGCTGCCGGCGCTGCGACTCTTCCGCGTCGCCCATGTCGTCCGAGCGTTGCGGCTAGCCAGAGCCGCGAGAGGATTGACGCTTGTCCGGGTTGTCGGCTCGCTCAATCGAGGGATGCAGGGCGCTCGGCGCCGGTATGGAACGCCGTGGATTCGCCTACGTTCTGACGCTGACGCTGCTGGTCACGCTCACCGGCGCCGCCGGCATGTATGTCTTCGAGCGCAATATCGCCCTTCAAGAGCCCCCATCGGCAAATCCCCTCTCGCATGGCATGAAGGACTACGGCGCCGCCCTGTGGTGGACGGTCATGATCATGACGACGATGGGTTCGGACTACTGGCCGCGCACTCCGGAAGGTCGCGTGTTATGTGTGCTGCTGGCGCTCTATGCCTTTGCCATGTTCGGCTATCTGACGGCGACGCTGGCGTCGTATTTCATCGGCAGAGACGCGGTCAACGATCAGGCTGAAATTGCGGGAGCCGCATCGATCGATCGACTCCAGAAAGACGTGAATAGCCTGCGGGATGAATTGAGGACGGTTGCGCAGAAGATGAACCGTTCACTCAATGAAACGCCGGAAAGACTTCCCTGAAGAATCCCAGCATGGCCA
>JAJFBJ010000070.1 GCA_020697375.1 Nitrospira sp. | reverse complement strand
TCCTCTTTGCCGTACGTGGCGCTCTGCACTAAATCCTGATAGTCCGACGGCATGATGTCATATAGTTCCGGTGAAATTTGAATGCGCTCTTTGCTCATGTATGCCTCCTCAAGAGTCTTCTATTGCATGGGTGATGGCTTGTGGCTCGTAATATTTCAGCTGCCTCTTCCAGCAAGCGACTCCGAGCGCATGCCGAGAGCTGTTTTTATCTCAGATACGATAATTTCTGGTGGCATAGTCATGCCACCACATACATGAGGCCCAGCGTGTACGCGCTCGCTGTTGGAAATAGTGGCTTTAATTTCCTTCGCAAGCCATCCCGTCACGTTAAACTCAGGCACAAAAATGTGCTTTGCATTCTTCGTCGCCTCACGAATTTCCTCTCCCGGCCAGGGCCGGAGTGATTTAACCTTCACCAAACCACAGCGCATGCCTTCATCTTCAAGGAGGCGAATAGCCTCTCGGCCCTGTGATACTGCCGTGCCCGACGCGACAATCACGACTTCCGAATCAGTATTTTCGCTCTCTATCAAACCATTGATCCACTTGATGGTGTGTTTGCGTGACCGCTCCACCGCTGCCCAGACTTCTTGCTGCCAAGAGGCGTGGGTAGCATAGCTGATATAGTTGCTCTTCATGATGAATGGATCGCGCATCATCCGGACCGGTGGACATTCCATGTCCATACAGGGCACGGGCGAGCGATAGGGATCGTACGGGGGCAGACACATATCGGCTGGTGTGAGGTTGACGACGTCCTTGGTGTGCGTCACAAAGAACCCATCGCAACATAGCGCCAGAGGCAAATGCACATCTGGTTCTTCCGAAACCATGAAACCTTTGAGAATCCAATCAAAAAAATCCTGCGCAGTTTCTGCATGCCAAACAAGCATGCCAGTATTCAAAAGATATGAGATTTCAATAGTATCTGGTTGAATCGATAAAGGCGAATTGATGCCGCGGCATGTGACAATCATTTGGATAGGCAGACGGGCTCCAGCCCACATCGGGAAATTTTCCATGGCGCGCATTGTTCCAGGCCCTGCGGTTGTAGTAAACACGCGTGCCCCGCCAAAAGCCGCACCGGCACATTGCGACATGACGGCAAATTCACTCTCCCCGCGAAAATAGTCGCCGATATAGCCCTCGGCGAACAGTTCGCCAATAAGTGCAGCGGCTTCGCTTTGTGGCGTGATGGGATAAGCGATCATCACATCACAACTCGCACGTCTAAGTGCTTCTTTGATGACCTCGCTGCCCGTATAGAAAGATGGGTTACGAGGGGCGTCATGCAGCATTTCCCAGGCATCCGTAAATACCTGCCCCTTTTTATTCTGTGTTCCGATGTAGGACTTTATTTCCGCCATGGGACGGCCTCCTTTCAATTTTCTTCCGCGCTTCAGCTGAATATCATTTAATTAGAAGCGCCCGTCTTGGATGATGCCAGCCGTGGTTTAACCGTGCCTTTGAGTTTGCGGATCCAATCGCCTAGCTTTAGAATCTTTTCAACTGAAGCATCTCTGAAAGAAAGCATGGCGTCTTCATGTCCTGCTTGGGCGCACATTGCGACCGTATAGCACGAGGTTCCACCTCGGATAATCTTCAGTGACAAATTTGCCTGATGGCAGTGTACTCCGATGAACATGCAACAATCGATTTTGTTATGCCAAATGGTCAGGTTCGGATGATTTGGGTTAATTTCCACTTCGGGATTAATTTTGGGATATTTGGGGCGGTAGTCCGGCATAGGAATCAGCATCGGCCTTTGACCGGGTTGAACGCATTCCTTGAGGATATCGTATAATTTTCTCACTGCTGCGGCCTTTTTGGCCGCTTTTTCATTCCATGCCCATAATACGAGCGGTCCAGGGAAGATAGTCGGTACTTGAGCCATAAGGAATTGCCGGGCCGCTTCTTCATAAGCTTTTTCTTCGGGGACGATGACACCATTGATATGCGCCTCACCCGGGTTAGGGAGATAAATCCCCATGGAAGCGGCCGCCGGGGGCAGAAAATGTTCAGGGCCTGGTAACACACGATACTGAGTCATTCGTTCCTGCTCTCTTTTACTGGTTAAGGAACTTGCAACGGTACATCTTCGTTTTAGGGCGCGGTTGAATCACTCTATGCTTTCCCACTGTTCCCCTGCAACACGGCAGAAGGCCCATAGGAGAGAAATTTAGGGCCAGCATGAGAGAAAGCAGTTAGGTCTTTTGAACTAGAGTCATCTCACGATTGGAAAAGTATCTAAGTGCGCATTATAGGTGGCAATCTTTCAGGTTGTCAATCTGGCCTGCTGCCAGTTTCAAAGACACCGAGTTAGGTGTATCGATGAAATGGAGGTGGATCATGGAGCGACGAAAGCTTGTGCGAGAGTTAAGCGGAAGAGGGTAAAGTGGATTACAGAACACGGGGTGTCGGTCGTATAAGCCTTGCCTGACTTGAGCGTGCACGTGTTCGTGTTACGTCGATGGGTACAGGGTGTACAAGTAATCCGCAGCATGCCAATTGGAGGCCAAGGGCACATGAGGCCTGAGTAGGGCGAACTTGAACGTTTCCGTCGTGAGGTTTGCAAGCTCAAGGCCGAGCGAGACATTTTTAAAAGCCGGTGCCTACCTCCCAAAGGAGGCGATGTGACGTTCGGCTTCATCGGATGACACCGGTGGTCTGGCCGGCGGCGTGGCTGTGCGAGGCGCTTGTGTCTCGCACGGGGATTCTATACCTGGCTGACGCGGCCACCAAGCCAGCGCACCTGCCTGCGATGAGGCTCTGGACGCCAAGATCCAGGCGATTTTCCTGCAGAGTGCCCGGACCGGCGGCGCGAGACGTGTCTGGCACGACCTGCTGGCCGAGGAGAGACGTGTGGCCTGCATCGGACGGATCGGCAGGCGCAGCCCAGGCGGCGTTGGGTGCCAGCCGATGTCAACGAGTGTTCGCAGCGAATGGTCTCACCGAATCTGCTCAATCACAAATTGAAGCGTCTGCGCCGAACCGCAAATGGGTGGTCGATTCATGTATATCTGGACCAGCGAGGGCTGACTGTATGAGGTGGGTCGTCGATCTGTTGTCTCGTCGTGTCGTCGGTTGGCCGATGAGGGTGACGCGCAACTGGGGCTCCGATGGTAATGGCCATCTGGCGGACCTATTCAGATTCTGATCGCCGCGGATAACTGGAGTCGAGATAATCCGGGCTAGAGATGGATTTCGGGCTGTTCCGTACGGGAGATTAAGTTAGGCGTACGATCGTGCGCTGAGCGAAGGTAAGTTCTCTCGGTCCGTCACGGTCGATCATAAAATCGATTTCCAATCAGAGCGCTGCGAACTGCTGCCGAGGTGTTCAGCTTGCCTTCATCCGACCGGGCAACCCGAGAGGAATGTCTTCATTGAGTCATTGGTGGAGAATGCCCTGGTTAGAGGACGCCTGCGAGGCGAGTGCCTTAACATGCGCCAGTCCCGCCTCACTCGGTGAGGCGCAAGCGATCATCGGAGCGTGGCGGTTGGATTGCAATCATCGCCGCGCACAGGTCACTCGAGTTCCTGACCTCGATAGAGGTTGCAGCATAACGTCAGGCTAATCAAGATCGCCGGAAAAGTGGTCTGCTCCATTGCAAGAACCGTCTTAGAACAGGCCGACGGCAGCATCCGAACTTCCATTATGCGACCGTCCCATCCAATGGCAGGCGGTCCTTGTATCCACAAGAAATCTCATGCCACCATCGAATTTCGTCTTCGCCATATTTCCAACACAAGTATACGATACGTCCCTCAAGCATATAGGGAAAGTCGCACAACCCTAGGTCGACATCCTTAATGACTACCCCAAGCTCGTGAACGGACTGAAGACTTCCGCTGATTTCGTGAAGGGCTCTTATATATTGGGCACCTACTGAGCTTCCCCCGCCGGAGGCAGCTTGGGCGCTGGCTTTGCTCACTTCTTCTTTCGTATTGGCTATGACGATTTTTGCCCGACGAACGGCGAGAAATCGCCTGTTAAGTTGAGGCAATAGTTCATTTGCTTCCGCCAGCGTGAAGACTCGGTCGGGTGTATCGTTGTCAGGTTTTGCCATAATTTTTTCGTCGCGATCTTTAGCACATAAGCCAGTGGCCTGCAACCAGGTCTTAGAGACACGTTAGAGCGCGCATTGTAAGTAGACGCTCGATGGTATGCCAGATACCCAAAGGTTTTCCCGATTTCACTTGTGACGGGAATGATCGGATGAGCGATATTGTAGATAGAATGTATTGACATTATTCGTCGTGGACACTAAAATGAAAATGAATACTACGAATCCAATAGAACGTTTTTCTTCTTGCACCAGCTCTCAAGACCCATCCCAAGCGTAAAATCACTGAATTAGTTTAGTTTTTGTTGCTCATAAGTCTGGTCATCTCATTTCTGCAGAATGTAAATCGACGAGCATCTTCAGCGAATTATCCTGCCATAAACAGCCAGCAGGTTGACATTTAGGCAATCATTTCCGTGAATTTCTTCAAGAGCACCAACATTGTTTTTCTCACTTGGGGAGCTATTGGGTTGAGAGCCCGGTAGGGAGAGGTATGGCACAGGTTAAAGGGGAAGTTATGCATTTAGCGGAACTCAAGCAAAAGACCATTGCCGATTTGAACGAGGTCGCGCGAGACCTGAAGATCGAAGGTGCTGCGAATCTGCGCAAGCAAGAACTTATTTTTGCGATTCTGCAGGCCCAGACTGAGAAGAACGGCGTCGTCTTTGGTGAAGGGGTTTTGGAAACCTTGCCTGATGGGTTTGGATTTCTTCGGGCTCCCGACTCAAATTACCTTCCCGGTCCAGACGATATTTACATTTCTCCATCGCAAATTCGTCGATTTAACCTTCGGACGGGCGATATTGTGTCAGGTCAAATCCGTCCCCCGAAGGAGAGCGAGCGTTACTTCGCCTTGCTGAAGGTGGAAAAGGTCAACTATGAGGACCCTGAAGTCTCACGTGACAAAATTCTTTTTGATAATCTGACGCCTCTTTATCCCGAAGAGCGACTGAATCTCGAATTCGATCGGGAGGAATACTGTACTCGCGTGATGGACTTGACGACACCGATCGGCAAAGGGCAGCGTGGCCTGATCGTCGCGGCACCTCGGACAGGAAAAACCATGATGCTGCAGGCGATAGCCCGCGCCATATTGAAAAACCATAAGGAGGTAACCTTAATCGTCCTCTTAATCGACGAACGACCGGAGGAGGTGACGGATTGGCAGCGACAGGTCAAGGCAGAGGTCATCAGTTCTACCTTCGACGAGCCGGCACAACGCCATGCCCAAGTGGCTGAAATGGTGCTGGAAAAGGCGAAACGACTGGTCGAACACAAAAAAGATGTGGTGATTCTGCTCGATAGCATCACTCGCTTGGCCAGAGCCTACAACACAATTGCGCCTCCCAGCGGAAAGGTCCTTTCCGGCGGGTTGGATTCAAACGCCCTCCAACGTCCGAAGCGGTTTTTTGGTGCGGCACGAAACATCGAGAACGGCGGCAGTTTGACCATTATGGCCACGGCGTTGATTGACACGGGCAGCCGTATGGACGACGTGATTTTTGAAGAATTCAAAGGCACCGGCAATATGGAAGTGCATTTGGATCGGCGGTTGGCCGACAAACGTCTCTTCCCGGCGATCGATATCAGTCAGTCCGGCACCCGCAAGGAAGAGTTGCTGGTTGATCGCGATCGCTTGAATAAGATGTGGATTCTGCGCAAGGTCCTGAGCCCGCTGGGAACGATGGAAGCCATGGAGTTCTTGATGGATAAAATCGGCGGCACGAAAACGAATCAGGAATTTTTGCAATCCATGAATCGCTAGGCCCTCTGCTTGCCACTGCAGGTCGCTCCGGTGTACAGTCACGCACCCTGGCGAGTAGAACCCACGAGTCAACGATTCTAGGGCGAAGGAGTACGTATGCAAAAGGGAATCCATCCAGTTTACCGCGAAGCTGCAGTGCAGTGCGCATGTGGAAATACGTTCAAGACGAGATCTACTATCGGGAATATCAAGGTAGACATTTGCGCAGGGTGCCATCCATTCTTTACCGGAACCCAGAAAATCGTCGATACGGAAGGGCGTGTCGAACGATTCAAAAAGAAGTACGCAAAAAAGGACAAATAGGCCCCCAGTCAGGATAATAAGGAGACCCTGCTTCTTTCTGGGGCAGGGTTTCTTGTTTTTTTGAGCCGGACGACAAAAGTGGAATGAGCGGTATATGGAAGCCGTGTTAATCAAGAAGTGGGAGGGGATAGCCGCTCGCTTCCAGGAACTGACCAATCAGCTCATGGATCCGTCCGTCATCAATCAGCCCGCCGTGATTCGCAAGCTGAACAAGGAACGAACGGAATTAGAGGAGGCGGCGCTGCATTTCGTCACCTACGGTGAGGTGAAGAAGCAACTCGATGAAGTATCGATTATGCTTCAAGACGCTTCAGTGGGAGCAGAAATGAGGCAGTTATTTGCCGAGGAAAGCGGCCAGCTGAAGGAGCAATTATTGGAGCTTGAAAGTCGCGCGAAGGAATACTTCACGCCGAAGGATCCGCGCGATGAGAAAAACGTCTTTCTTGAAATCCGGGCAGGAACGGGCGGGGATGAGGCGGCGTTATTTGCCGGAGACCTGTTCCGTATGTACCTCAAGTATGCCGAGCGTAATCGGCTTCGGTTGGAAGTGGTCGATGCGTCCGAGACCGGCATCGGTGGATATAGAGAAGTCATTGCATTGCTTGAAGGGAAGGGGGCCTACGGTCGCCTTCGCCACGAGAGCGGTGTGCACCGCGTTCAGCGTGTTCCTGCGACAGAGGCAAGCGGCAGAATTCACACCTCCACTGTGACAGTGGCGGTGATGCCGGAGGTGGATGAGGTCGAAGTCCACATCGACCCGAAAGACCTGCGCATCGATACGTTTTGTTCGTCCGGGGCCGGTGGTCAAAGCGTCAATACTACGTATTCGGCGGTCAGGATTACGCACATCCCGACCGGTGTGGTCGTCAGTTGTCAGGATGAGCGCTCGCAGCTCAAAAACCGGACTAAGGCGATGCGGACCTTGCGGGCACGCATCGTCGAGGCCGAGCGGGAGAAGCAGGATGCGGAGATCGCCCAAAACCGGAAGGCGCAGGTTGGGACGGGAGACCGGAGCGAAAAAATCCGCACCTACAATTTCCCACAGAATCGCGTGACGGATCATCGCATCGGCTTGACGGTGCATAAGCTTGATCAGGTGTTGGCCGGCGATCTGGAGGAAATTGTTCAGGCTTTGCGTGCCCATTATGAGCATCTGGCCACGATGGAGTCGTGATGGACCACCAACGGCTTCGAATCATCGACATGCCAGTTCACACCATTGGAGCATTGCTGGAAGAAGTCGAAGGTAGTCTAAAAGAGGCCGGCATCGAACAACCAATGCTGGAGGCGGCCTGGTTGTTGGAGTATGTCCTCGATTTGTCGCCTCTCATGTTGCGGCTGAATCCGGAACGTCGCCTATCGACTGCGGAATGTGAAAGCGTGCAAACGTTGGTCGCCAGGCGTGCAAACCGAGAGCCGCTACAGTATGTGCTCGGCACACAGGAGTTTTGCGGGCGAGAGTTCCATGTCACCCCGTCTGTGTTAATTCCTCGACCGGAAAGTGCGTTGTTAGTCGAGGAGACAGTCCGCCGGTGTAGAGAAAACCCTTCGGCGACAGTCGTGGACGTGGGAACCGGGTCAGGCTGTCTGGCCGTGTCGGTGGCGGCAGCTCTTCCTGGAGCGCGGATCCTCGCGATTGATGCGTCGCCAGCGGCTCTAGCGGTGGCGCGAGACAATATAGCGCAACATGGGGTCGGAGCGCGGATCGAATGCTTCTGCGGGGATCTGCTGGCCCCTTTCAGTAAGGAATTCCCAGGGCACCGGGTAGACGTGATTATTTCCAATCCTCCGTACATCGCAGAAATCGATTGGATGGCGCTTGAGCCGGAGGTTCGATGTTTCGAGCCGCGTCTCGCATTGGCCGGTGGTTCAGACGGGATGGATCTGCACCGGCGACTCTTGCAGCAAGCCCCGGCCTATCTCCAGCCCGGAGGAGTTCTGCTTATGGAGGTAGGGTTCGGCCAAGCGACCGCTGTATGTGAACAGGCCGAGCGCAGCGGATGGTTTCTCACTTATGATGTGTTGCGAGATGAATGTGGGATAGACCGCGTCGTGTGTTTTGAAAGGAACGGTGAAGGATCCATGCCTCAAAGTTCTAGCGCAATAACGCAGTTCGCACCGCTTAATCCTCACTGCTAGGTCCGATGGATCAAATCATTATCCAAGGCGGAAGAGCGCTCCACGGTGAAGTCCGGACGAGCGGGGCCAAAAATGCCGCGTTGCCTATTTTAGCTTCAACGATTCTGGGAGGCGGTGAGTGTGTGCTGTCGAATATGCCTCAGGTCGCCGATGTGCTGACGATGGGAAAGCTACTCGGCATGTTGGGCATCGCCGTCTCTCACGAGAGCGGGCATACCATCGTGCATGCCCAGACCATCGCTTCAACCGAAGCACCCTACGATCTGGTTCGAACGATGCGGGCCTCTGTATTGGTACTGGGACCTTTGGTGGCCCGGCTTGGAGAAGCCAAGGTGTCCCTTCCCGGAGGCTGTGCCATTGGGTCTCGGCCGGTGAATTTTCACTTGGCTGGTCTTGAGAAAATGGGGGCCACCGTCGAGATTGAACACGGTTATATCAAGGCGACGGCGCGCCGCCTAAAAGGGAATCGAATTTACTTTGATACGCCCAGTGTGACCGGGACAGAAAATCTTATGATGGCCGCCGTACTTGCGGAGGGCACCACGGTGCTAGAAAATGCAGCCAAAGAGCCGGAGATCACCGACCTGGCCGCGTTCCTTACCAAGCGCGGGGCGCGCATTGCAGGTGCCGGAACGGACATGATCTCGATCGAGGGAGTATCCGGGCTGCATGGTGCGGATCATGAGGTAATCCCTGACAGGATCGAGGCCGGAACCTATCTGATTGCCGCAGCCATTACAGGGGGGGAAGTGCTGATCGAGCATTGTCGACCAGAGCACATGGAGCCCTTATTGATCAAATTGCGGGAAAGCGGCGTCGAATTGATCCAGGGAAAAGAACAGATTCGCTTGAAAGCCATAGGGCGTTTGAAGGGGACGAATGTCCGCACCTGCCCGCATCCGGGTTTTCCCACGGATATGCAGGCGCAATTCGTCGCCCTTATGGCGGTGGCCGAAGGAACCAGTGTCGTGACCGAAACTGTCTTTGAAAGCCGCTTCATGCACGTGGAAGAGTTGCGCCGCATGGGTGCCGATATTCGAGTCGAAGGAAACAGGGTCGTGATTACCGGCAAGGAACGATTGACGGGAGCGCCTGTCATGGCGTCGGACCTTCGAGCCAGTGCCGGTCTCATCGTGGCTGGGCTCGCCGCTGAGGGAATGACCGAAGTCTCTCGTGTGTACCACCTCGATCGCGGATACGAGTGTCTCGAAGAGAAGCTCCAGGCCTTGGGAGCTAGCGTGGAAAGAAAAAAGGGGAAGTGAGTGTGAGGGCGAGGAGGCTGCAGAACGAAAAGCCGCATGGCCTAACCATTGCGCTGTGCAAGGGGAAGTTACTGGAGCCGGTACTGCATCTTTTTAAACAGGCCGGATATCATAGCACTGGGCTGTCTGCTGAAAGTCGAAAGCTCGTGTTTGCCTGTTCGTCCAAGAATGTCACTTTTTTAATCGTCAGGCCGACCGATGTGCCGACCTATGTCGTGCATGGCGCAGCCGATGTCGGGGTGGTCGGCAAAGATGTGTTGTTGGAGCAGGACAGCGACGTCTACGAGCCGTTGGATTTGAAGGTCGGAGCGTGTAGAATCTCCGTCGCTGCGCTGCAGGGACAAGCTTCCCCGGACCGGTGGTCGTCCAAAATTCGGGTGGCGACAAAGTATCCCAACGTGACTGAACGGTATTTCAACCAGCGTGGGATTCCGGTTGAGATTGTGAAGCTGTACGGGTCTATCGAATTGGCGCCCATTGTCGGTTTAGCCGACCGAATCGTCGACTTGGTCGAAACCGGAGGTACCCTGAAAGCGCATGGACTTGCGGAGATCGAGGTGATTACGCATTGCACCGCCAGGCTTATCGCGAATCGAGCCAGTCTGAAATTGAAGCACGTAGCCCTCATTGCGCTTATTGAGGGGTTGCGGAAAGCAGTGTCTGTGGAGTCCGGCGGCCGATCCGCTTCGTCGCTGGCCGTGCACTCTTGAAGAACGCCGCCACCAGATGACTGCGGCGGCAGGACGAAAGACATGACCATTATTGCCAGTACCGATCGAGGCTTCGCTCGCGCGCTGCGAAAAGTCGCAACCCGCTCCCGTTCTCAAACTGCGAGCGTCGAAAAAAATGTGCGCGCGATTCTCAAGGCGGTGGAACGGGGCGGGGATGATGCGGTGCTCCGTTATACCAAGAAGTTCGACCGACTCTCCCTCAAACTCGAACAGGTACGTGTCAACTCTGAAGAGGTGAAGGAGGCCTACTACCATATCCGTAAAGATGAAGGCGACGCACTTCGGTATGCCGCGGACCGTGTACGACAATTTCATGAACGGCAGCGCACCAAAACCTGGATGTACCAGGACGAGACGGCGACGCTTGGCCAAATGGTTACTCCTCTTGATGCTGTCGGCGTCTATGTGCCGGGAGGTAAGGCCGTCTATCCCTCATCGGTGCTGATGTGCGCCATCCCCGCGAAGGTCGCGGGGGTGCGGCGTATCGTCATGTGCACACCGACTCCGAAAGGGAACATCAATCCCTACTTGCTGGTGGCAGCCGATATCGCCGGCGTTGATGAAGTTTATCGTGTGGGCGGAGTGCAAGCGATCGGCGCCATGGCGTTCGGCACGAAGACCATTGTCAAAGTCGATAAGATCGTGGGGCCTGGAAATATCTTTGTCGCGACGGCCAAACGTCTGCTGTACGGAATCGTGGGTATCGATATGGTCGCAGGTCCGAGCGAGTTATTGGTGGTGGCGGATGAGGACGCTAAGCCGGCGCATGTGGCTGCGGATCTGCTCTGCGAGGCAGAACATGACGAAGACGCCCAGGTCTATCTCGTCACGACCTCCGCTCCCCTCGCCAAAGAGGTGTCGCGGTTGATACAAGTGCAATTGAAGGGTTTGCAACGCGAAAAGATCGCGGCGAAGTCGATCTCGCGGCACTTTGTCGCGTTCGTCGTTCCGACTATGGAAGCGGCCATCGAAGCGGCAAACGACATCGCCCCTGAACATCTGACCTTGTCGGTGGATCGGCCGTTCGACTACCTGGAGCAGGTCCGCCATGCCGGCGCTTTGTTTTTGGGTCGCTACACCCCGCCAGCCGTGGCGGATTATGTCGCCGGTCCGAACCATGTGCTGCCAACTGGAGCCACGGCCCGCTTCTTTTCACCGCTATCCGTAAACGACTACGTAAAAGCCAGCAACATCGTCCACTACACCAGAGAAGCATTGATAAAAGCCAAGGATCATATCGTCCGACTGGCGAATATTGAGGGCTTCGATGCACATGCCAAATCCGCTCAAAGCAGGTTTCCATGAATAAGCACGGAACTCCGAGACAGGCCTCGCTCCACCGCGCCACTAAAGAAACCGATATCCGCGTGGAATGGACCCTGGATGGCAACGGGCAAGGGAGGATCGATACGTCCATCCGGTTTTTTGACCATATGCTTGATCTGCTGGCCAGGCATGGGTTCTTCGACCTGACCGTCCAGGCCAAAGGAGATATTGATATCGACGAGCACCATACCGTGGAGGATGTCGGCATTGTTATGGGCCAGGCTTTGCACCGGGCGCTGGGGGAGAAAGCGGGGATCAAACGATTCGGATGGGCATCGGTGCCGCTGGACGAGACCCTCGCGCAGGTGACGGTCGACCTCAGCGGGCGGCCGTATCTCGTCTATAACGTGAATTTGCCGGATCGGAAAATTAAAACGTTTGATTTGGGCCTGTTCGAGGATTTCTTTCAGGCTTTTGTGACGCACGGTGGGCTGAATCTGCATGTCACTCTCCAGTACGGACGTAATCCCCACCACATCATGGAAGCGATCTTCAAGGCGCTGGCAAAAGCGTTGGATCAGGCTACGATGCTGGAAGAGCGGCTGTCGGGCTCGGTCCTGTCGACTAAAGGAAGCCTCTAACTCGAACCGCTGTTGAGGCAAGCAGAGGGCCGTCACCCAGTACTCATTCCGGCCTCCATGGTTCACTTCCCAACAATATCATGATCGCCATCATCGATTACGGCATGGGCAACCTGCGGAGCGTCCACAAGGCTTTCGAAGCGGTGGGACATCAGACGTTGGTGACACGCGATAGTCATGCTATCGCTGAAGCCAGCCATGTCGTGCTGCCTGGTGTCGGGGCCTTCGGTGATTGTATGGCGAATCTGGAACGGTATGATTTGCTAGCCCCAATTCATGCCGCCATTCAATCCGGCAAGCCCTTTATGGGCATCTGTCTGGGATTGCAACTGCTGTTCACAGAGAGCGAAGAGTTTGGAACCCACAAGGGGCTAGGGATTATTCCCGGGCGCGTGAGGAAATTTGTCCGGAATCAGGAATTGAAGGTCCCACATATGGGGTGGAACGAAATTCAAGTTCTTCGGCCTATGCCTCTGTTCAAGGAGGTTGCGACCGGCAACCATTGTTATTTTGTGCATTCGTACCATGTCGAACCGCTGGATGCCGGTGTAATTGCCGCTGTGACGCAGTACGGTAGTCCATTTGTTTCGGCGGTCTGCAAAGATAATGTTGTGGCATGCCAGTTCCATCCTGAAAAAAGCCAGGCGGTAGGGCTTCAAATCATGAAGAATTTTGGGGCTTGGAAGTGATCGCCTCCTTTCAACGGTGTTTGTTGGTCACAATCACCATACTGCCCATACTGGGTTGCAGCGGGATAAAGACTTCCACGAAAGCATCGGCCCAACTCAACAAATATCAGGTACATAGAATTGCGCTCATCCCATTTGAGACGATGGCTACTCCTCAAGCTGTATCGTCGAACGGGTCATCATTATCGGTGCCTTCCGGTGCAAGGCGATCAGAGGCGCCAACGGCATTTCCCCCGATCAGGCATCACGATCTACTGCCGACCCCGACCCATGTGGTCCCCCCGGCCGCGGGTGAGAAAATCACGGATTTGATGTGGGAGAAACTCAAGGCACGATCCGGGCTGGACATCCTCTCTCCCCGGAAAGCCGAAGCGGTTGCGCAAGAACTCATGCCAGACGGAGCTTCGAACAACGTTCCCGCCCATAAGATCGCGCAACGTTTATTTGCTGATGCCGCATTGAGCGGTAAGGTGCTCGTGTACCAGGAGCGTGTCGGCGGCCGGCTCGGGGCGGATCCTCCCGCCGCCGTTGGGTTTGAGATAAAATTGGTGGCTCCGGACGGGACCGTCCTCTGGGAGGGCAACTATTACGAGAAACAGAGGCCGATGATCGAAGATCTTCTGGGTTTCATCAAGCGTTACGGAATGTTTGTCACAGCCGAGGAACTAGCGGCCTATGGAGCCGCTGAGTTGGCCAAAGCGTTTCCGTTCGGCACCGCCGCCGATTAGTATCTTTCCTCTGGGGTATCCATGCGTGTCATTCCTGCAATCGATTTGAAAGACGGCCGTTGCGTGCGACTGCGACAAGGCGACATGGCCGCTGAAACGGTTTATTCCGAGGATGTTCCATCGGTGGCTCGACGATGGCAGGACCAGGGCGCCGATCTCATTCATGTGGTGGATCTCAACGGTGCCATTGATGGTGAGCCGAAGAATCTTTCGCAAATCGAAGCGGTCATGAAGGCGGTCAGCGTGAAGGTACAAGTAGGAGGCGGTATCCGCACCATCGACACGGTGCGACGGTATCTTCAGGCAGGTGTGGCGCGCGTGGTGCTGGGGACGGCTGCCCTCACGAATCGAGCGTTCTTGGAGCAGGCCTGCAAGGAGTTTCCGCGGCGTATTCTGCTTGGCCTTGATGCGCGAGACGGCAAGGTGGCTCTGAAGGGCTGGACCACGATGTCTCCAATGAAGGCTACCGACCTCCTCAAAGAACTTGCCGGCCATGAACTGGGCGCCGTGATCTATACCGACATCGCGCGGGACGGCATGCTGAACGGACCAAATTTGGCGGCCTTGCGGGAAGTCGTAGAACTATCTTCCTTCCCGGTTATCGCATCCGGAGGTATTACACGTATAGAGGACCTTCAGGCGGTGCGGTTGCTCGGCCTTCGGGTGGAAGGCGCCATCGTCGGCAAGGCTCTCTATGACGGCAAGCTGGACTTTCGAGAGGCACTCGCTTCGCTCAATATGGGATAAAGGAAAGGCAATTTCGATACCCATGTTGACTAAGCGCATCATTCCCTGTTTGGACGTCAAGGACGGCCGGGTTGTCAAAGGGGTGAGCTTTATCGACTTGCGCGATGCCGGTGATCCGGTTGAGGTGGCTACGATCTACGATCGTGAAGGCGCGGATGAGCTGTGCTTCTTGGATATTACCGCCTCGCACGAAAACCGCAAGACCATCCTTGATGTGGTGGAGCAAACCGCAGACCGTGTATTCATGCCTCTCACGGTCGGAGGTGGTGTGCGGACATTGGACGACATTCGGGCGTTGCTCAATGCCGGAGCCGACAAGGTCAGCATCAATACCACGGCGGTGCAGCAGCCGGAGTTCGTGCGGGAGGCTGCGCAGCGATTCGGCACGCAATGTATCGTCGTGGCCATCGATGCCAAACGATCCGCATTCATTGGACAGTGGGAGGTCTTTACCCATGGAGGCCGGAAGCCGACTGGTCTCGATGCGCTCGGATGGGCACAACGCATGGAGGGGTATGGAGCTGGGGAAATTTTACTGACGAGCATGGATCAGGACGGCCGCCGGAGCGGGTACGATCTTCAGTTGACTTCAGCGGTGTCCGAACATCTGACGATTCCGGTGATTGCCTCCGGTGGGGTGGGAACGTTGGAACATTTGTATGATGGGTTGGTGACAGGCAGGGCGGACGCAGTGCTTGCGGCTTCAATCTTTCACTTTCGCACCCACACTATTCAACAGGCGAAGACCTATTTGCGTGGCCGAGGCGTGCCGGTTCGAATGGTATCGGCCTAGGCGGAGCAGGAAACGATGTCGACGGACAGTCGGAGCATGAGATTTGACGCACAGGGGTTGATCCCAACGGTGGTCCAGGATTGGCTCGACGGGACGGTCTTGATGTTGGGTTATATGAATCAAAATGCGATTACCAAGACCCTGCAGACCAGGTCCGTCCACTTTTGGAGTCGGTCACGGCAGAAACTCTGGGAAAAAGGCGAGACCTCGGGAAACTTTCTCCGGGTAAAGGATCTGTTTGTTGATTGTGATCGCGATACAATCCTTGTAAAAGCCGAACCTATCGGGCCGACCTGTCACACCGGTGAGCGTTCCTGCTTTTTCTTCCGGATGACGGAGGAAGGACAGGCCGGTGAGAACAACACCCAGGATGCCATCGGCGGTATTCTGGAGCGTATCTATCAAACCATTCTCGTGCGAAAGGCCGTCCCACAGCTAGATTCGTACGTTTCAAAATTGATGCAAGGCGGGCCGGATCGAGTTCTCAAAAAGGTCGCTGAAGAAGCAGGGGAAGTGATCATCGCCGCGAAGAACCAAAAGCGCGAGGAGATTATTTATGAGGTCGCCGATCTTTTCTTTCACACGCTGTTGGTGCTTGGTTATCACGACGTGACGCTCGGAGAAGTGTATCGTGAACTTGGAGCGCGGTTCGGGAAGTCCGGGCTACGACCATTGCCTGAAGGAGGACCAGGTGAATAATTGCCTCTTTTGCCGCATTGTCGAAGGCGGCATTCCTGCCAAGATCGTGCATCAGGACGAATATGCACTGGCATTCGAAGACCTCAACGCCCAGGCTCCGGTGCATCTTCTGGTGATCCCAACACGTCATGTGTCGTCTGTTCAAGATTGTCAGATACAAGACCAGGCCCTATTAGGTCATCTGCTGTTAATCTGTTCAAGGGTCGCACGATTGAAGAACGTAGGAGAATCAGGCTATCGAATCGTGACGAATAACGGTACGGATGCAGGACAGACCGTGCTCCATCTCCATTTTCATGTGCTTGGCGGAAGGCACATGACCTGGCCTCCCGGCTGAGCTGTCTGGTCCCGTCCATTGACACTCATATGAACCGTTTGTTACGCTGAACGGTCAATTTTCAATAGTATTTTACATTCCAACCAAGCTGCATAGTGGTTGGACTTCCTGCGGGTACAAGCGAGGACCGCCGTGGGCCGAGGCCTGATTTCGGACGACGTTATTAACCAAATCAGAGACCGGGCAGACATCGC
>JAJFBJ010000069.1 GCA_020697375.1 Nitrospira sp. | reverse complement strand
GCACAATCGTTCAAATTGAAAATGGTGATCCCTGCCACATTGACCACTAACGCGGAATCGTAAAACTCGTCCTTGACGACGCGAATGGTGAACTTGTCTTCCAGATCGAACGGCTCTCCCGACGCAAGTTCCATACTTTGGAAGCCGCCTTTTTTGAGAAAACTGATGACGCGCTTGTCTTTGGTGTGCTGGAAGATGACGACAATCTTGTTATCAATGATCAGGCTCTTGTATTTTCGAAAAAATCCTATTGAAAAGTGGTCTGGATGCTCATGCGAAATCCAAATGTACTTGGTGTTATTGAGGACATATTCAATCTCGTTCTCTTTGTTTTCATAGAGCAGGCGCCATCCCCGATGAAACGCCTCGCCGTCGTACCAGGGATCCGTCAGTATGGACTGCTTTTTACCTTTGATCAGTACCGATGCGTGATTCACTAGCGTAAGGGTGTTCGTGACCATAATCTTCTCCAACCATCATAAAAGGTCACCGGTTCTGACCGGTGTTCCCGACCTCGAAGCGGTCTAATCCTCACCGAATTTCAGCCCGCAAATTCCGTTTCGGAGATAGCGATAGGCGGCATATTTCTGCAGCCGCGGTAAGACCGAAAATTTCAGTCGATGCAACAGACGCAACGGCGGGCGATTCGGAAATATGAATACCCAGGAATGCGGCCTGCTCTCACGGGCCCACTCGAGCTTCCAGCGCTCTGAATTGCCAAGAAAATCTACCTCAACCAAGCCCCGTGCCCAGGCATCCCGTAACATCATTTCACACAGCAGCAGAGAAGGTGCAAAAGGCGCAAAATGCGGATCATAGCCTGATTTGAGGATATAGAGCTTGTTCTGAATGACCAGAGTAATTTGCACCGCGATCCGTTTCCCTTTGACCGCCAAAAAATGCAGTTGCAGCCACCCTGCTTCCGACGCTCGCGTCAACAGCGTACGGTAGAAGGAAAGGCGATCGCCCCGATTCATGATTGCGGTACCGGCTTTCCCCTTCCAAGCGGCCGCCTCCAGCAAGAAGGCCTCGTCCAAGGCGCGCTTCAAATGTTCACCGCCCGTCACAATCTCATGCTGGACTTCTCCGATTCGATGCAATCCCCTCGCACGACCGCGCAAGTTGGATAAATGTTTCCTGGACAAGGTTTTCGCATAGGCTTCCCATGGTCGATCGATCGGAATGAATGGACCGTCGGATGAATGCCATTGGCCAAGCAGAAATTTGCCTTCGAATGCCCAGAAGCGGAGATGTTCCACTCCCCGCGCGCCATCCGGGATTTGCCGCAGCTCCAACACGTCCCATGTGGAGGCCTCCCCCGAAAGGAACTGCCAAATGGCTCTCGAGGCCTCTTCCGCCCTGCGGGTCAGAATGATATCGAACCGCTCGGTATAGACATTGGCGATGCCGCGTAAGCGGCGGACGCGCCACCCAAATAGACGGCCATGGTCGAACATCAGCGGCGCGATCGCGATCGGCTCACTCCCTTCCCGGACGACCAGTATGTGCAGGGTGCCGTGATGCTCGAAAGACTCCCACCAGGTCCGGACCCATTCATGCCGGATGAAAGGATGATCGATGCCCGCCTCAGCGACGAGCCGATTCCAAACCGATTTCAGCGCGACAAAGGATTCATAATCCCGAACGACATCGACCGATAACTCTTCGACCGGCACCTCCTCCGGCGGGCCGGTCCCGATTCGTTCATGTGGCTGCACCGACTCCTGCTCCTCCACCGGACTGATCGCCGCCGTTTGCATGCCACTTCCCTCCTTGTTGCTCTGAGTATGACGCGAAGATGCAGGCATAGAATGAGTCATCCGTAATCTGAGTGGATCCCTAATACGTGTTCACTGTCCTCGCATGGATCACACCGGCTGGAATTCCGGCTCGCGTATAGACTCAGAACCCAGCGCGATGCCCAAATCCCTCACCTGTCGTGCCATGTATACGAGGTGTTCCTGACTCAGGTCCTGATGAATCGGCAGTTCCAATACATGACGGCGAAGAAAGCGTGATGCCTCCCCTTCATGCGATCCGAGGGACACATCACCCTCATTCCAGAGTGGCGTCGCCATTACGCCACGGCTCCAGAGTGCCTGTGCCGCTCTCTCCTTGTCGGCCACGAGCAATGGGAAGAACAACGGACAGACCCCTGGCTCCAGATCCGTGCGTACTGCTTCTGCAGTGAACTCCTCAGCCAAGCGATGAAAATGTTCGTGCCGTCGTTTCTTGATATCATCGTAGTCCAGCCGGGTCAGCAACCGCCGCGAAACAGGCGCCATTCCGATATCGACGTTGGCGACATCGAATCCGGTATCCCCGACTGGAACCCGTTCGACGCGGAGCCGAGTCAGCAAACGGCCGGCAGCGAGTTTCCAGTCCATCAAATGCCGCCCCATGTTCGGCCAGCGGCTCCGTATCCGTTCCAAACCGAGTTCAGCGATGCGGCCGGCGGTGAAGATGCGGCCGCTTCTCCGCAATGGCAGAGCAGTCAACTGGTCGAATCGCCCTCGATTTTGAACAAGGACGGCTCCGTCGGGAAGCGGAAGCGTCTTATAGAGACAGAAGATGGCGTAGTCGCCCCAGGTGCCGACGGGCCGTCCCCCCCGCTCTGTGAGCAGAGCCATCGCGCAATCCTCCACCAGTACCATCTCGTACTCATCGCAGAGCGTTCGCAGGGCTTCGATCTGTTGCGGCCAACCGGCATAGTGAATGACAAACAGCACCTGAGCACGCGCGCGTTGGCAAGTCCGGCGCAGCCCGTCCAAGTCAATTTCGAACCGCCTGGTCGCCGGATACCATGCGATCTGCGCTCCGGAAGCACGAATCGCCCGTACTTCGTTACCCATGTGGTAGTCGGGGACCAGCACCACGCCACGGCCGCTCTTCACCAACTCCTTGAACAGGTAATAGATGGCACTCCGGGCCGTGTGAAAATAGGTCGTGTGTTGTGCTTCGAGAGGAAACGGGAGAAGATGGCCGCCTGTCATTCCGGCCAACTCTTTCAATCCCAGGCCTGGCCATGCGGGCAGATACATTGCTTCTGCGCCTCCTTCCCTCAATTCTTGGCAAGCTTTTGAACTTCGGCCAGGATGTCCGCACCGCGACCGGAAGTCTGATTGACCGGCACCACCTGGATCCGGCAGTGTCCCGCAACCTGGCGGAGGTCCGTAATCGCCAATTCGTGGAACCCGGCTTTTTGAACCGCCCGTCGCATGGACTGGTTCTTCTCCTCCACTTTGATGGCGATGGTGCGCATCCCCTCAGCATGCAGATTTTGAGCGATCAAGGCCCAAGCCGCCGGTGCGATCCCACGCCCGCGATATTCGGGGTCCGTCACCACCCCTTCGAGACACACAGTCTTCGCGGGAAGGTCCTTCCAGCCACCTCGCGCAGCGACCGTCGGCATGCGCTTCCGAAAGACCCAACAACAAAACACGGCCCGCTGACTATCGCGCACCATCCAAAGGTCTCCGCCTTCCCCCATAAATGATTCCGCCGCACTCCATCCGTACAGATTGGACTGAGTCAGAAGATCGAGATGTTCACGACGGGACCGGCGCAGCTTCAACCCGGCCGGCAAGGGACGCGCGTGAACGTCCACCGGCGCGGCCACATACCAGACATGACGCTCATGTCGATACAAAGTCGTCAGCACATATTGCTTCGCATGACGTGCCGCGAGCGTGAGACAGCCACGGACTCCGTGACGCACCACTGCCCTTCTCGTGGCCTTAATACGCGGCATCACGCGGACCTTAAGATGGTAGAGGAGGCGGGATTTGAAACGGTCAGGGAAGACAAAGAGCCAGAAATGCCGATGCAGGTCGGTTGCCCAATCCAGCTTCCATCGTTCCGCATCACCGAGAAAGTCCACTTCGTGCAATTTGAGTCGCCAGGCTTCTTCGAGGATCTTCATGGATAAAACATGTCCCGGAGCATATGAAGCGTATTGCGGATCGTACCCCGCCTTCAGCATGTACAATTTATTCTGGAACAGGAGCGCGATTCGCACCGCGATACGAACACCACCCACTTTCAAAAAGTACAGCCGAAGCCAAGCATTGCGCACCGCGAGGTGTATGACATCACGGTAAAAGGATGTGCTGTCTTTGCGACTCTCGATGGCCGTCCCTTCTGCCCCCTTCCAGGCCGAGGATTCCAATCTGAGGGCATCTTCGAAATCGCGATCGATGCACCGGTCCGACAGGATCACTTCCAGTTCCAGCGGACCATGCTGTCCCAGATTCGCCACCCGTTTTCTCATGTCGTGCCGGTGCGTTTTTTTGAGGCCTTTGCAATAGGTATCCCATGTCTCGCGGACCGCGACATAGGGGGACTCTGCCGACGGCCAACGATTGACGGCACATCGCATTCGCTCCGCCAATGGGGGAAACATGTCGAGCGTAGGGCTTGCGGCCGGTAAGTGTGGCAGTTCAAGCACATCCCACTGATGCGCAGAATCGGCGAGATGCGTCCAAATCGCTGCGCAGCACTCTTGAGGCCTGATCGAAAGGATAAAATCAAACCGCTCCGTGTAGACATGGGCTATTCCCCGCAACCGCCGCACGGGAAGTCCATACATTCTGACGTCTTCCCGCATCAGTGGAACGATCGCCAGGGGACGTCCGCGGTCATGCACGATGAGAATATGGAGGGTGGCCTTGTGATGGAAGCAATCCCAGTCGGCTCGAATCCATTCATGCCGGACAAACGGAAAATCGATTCCCGCTTCCTCCACCAGCCGATTCCACTCAGGTTCAAGCTTCAAGAAGGCGCGGTAATCCCTCACCACCTCGACACGCAGCGGACCGGTCGACGGTCGCCGGGTGTCCGTCTGTTCCATGGTCGAAACGGCGGCGTTAGGCTGCATGCCGGATTCCACCAGGGCGCTCACTCGGGCGCCGTTGTAATACATCCGAGTAGAGGTCTGACCACTGACATCCGACCCGGTTCCAGGAATAGCGACCCAGCCGCTCGACGGCTCGTGAAGCCATCGCGCGCGCCGCGTCAGGGTATTTGAGCAAAAAGACCACGGCTGCCGCCATCGCGGCGGGATCCTTCTGGGGAACAATCGTCCCGCTGACTCCATGTTCGATCATATTGGCGACGTCGCCGACATCGGTGCTCACGACGGGCAGGCCAGACGCCATGGCTTCCAGGATCGAGAGCGGCTGATTGTCGATGAGAGAGGAGTTCATCAAAATGTCAGCGCGTTCGTGAAGAGCCGGTACGTCCGAGGGGGCGACTGGCCCGAGGAAGCGCACGCCGGTCAGCTTTAGTGAGCGGGTCAGGGCGTGAAGGCCTCTTTCGCGACTGCCTGCACCAGCTATTTCGAGCGTGGCTTCAGGATAGGTCCGCTGGATCAGCTTGAATGCACGCAACGTGTAATCAACCCCGTAATACCATTCGAAATTCCGTGTGGAAAGCAAGCGGGGCCGAAGGGGATCGCGTACCCGATACACGAACCGGCTTGTATCGACGGTATTATGAATGACCCTGGTGCAATAGCCGTGGGACCTGAAGACCTGAGCCAAGTACTCTGAGGGGACAACGATTTCGTCCGCCAGCGACAACCACGGGTGAATCAGTACACCCCACCGGGCGAGATGATCGGCTGCCTCTCCACTGTGATAATTCAGGATCACGGGCTTGCCCAAGAGCCGTCCGATGATCATGGCCGGAAGCGGTGCAAGCAGAAAGGACCAGTAGGAGGCTGATGATACATGGACGATGTCGCTCCGGCGCAACGTGAGCAGGCTGGGAAGGTACAGACTCTGATTAAGCAGGGTGCGGAGATACGGAACACGTCGCACCCAACCGGCCCCGGGCGGAAAATCCGGGTCGATCGGCAGCAATTGCACCGAATACCCTTCTCGTCGCAGACGGTCGCACAAGTCCGCCGCATGCAGCGCTTGACCGCCGCCGGACTTCGTCACATGGGGAGCGACAATGGTAATGTGTGGCACGTCTGCCCTCTCATCTCATAAAGAGCGCTTTTAAGCGCACGGGACTCCACGCCGGCTGAATCCAGCGCAGCACACGATCCTGTTCGGTCTTTCGAATGACCCCACACAGTAGCGCAAGACCAACATAGGCCAACCCATACATCAGTGTGGTCATCGCGAGCCGAGCTACGGGAGGCGCGGAAACCTGTGCTGTGATCCACCAGACAGGAAGTGCCGCGGCACCCGCCACCAAGCTGATTTCAAGAAGACTGCGCCATGGCAGGACATTGCCCGCGGTCAGAGGCCCGCGCATCATCATGCGTGCCAGGCCGATGGCCTTCCCTGCTGCCAAAGCGAGCAGGGTGATCACGACAGGGCCGATCAAGCCCAGTTCCGATACAAACCAGTAGATTGCCCCCGCGACGAAAATGAATTTGACGACATTAATGAACAGTAAGAAGGGTGTTTGCGCATAGACGCGGAGCAATGCGTCCATAGGAAAGGCCCACAACAGGACGACAAGCGACCAGGTTCGAAAAATGGGAACGCTGGCCGCGTACGCATCGGTAAAAAGGAACACGATGAGATCTCGAGCGGTGATGAGCAGCATCGCCACGAACGGGAAAAATATGAGGGCCAGCTTTCGCACGGTGTCGTGCCACATCGGAACGACGGCGGCCTCACGACCATCCCGAATAGCCTGCACCATACCGACCATCATGACATTGACCACCGACATGCTGATTACCTCCGCCAGGGGGATCTGAAGGCATCCGACGGAGTAGATGGCAAAGGTCGTGGCGTCAAACCATGAGGACACGACGAAGAGATGCAACGACTCCTGGCCCGTTTGGAATAAGACGTACAACGCGAAGGGCATGCTGTAGGCAATTTGCCGAAGAAGGACTGACCGGTCCGGACGCAGGCCGGCGCCGAACTGCTTGACGCTGTACCAAATGGTCGCGCTGAGGCGGATCAGTGCGTGCACGATGGCGCCATAGAGCACACTGGCAACCGTCTGAAAAACCAGCGCCGGCAGAACGATCAAGGCCGCGCGAGCGACATCCGACAACCCGTAAGACGCCGCCGCATACGTATATTGGTGGCGCGCCGTCATGACGATTTCCAACACATACGACGCCAACATCAGGAAGAAATATGCCGCCAGTAAGGGCATCAGCGGCACGAGAGCTTGATTGTTGAGGTATTGCGCGATCAGCTCTCCGCCGAGATACAACAGGCCTCCGGTAAGGAGCCCGATGCCACCAAGAACCAATATCGAGTTACAGACATAACGGCCGGCTTCCTCTGATGAACCAGGAATGAAATAGAACAGACTCTCCGACATCCCCACCTGCGCCAGATTGAGGATCGTTCCATAGAGCAAGAACACTTGTTTGTACGTGCCGAACTCTTCCTGGTTGAACAGACGGACAAGGATGATCGGGACGAGAAACAAGACGGCATACCCGAGCGTCCGGCCTGCCATGAGGGTCAGGGCCGGCTTAAGCATGCTGCCTCTGCCGGGCCTCGAGCCGCTGAGAAGTGTTGCCCATGGCCACAGCGGAATCGCCGTGATTGTGCGTGCAAGGTGCCCAGAGATCCGTCAAGCGGTAGGCATGACAGCGCATGAGCGGGGGAGAAAATCTTCCCCCTGCATCCACGCACGAACGTTCCCACAGTAACGTACGGGGTATCGTCAGATTGGGATACCGCGGATCACGCCGCAGACACGTGCCGTAGCCATAGCGGTATCCGGCTTTCGCGACGGCCGATACGACGGCGGCATTGAAGCGTCCGTCAGGATAGGCAAAGTGTCTGACCGGACGCTGAAGCCGATCGCTCAGCGTATACATGGATCCCACCGTCTGGTTCGCAGCTCGCTCGAGGCTCTCTTCGGTCAATAGCGCATGTGTTTGCGTATGGGATCCGATGGTGATACCGGAGGCGTCCATCGTACGCACCATCTCCCAATCCAACATCTGCAAGTCAGGATAGTCCGTGTCCCGGATATCCGACATCGTTTCTAACGCCTCGATCACGCGGCGAAGCCCTTTCTGCGTTTGGATATTCAACAGCCATCGCATCGTGCCGAAGGCGTCCAATCGCCGTGCTCCGTGACGCTTGCCGAGGGAGACGTTCTTGGTGTGTAGCAGCTGCCGCAATCGCGTCTCGGAGTGACCGAGAAGCGGAAGAATCTTTTCCAACAACAAATAGATCTTGTCGTACAACTGGAGTTCCGAACGGCCTGTCAACTCCGTCACGATGAAGACACCAGCAGGAATGCCCATTCGCTTCAACAGCGGCAGGGCATGATGGTAGACACCGACATAGCCGTCATCGAACGTCACGGCAGCGGATGGCCGCTCGAACGGTTGTCCTCGTTCCAATTGGCTACCGAGATCGTCCAGCGTCATGAAGCGATAGCGCCGACCGATCCACTCCAACTGGCGTTCGAGCATCTTGAGACTGATCAGATTGGGGGCAATCGCGCGTCCGACGTGGGCGCGGACATCCTCGACGACCGCATGATATCCCACCACCAGTGGAAGCCTCATCGTTCCCGCCCATGAGCTGACCGCACGGTCGGCCCCCGTCCATCCCAGCAGTGCGGCGAAACTCGTCTTGGCAAAGGCCTTTAACATGAGGAAGACCGTAACATTTCTCCGCGCCTCCAGGCGGCGGCGTGCTCGAGTACCGCCGGCGGCAAATACCGGCGGGCGGCGGATTTGGCCAGCTCATCGAGCATGACGGCTCGCCGGCAGACCGCGCCTCCAAAACCGGGATGATAGAGATGCAGCCGATCAAGTTCGGCTGTCTCTTTCGCCCACAGAAACTTGTACGTTTCCTTGCCGTGGAGGAGGTCGTAGTCCTCTGCACCTTCAGTCAGCGCGTGCTTAATGGCAAGACCCATCGTGAGCAATCCCACGCTGTGCTGTCGATACATCGGATCGAATCCTGACTGATAGAAATAGAACCGGCGACCGTAGAGCAACCCGTAGAGGGCACCGACGGGACAACCATTCAGCCTGAGGATGAACAGCCGCAGCCATCCGCGCTCCAATGCCATACGGGTGAAGGCCTCATGAAAGGCACGCATGGCCGGCGATTGCCAGGTTTCGGACCCTCCGCGCTCATCCCATCGAAGATTATGCAGGTCGATCAACGTCTCAAGCGCCTCACGGCGCTGGTCTTCCTTTTCCACCACATCGAAGACGACCGTGCCCTCTTTCTGAAAATTCTTGAGTCTGCGATTGAAATTGTACCGGTGTTGCGATCCCAAGCTGCCGAGATAGGACTCCCAGGTATGTCCCTTCAAGGGAATATGCGGACAGGCATCAATCGGACGGCGCTGCACGGTCCATCCGGCTTGTTCCAATTCTTTGACGAATCCGGCGGCAAGAGCCCCCTGCTGTTTCACATGACTGAGAGTCATCACCAACCGACGACGTTGAAAGTATTCGGCCAGGCTGCGCGACACTTGTTGTTCATGTCCCCGTCGAATGATCACGTCCAAATAATCGGATCCGACGAGTCCCGTTCCCAGGAACTGGAGTGACGGATAGGGCACGAGGCCGCCGAACCGTTGTGTCTCCATGAAGCAGGGAGCAAGGCCGAGCAAGCGGTTCTGACGCCGCACGGTGATCAAGGCCAACGTTCGTCTTGAGGAGAAGTGTTCCCACCAGGTCTCAAGCCATTCCCGTGTCAGAAACACGCAATCGGCATCGCTGTCATTGAGCAATTCTGTCCATTCGTCCGCCAGATGACGTACGCGGCCGGCATCTTGAATGACCGTGACCAAGAGATTGTCGGTCGATCGAAACGACAGGGCTTCGGCTTCCTCGGGAGGCTGCAGGCAGGTGTAATCCATGATATCGATGTCCTGACGGACGACGCTAGCAGGCGCGCCGGCCACCACCGTCTTGGGCGGTACGTCCGCCAACACGACGGCGTTGGCTCCGACGACCGATTCTGCGCCGATAGAAATCGGCCCCAGTAAGGTGGCTCCCGCACCGATGACACAACGGTCTTCGATGATCGGCACGCCCCATCGGCGGGAACGCCCGCCGATCGAGACCTGATGGCCGATGGTCACGAACTTGCCGATCTTGCAGCGTTCGTGCAAAACCGTTCCGAGTCCGCCGTAGGCGAATTCGGACCCCTCGCCGATCTCCACCGACATCGGAATGACGGCGTGATGAAGCAGATAGATCAACCGATACATGAGGGCCGGAAGGAGGGGTATCCGTCGCCGGTAGCACCAATGTCCGAAGCGATATAATGCCAATGCGCTCATGAACGTGTCCGTTCTGTTAACCGCCGCTTGTGTCGTGCCCGAAGTAACAGGTCGTGATACAACCGTTCGGTGGAGGCGACGGCTTGTTCGAGCGAATACCGGCTGAATACCTGACGCCTGGCGGATTGTCCGAGGCGCTTCGCCGTGATCCTATCCTGCAACAGTCTGGAGAGTGCCGAGGCCAGGGCCTCCGGATCTCCGGGTGGAACCAACAGGCCGCTCACCCCGTCTTCGACGATCTCCGGAGTGCCCCCCACCCGTGTTGCCACCACTGGAACGCCCGCGGCCATGGACTCCAAAAGCGAATTGGACAATCCTTCCAAGCCGAGCGACGGGGACACGACCACGGATAGCGCCGCCAGAAGATCCGGGACATCCGTGCGAAAGCCGGTGAATATGACGCGATCTTCGATGCCAAGCCTGACCGTCAACCGTTTGAGCTCGTCTTTGTACTGACGGTCGACGTTGTTGTCTCCCACGATCACGAACCGGACGTGGGGGTTGTTCGATGCGATCAACGCGGCGGCCCGGAGAAACACTTCCTGTCCCTTGATCCGCAGCAGCCTGGCCAAGACACCGACAACGGGCGCGTCTGGAGGAATGCTCCATTCCCCGCGCACCGCCTCGCCATTGCCCGGCAGACGGAAGCGCTCGCAGTCGATGCCGTTCGGTATGACGCTCAGGCGCTCGGCATCGTATCCGCGCTGTAACAAATCTCGTTTGATTGCCTCCGCGTTCACCACAATATGATCAGCCAGGCGGAGACAGTGTTTTTGCACTTGATGCTGCCAGAACGTGTAGGTGTCGCCGATGTCCCTGATTGACCCGATCGTGACGGGTACGCCTGCGAGTCGCGCAGCCGGTATGGCAAACACATTCGGGTAGATGCCGTAGGCATGCAGGATCTGCGTCCTTGCCTGCCGCAAGGCTTTTCCAAACTCGATCTGTTTCTTCATCGTCGCAAGGCCGTAGAGCCGACGGATTTTGTATTCGTCGATTGTCCAGGATTGTGCCTCGCATTCAGCGAGGAGTTCACCGACCTTATTCAACGTGGCGAAGCGTAAGTCGAACCGTGACTTGTCCAATCCCTTTCCGATGTTCACGACCTGACGTTCGGTACCGCCAATGGCAAAAATGGCGACGAACTTCATCACCCGTATGCGATCTGCGGATCCGACAGACGCCGGTCGCTGGTGAGTGTGGCCTGGAGCGAGCATGATGCTCGGCGATACGGTCACGGGTGCCGGTTCGGCTGTTCGGGACATGTATTCCTCATCGACTGCAAGACGGCCTGTGTAGCAAGAGCGAGGGCCGCCAGATAATAAAAGTATGGATGGTAACTGACTGGATGGAACATGGCCGCCAAGGCAAAGGCAAGCAGGCTGATATGAATTCCCTCCGCGAGATAGGCAAGCTCTTTCATCTCGTCTGTCTGGTTGGCCTGCCTGTGAACATCGGCCGAGCCCGTCACACTTGTCCACAGGAGCCACGCAAACAACAGAAGGCCCGGCACCCCGAGGTCCATCGTCAGCTCGAGGAACACGTTATGGACGGGTCGCCATTCCCCTCCCCGCGCCTCATTCATGGCCAGGACGTTCATGCCGATTCCCGCACCGACTACCGGCGACGACAAGGCGGAACGAACGGCGATCATCATGTCCGACCACCGCTCGCCGGCCGAGCCGGTCGCATCCTGTTCTGTGTGGATGATCGTGCTCATGCGGTCGAAGTAGCTGGATGGCAGCACCGGAATGAGCAGCAGCGCGAAAATCAGGACGCCATTGACCCATACCCGCTCGGCCCGGCGTCGAAGCTTCCACGCATAGGTGATGAGGATAGCCCCCAGCGTGAGGAACCCCGCTCGCGAGAAGGTTGACACGACGGTCAACCCTTCAACGACCAGAATGCCGAACAATGCCAGACGAATCGCCGGCCGACGGTTGCTCAGGAACAAGGCCATAGTGAGCGGCACGATGATATTGACCATCAACGCGAGGTCGTTGGGATTTTTGGTTAACGCCCCCTCGTTGCCGATCACGCGCTCACGCTCGACGAACGCTCCCGCGAGGTAGTTATTGAGTGCGAACAGTCCCAGCCCTACCGCCATAATGCTCAAGCACCATGTGGTTTGTTTGAGCCGGCCCAGAGTCGCTGCCGAATGACTCAACAACCAGGACATGGCGAGGGTTTTCAAAAAGTATCCCACCAAAAAGTTGACACTGCCGCCTGGCCAAATAGAGAAGGGGATGGTCACGGTCGCCCATGCGAGCAACGCGCCGGCCACCAACACTTCTCGTCGAGGGATGAAAAACGGCGTACGAGAACCGACCCGATCCAACACATATGCACCGATACCGATCACGGCGGGTATCATCGCCGGCCGGATCGACTCCAAGGCCGGGAAATAGGCCTGCGGAGAAAACAGAAGGATGGCGATGAAGACCATGGTGGCCCAAAAGGGAACGGCCGTGTTCGGCGGCTCCCAGTACCCGGCGGGCTGGCCATCCTCGGACCGCCATTCCCGGGTCGCCGATTCCGGCCTCCACCATTCAATCTGAGCGTGGTTCATAGGGTCGCAGGATCAAGATCAGAAGATGGAGGCTGTCTGACATACGGCCTTGGGATCGGCGCCTGTTCTCACCGCGTCTGGCCGTGCAGCGAGCCTCTCGACGATGCGCTCGGATGCCAGGCCGTCCCAGAGGGGAGGACGAGCGCTTGACCTCGAGGATTCACTCAAGGCCTGGAGTGCCATCGAGACGATGGCCTCAGGATTGGTGCCGATCAGTCGGTTGGTGCCATGCGTCAACGTCGCTGGTCGCTCGGTATTGCTGCGCAAGGTGAGACACGGAATGCCCAGCACTGTCGTTTCCTCTTGAATACCCCCTGAATCCGTGAGGACCAGACGAGCCCGGCTCATCACCGCGAGACAATCGAGGTATCCGAGCGGCTCAAGCGCCAGCAATCCATGAGGAACCGTGCCGTTCCCATCCTTGGTGACACGCCAATGCACACGAGGGTGTCCCTGCAACGCCTGTTTCGTCCGGGGATGGACGGGCCACACGAGTGTCAGCTCGCGGGAAACCGTCTCGAGCGCGTCCACGATCCGTTTGAGCGTCTCAGGATTGTCCACGTTAGCGGGACGATGGAGGGTCACCAGCGCATACGGTTGCGTCGGGTCGAGCCCGAAACGCTGCAAGACAGGGGCATCTTCCCAGCGAGGCCGACAGGCTTCCAATGCATCGATCATGACATTGCCCACCAAGTGAATTCGATCGGCCGGAATCCCCTCCCGCAGCAGATTGTCGACTCCGCTGCTCTCGCTGACGAACAACTGGTCTGCGATCGCGTCGGTCAGGATTCGATTCACTTCTTCCGGCATCGTACGATCGAAGCTGCGGAGCCCCGCCTCGACATGATCCACCGGAATGCCAAGTTTGACAGCCACGAGAGCCGCGGCGATGGTGCTGTTGACGTCGCCCACAACCATGAGGCGGTCCGGATGTTCGGTTTCGAGGACAGGCTCCAGACGCTTCATGACTTCAGCGGTCTGGACGGCGTGCGATCCCGATCCCACCTCGAGATTGTAGGCGGGCGTCTCGATACCGAGGTCAGTAAAAAACTGATCGGACAGCTGCGCATCATAATGTTGGCCGGTGTGCACGAGCACGGGTGTGATCTCTGGACGCCGACGCATCGCCCGCAGCAGCGGACTGACTTTGACAAAATTAGGCCGTGCCCCGGCAATGACAACGATCTTCATGCCGCTTCCTTGGAATAGTCTGGACCGCTCTGATCAGGCTGTTGTGGGACCGGGTCGATCTCAGGCTGGCAGACTTTCTGCTGACCCAGAAGAATGACTTTGGCCGTCCGGATGAGGATGTTGAGATCCAGACCCAGTGAGCAATGCTTGATGTAATACAAGTCGTAGCACATCTTCTCAGTCTCTTCTTCGAGACTGTTGGCGTATCCGTAGCAGACCTGGGCCCAACCGGTGATGCCCGGCTTGACCATCGAACGGAATGCATAAAATGGAATGCGATTCATGAAGAGGGTGTAATTGGAAGCCGGATGCGGTCGAGGGCCGATGAGATTCATGTGCCCCCGTAGCACGTTGATGAGCTGGGGCAGTTCATCCAGTCGGTATTTGCGTAGCCACCCTCCGACGGCGGTAATACGGTCGCCGTTATCGCGGACCCATTCGGACGGACGCTGGTCGACGGGGCGCATGGTACGGAACTTCACCAGAGAGAACTTTTGTCCGTCCTGCCCAATCCGCTCCTGTATGAAGAACACCGGTCCGGCGGAATCCCATTTGATGAGCAGCGCAATGGCCGCAAAAAGCGGGGCGCAGACGACCAGGCCGACTGCCGCCACCAGGGCGCTGATCACCCGCATCCAAACCGAATGGAGCGAGCCGCGCCCCAGTTCGGGGGCAAAGATCAAATGACTCGGCTGCAACTGATCAAGGACGAGTTTGCCGGTCAATCGTTCGTACAAATTGACCGCGTCCTCGATCTCGACCCCTTGTCGCTTCGCATCGAGCAGCGCTTCAACGGGCAACCGGCCCCGGCGCTCGCTCAAGGCGACGACGATCCGGTGGGTCTTCGGTATCGTCCTCAGTCCCCGGTCGAGTGATCCGACGAAGGGAACCCCGTCTTTGAACACGCGCCCTGGCTCTCCCGGTTCCATCAAGTCCAGGATGCGGTATCGCCGCCGTTTTTTCATTTCAGCGGTGATCGCAGTCGCGAGGTGGCTCTGCCCGAGGACGAGGATATTTTCGACGAAAGGCTTTATGCGCATGGTGGTGTACTCTTTTTCGAAGTGGTGATGACGATTGCCGGTTCCGGTCTGTCTCTCAGCTCAGGAACGTTGATGTAATTCCTCCTGTTGAGCCTGAGCAGCGGAAAGATAGGTTCGATATCCATAGGATTCGAGCAGGCTGTCGTCGTGGTTGAAGACCAAGCCGAGCAGCTTGGATGGGCCCAGGATGTCCAATGCTTCACCGATTTCCTTGCGTGATGTCTTATGCGCGCAGACGATGATCACAAACCCGTCCACGCTTCGCCCCATCATCAAGCAATCCGGAGCCAGGACGAGCGGGGCAGTATCCAGAATGATCCATTCGTAGTCGCGTCGCGCTTCATCAAGCACCTCGGCGAAGCGCGACGATTTGATCACCTCATGCGGCATGACCTGGGATCGCCCGACCGTCAGAACCGACAGCGTGGACCCCGGCAGCCGCTGCACGATGTCTTTGAGGGCCAGGTCGGGATTCAGAATCGCGTCGCGGAAACCAAGCGCATTGTTGTCTCGAATGCCCAGTTGCGCTTGCACGGAGGGCTTGCGGAAGTCGGCGTCGACGAGCAGGACACGGGACTGAGGAGATTGGGCCAGCGCGGCCGCCAGATTAATCGAGGTCACCGTCTTTCCGTCCCCCATCGTCGGGCTCGAGACCGCCACCACCTGGAGCAGCCCTGAGTGGCGGCGTTGCTCGAGCATGAGTCCGAGCGTTCGATATTGTTCCGCCTCGATCGTGGCGGGGGAGACAAGGCTCACCAGCCGCTCGTCCGGTTTGACCCGTGCGGCGATTTTGTGCGGCGCCGGTTCCCCACGCTGGTCGATTCGGCCGGATTTGGACAAGTGGTGCGACTCCAAAGGCGACGTCCGTAAGACGGGATTCGTGTGTTCTTTCATGTCGTCAATCCTTCAACAATGAACGATTGTCCTTACCGGTTTTGCGGTGCGGGTTTAGTTTCACTGACCATCCAGACCAGCTGGTCGTTATCCCAGGCGATGTACGAAAACACGCCGACGATCAAGACCAACCCGATCATCGAGGCCGCCGCCTTGAATGTGAATCGCCGATAGGCCCTGATCCGGTCGGCTTTCGTGACGATTTCCGGAATGCGCACGAGAATGGGGACTTTCGTGAACTCACGCAAGCTTTCCACATCATGGAAGGACCGATCCCGCTGTTCGGCCAGTATCATGCACCCCGCAGCCAGGCCCAACGACAACGTCAGCGCTCCAAGAATCAATTTGAGCCGGTTGGGCGCCACCGGCGCTCTCGACGGCATGGCAGGATCGACGATGCGCATCTGCCCGACATGCTTGGCCTGCTCCATCGATTCGGCAAGTTGAGCGTCTTCGTAGCGCTGGAGCACCGAGAAATAGAGATCCTTCGTCATCTTGTAATCGCGCTCCAGTTGCTGGAACTCCTGCGC